>JACQJP010000036.1 GCA_016204975.1 Elusimicrobiota bacterium
GACGCTGGACCAAAAGGTTCAGACGCTGGACCAAAAGGTTCAGACGCTGGACCAAAAGGTTCAGACGCTGGACCAAAAGGTTCAGACGCTGGACCAAAAGGTTCAGACGCTGGACCAAAGGGTTCAGACGGTAGACCAGAAAGCAGATCGAATTGCCTTAGAACTAAACAAGACTCAGAACAAAATGCAAAAAATGGAAGACCGCCTCAGCTCCAGAATGGATGCAGGCTTCGACCGAATCACAGGCACCATTGATGCTTTTGCTAAGAAACTCGAGATTTACAACAGAGAGACCGCCACTTTTCCCAAAACTCTCGATGAACACGGCAAAAAGCTAAAAAACCACGAAGGCCGTCTCGCAAAACTGGAGGCCTAATCTTCCTCTCAACGGACCAGCAGGGGGGCGATCACCAGGGAGACGATGGACATCAATTTGATCAAAATATTCATGGAGGGGCCGGAGGTATCCTTGAGGGGATCGCCGATGGTGTCCCCCACCACCGCCGCCTTGTGAGCAGCGGAACCTTTCCCGCCCAAATTTCCCGCCTCGATGTATTTTTTGGCGTTGTCCCAGGCTCCTCCGGCATTGGACATCATAATCCCCAAAAGAACTCCGCAGACGGTGGCCCCGGCCAGCAGGCCTCCCAAGGCCTCCGCTCCCATAAAAAATCCAACCAGAACTGGAAGTGAAACGGCGGCCGCCCCGGGAAGAATCATCTCCTTCAAGGCCCCGCGAGTGGCGATGTCCACGCATGTCGTGTAGTCCGCCGCAGCCGTTCCCTCCATCAGGCCCGGGATATCCCGGAACTGCCGTCTGACTTCGTGGACCATCCGAAAAGCAGCGCGCCCCACCGCCTTCATGGTATGGGCGGCAACGAAAAAGGGGATGAGCCCCCCGAGAAAAAGCCCGATCACCACGCGGGGATTCACCAGATCAATCCCGGGGATAGCCGCCGCCATGGTGTAGGCGGAGAACAAGGCCAGGGCGGTCAAGGCCGCCGATCCTATGGCGAAACCCTTGCCGATCGCAGCGGTGGTATTGCCCAGGGAATCCAGGCGGTCCGTGATCCGGCGGACCTCCGGGCCCGCCCCGGACATCTGCGCAATCCCTCCGGCGTTATCCGCAATCGGGCCATAGGAATCCACCGACATCACCATCCCGATGATGGAGAGCATTCCCACTGCGGCCAGCGCGATTCCGTAAAGCCCTGCCAGGGAAAAGGCCGCATAGATCGCCGCGCAAATCGTCAACATCGGCAAAATGACGCTCTCCATCCCCAGCGCCATTCCGGTGATGACGGTCGTGGCGGGCCCCGTTTCACTGCTGCGAGCGATGGAAAGGACCGGGCGGCCTGAGGTGTAGAACTCGCTCTCCAAACCGATCAGCAACCCGGCAAGAAAACCGGACACAACCGCCAGATAAGCCGAGGACTGCCCGGTCCAATAGCGCGTCATAAAATAAGCGGCAATCAGAAAGCTCAGACCGCTCACCCCGGTCGCGTAGCGCAGCGCCTTCTGAGGATCTAAGACGGTGGAGGAGCGAACGAAGAAAATCCCCACCCCGGAGGCCAAAAGCCCCACCGCCACGACCGCCAAAGGGTAGGTCATCCATACCTGAGGATTGGGGAGTGAAAATCCCAAGGCGACCGCCGCCACCACGGCCCCCACGTAAGACTCGAACAGATCCGCCCCCATTCCGGCAGTGTCCCCCACACAGTCCCCCACGTTGTCTGCGATGACCGCCGGGTTTCTCGGATCATCCTCCGGGATTCCAGCCTCGACCTTGCCCACCAGATCGGCTCCGACATCCGCACACTTGGTGTAGATCCCGCCTCCGACACGCGCAAAAAGGGCGATGGAGCTGGCCCCCATCGCAAAACCGCTCAGGATGGCCGGATCGCCCGCCACCGCCAGGTACCACAGCGCCAGCCCTAAAAGCCCCAAGGAGGCCACCGCCAACCCCATCACCGATCCTCCGCGAAAAGCGACAAAAAGCGCCTCTCCCATTCCCCCATTCTTCGCCGCTTGCGTAGTTCGGACATTCGCGGCGGTGGCAGCCCGCATCCCCAAAACCCCCGCCGCCAGGGAGCAAAGCCCGCCGGTCACAAAGGCCAGTCCCGTAAAAAATCCCAGATACCGGGTGAGCAGAGCAAACACCAAAAGGATAAAGCCCAAGATGATGGAATACTCCCTCCAGAGAAAGGCCATCGCCCCGGCCCGGATGGCTGCGGCAATCTCTTGCATCTTCTCGTTTCCATCCGGCAGCAGGGAGACCTGCCGATAGACCCAAACCGACAGCAGAAATCCGACAATTCCCAAGGCCACAAACCCCGAAATCCAAAAGGAGAAGGACATGGGTTATTCCTGGGAGGCCGCAGCGACTGGAATACCGGGGCCCATCGAGGAGGAAAGAAAAACACTCAAAATGTACTTACCCTTCGCGCCGGAGGGCCGGGCCTTGGAGAGGACCTCCAAAGCCATCTGGGCATTTTCCAAAAGCTTTTCCGCCGAAAAGGAGGCCTTGCCCATGGGCAGGTGCACAATCCCGTAGGCATCGGCCTTAAACTCCAAACGTCCCGCCTTCAGTTCCTTCACCGTCTTACCCAGTTCAAAGGTCACCGTGCCGCTCTTAGGGTTGGGCATGAGCCCCTTGGGCCCCAAAAGCTTGCCCAACCGCATGACCTCTTTCATCACGTCGGGCGTGGCCACCAACACATCAAATTCCAGCCACCCTTTGCCGATCTTCTCCACCAAGTCTTCCGCCCCCACCACATCCGCCCCCGCCGACTCCGCCTCCTTCATCTTCTCTCCCTTGGCCACGACCGCCACCCGAGAACTCTTGCCGCTGCCGTTGGGAAGGAGCAGCGTCCCCCGCAACTGCTGATCCGACTGCTTGGGGTCAATCCCCAAACGAATATGTATTTCGATTGTCTCGTCAAATTTAGCCTTCGCAGTCTTCTTCACAAGAGCCACCGCCTCCGGCAAAGAATAGGCCTTGCCCTTTTCAACCGCCTTTTCCAATTCTACTAATCGCTTCCCCATGTTTCACTCTGGTCCACCAGTCGATGCCCACCGCCTACTCAATGGTGATACCCATGCTCCGGGCCGTTCCCTCCGCCGTGCGCAGGGCCTCCTTCAGATTCTCCGTATTTAAATCCGGCAGCTTCTGCTTTACAAGCTCCTCCAGCTGCTGGCGGCTAATCTTGCCGACCTTGGATTTGCTGGGCTCCGCAGACCCTTTTGCCAAACCCGCCGCACGCTTGATGAGCGAGGACATGGGGGGCATCTTGGTGATAAACGTAAAACTGCGATCCTCAAAAACCGTGATCACCGCCGGAATCAGCATTCCGGATTCCTGATTCTTGGTGCGCTCATTAAACTGCTTGCAAAACTCCATGATGTTCACTCCATGCTGTCCCAACGCCGGCCCGACCGGCGGCGCGGGATTGGCGGCCCCCGCGGGGATCTGCAATTTAATCAGCGTCTTGATCTTCTTTTTTGCCACCTATACCTTTTCCACCTGTAGAAAATCAAGCTCCACGGGGGTGGGGCGCCCGAAAATGGTGACCATGGCCTTGAGCTTCGCCTTCGGTTCATTGACGTCATCCACCACCCCTACGAAGTGGCGGAAGGGGCCATCGGCAATGCGCACGCTCTCGCCTTTTTCAAACAGAATAGCGGGCTTAGGTTTGGCCTGAGCGGAGGCGACAGTGAGATCCGTGATATTTTTTACTTCCTCCTCCGGCAAGGGAACCGGCTGGACCCCTCCCAAAAATCCGGTGACTCCCGTTGTTCCACGCACCAGCCAATATGTGTCGTTGTCCACCAGCATATCCAGCAGGATATATCCCGGAAAAAATTTCCTCTTTCGCACCACCCGTTTGCCGCGCCTCAGTTCCACCACCTCCTCGGTCGGAACTAAAACTTGAAAAATCTTCTTTTGAAGCCCCTGTTTTTCAATCGCCTTCTCCACCGTGGTTCTGACGCGGTCCTCAAACCCCGACTGGGTGTGCACAATATACCACGCGCGCGGCAGATTCTCCATTACCTCCCCAAAAAGGCTCCCAAAACAATAGACAAAATGAAATCCACCAAGCTCACATAAATCGAGACCAAAAAGACCAGCACCAAAACGACCACCGTCGAAGCAGCCATCTGCTGTTTGGAAAGCCAGGTGACTTTCCCTAGCTCCCGATAGGATTCTCTTGCAAACTGGACGGGATTAAAACCCATTGTACCATTTCTTCGGGAGCGGCAGGACTTGAACCTGCAGTCCCGGTTTTGGAGACCGGTGGTTTGCCGTTAACCGACGCTCCCCTCTGTCGCACCCCTCACGCTTCGCATTCGGGGCCTGAAGATTGGCAGCCTATGTCGCCACTCAATATGGACGCGCCCGCTTAGGATTTGGTTTCCTTATGGGCGGTATGTTTTCGGCAGCAGCGGCAAAATTTTTGGACCTCCAGCTTGTAGTCCTTCTTCTTGCCTCTGGCAAAATAGTAGTTCCGATTGCCGCAGTGGGGGCAGCCCAAAGTGACGATAAGACGATCTTTTGCAGCCACAGTCTCAAACCTTACTCCGTAATCTCGCTGACCACCCCAGCCCCCACCGTGTGCCCCCCTTCCCGGATCGCAAACCGCAACCCCTTCTCCATAGCGATCGGCGCCAACAGCTTCACCTTAAACTCTACATTGTCCCCAGGCATCACCATCTCCACCCCAGGCGCCAACTCGATCTCCCCGGTCACATCCGTCGTCCTGAAATAAAACTGAGGGCGATACCCCTTGAAAAACGGCGTGTGCCGTCCTCCCTCCTCCTTGGTCAGGATATACACCTGCCCCGTAAACCCCCGGTGCGGCGTCGCCGCCTTGGGAGCCGCCACCACCTGCCCCCTCTCTATCTGCCCCTTCTCGATGCCACGCAACAATATCCCTACGTTGTCCCCGGCCATCGCCGTATCCAACACCTTCCGGAACATCTCCAAACCCGTCACCACGCTCGCCTTCGTCTCCTGGATCCCCACGATCTCCACCGCGTCCCCCACCGCAATCTTGCCGCGCTCCACCCGCCCCGTGGCCACCGTCCCTCGCCCGGTAATGGAAAATACATCCTCCACCGCCATCAAAAAGGGCTTCTCCGTGTCCCGCACCGGCACCGGGATGTAGTCGTCCACCGTCTCCACCAGCTTCCAGATCGGCCCGCAGCTTTTACACTCCCTCTTGCCGCACCCGCACTCCATCGCCTTCAACGCCGACCCCTTCACCACAGGCACCTTCTCCCCCGGAAACTCATACTTGGTCAACAGCTCCCGCACCTCCAGTTCCACCAAATCCAGCAGCTCCGCGTCCTCCACCGCATCCACCTTGTTCAAAAATACCACAATGTGCGGAACGTTGACTTGCCTTGCCAAAAGCACATGCTCCCGCGTTTGCGGCATGGGACCATCCGCCGCAGACACCACCAAGATCGCCCCATCCATCTGTGCCGATCCGGTGATCATATTCTTGATGTAGTCGGCATGCCCGGGGCAATCCACATGCGCATAGTGGCGCTTTTGGCTCTCGTATTCGGCATGGTGGACGTTAATGGTCACCCCGCGCTGTCTCTCCTCCGGAGCGTTGTCGATCTCCTCGTACGCCCTGGCCTGCGCCAGCTTGTGCGCCGCCAAAACCTTCGTGATGGCGCTGGTCAGCGTCGTCTTGCCGTGGTCTACGTGCCCGATCGTCCCCACGTTCACATGCGGCTTGGTCCGGTCAAATTTCTCTTTGGACATAGCTCTAAATTCCTCCTCTCTGAAGCGGAGCCCACGGGCGGGCTTGAACCGCCGGCCTCTTCCTTACCAAGGAAGTGCTCTGCCGACTGAGCTACGTGGGCCGACTCTCCCGCCGATTATACAATTTTTTCCCAGCACGCTGGCGCCCTCTGGGCGCCCGGCTGGTGCCCGAAGCCCTGCGAAGGGTGCGAGGAACTCCCGCCAAAAGGGACAAAACCGCCATCCGGACGTACAGCCCGTTTTCTACCTGCCGCCAGATGGCGGAATGCGGCCCTTCCACGACCGGCGAATCCAGCTCTACCCCACGGTGGACCGGCCCCGGGTGCAAAATCACCGCCCCGGGACGGGCCCAGCGCTGAATCCGTGCCTCCGTTAAGCCATACTCTCGAGCATACTGTGAGGCAGAGGGATAGCGCGTTCCCGAATGCCGCTCCCTTTGAACCCTAAGGACATAGATGACATCCGCCTCCCGCAAACCCTGCTGGATATCCGAAACCGCAGGGACCCGAAGCTCCTCCACCACCTCCGGGGTCAAAAAGGCACGTGGGCCGCAGAGGGTCACCTGCACCCCCAAGCTCTTCAGACCCGCCACCAAAGACCGGGCCACCCGGGAATGCAGAATATCCCCGATCAAGGTCACCCGGAGCTTTCCCCAGGGCTTTCCCTGCTCGGCAATGGTCATCAAATCCAACAGGGCCTGGGTCGGGTGCTCCCCGATGCCATCTCCTCCATTGACCAGAGAGGCCCGCACTTGAGGAGCCAAAGGCGCCAGAACCCCCCGGTCCGAGGTGCGCAAGATAATCCAGTCCACCCCCAGGGCATCCAGGATGCGCACCGTATCCTCCAAGGACTCCCCCTTCTGCATGCTGGACTCCCCTTGCGCCAACTGGATGACTTTGGCGCCCAGGCGCTGCGCCGCCAAGGCAAAGGAAAGCCGCGTCCGGGTGGAAGGCTCGTAAAAGAGAAGCGCCGCCGCCTTTTCAGAAAAGTGGGCCACCCCCGCTCGGTCCTTTAAAAACCATCGGCGCTTGTGTGTTGCGGCCAGATCCAGAATGCACAGAATCTCCTCCGGGGTCAGCTCCCGGATTCCCAAAAGGTCCTTCCGAGTCCAGATAAAATTTTTCGGCTTGCGATTTCCAGCACCCTTCTGTTGCACGGCCATTTTCTTCCTCATCGGGCCTGGGGTCTTAAAGCCCGCAGCCTGCGCCGAAAAACCGGGTACTTGAGCGCCAGGATCTCCAAAGCCAAAACCGCCGCATTCTTCGCCCCAGCCGACCCCACCGCCATCGTGGCCACCGGCACCCCCGAAGGCATCTGTAGAATCGAAAGGACGGAATCCAGGCCCCGAAAGAGCTTCGTCCGCATAGGAACTCCAAGGACGGGCCTTAAGGTCAAAGAGGCCACGACCCCAGGCAGATGCGCCGCCCCTCCGGCCCCGGCGATATAGATCTCACCCCCGGCACGCTCCGACGCCCTTAGAATGCGGCGCAGGGTCCGGGGGGTCCGGTGGGCGGAGGCGACCACCATGCGGTGTGCAACCCCCCACGTCTTTAGGGAATCCGCAGCCGGCTGAAGCGCTGCGCGATCCGACTCCGAGCCCATCAGAATCCACACTAAAACCTTTTTCTTCATTCTAAACTCCTATATTTTTGCGTGGCTCAGTAAGATCGGATACTTGAAGAAGTCCCATGGGAAAAGCGGCAGAACCGATATCCCTCCGATATTGCATCCCCTCAAAATGAATCCCGGAGATGGTATCATAAGCCTTTCGGCAAGCCTCCTCCAAGTTCGGGGCCTTCCCCACAACCGATAGGACCCTTCCCCCGGCCGTCCGCCATCTCTTCTCATCCCGCTCCACGGCAGAATGGAAAAGAAAAACTCCGGGAGACCATTGCTCCTGAAGCCCCATGATCTCCCGCCCCTTCCGCACAGAGCCTGGATAGCCTTCGCTGGCCAGCACCACGCAGCAGGAAGCCGCCGCAGGCTCCACCGCCTCCGGCATCAGGGAGAGGCGCCCGGTCAAAACCGCCTCGATCCACTCCGCCAAGTCCTGTTCCCAGACCGACAAAAGCGCCTGAGTTTCCGGATCCCCAAAGCGGACATTAAACTCCAACACAAAGGGCTCTTTCCCTTTCCATAAAATCCCAAAATAGATCAGACCGCGATATTCCAAAGATTCTTCCTCAAGCCCTTTGAGATAGGGCCGAAAAACCTTCTCCTCCAACTTCTCCCAAAGCTCTTGAGATACCTCTGCCGGCACTGCGGTCCCCATACCCCCGGTGTTTGGTCCCCGATCGCCCTCCTGCAAGCGCTTATAGTCCTGTGCTGCGGGCAACGCCCGAAGACTTTTCCCATCGCAAAAAGCCAAGACCGAAGCCTCCCAGCCCTGCAAAAATTCCTCCACGACCACCCTCGCCCCGGAGGGGCCCAGGCACCTAAGGACCAAAAGCTGCTGCAAAACCTCCTGAGCGGCCTCCAGACTCTCGCAGAGGAAGACCCCCTTCCCGGAGGCCAGGCCCTCCGCCTTGAGGACCACCCGGGAGTGGCCCTGCTTCAGGAGCCGGCGCACATAGGCGAGCGCAAGCTCTTTTTCCTCAAAGACCTCAAACTCCGCGGTGGGAATCCCGTACTTTCTCATGAAATGCTTGGCATAAACCTTGCTGGACTCCAGCCTCGCCGCCTTCCTTTTAGGCCCAAACACCGGAATCTTTTGTGCCGCCAGGGCATCCCCAATACCTTTCGCCAAAGGAGCCTCCGGCCCCACCAACACCCAATCGATTTTCCTGGAACGCACCAGGTCCGCGTAGGAGTCCCAATCTCCCCGGGCACATTCCGGCAGGCAGGTCGCGGAGCCCGCCATGCCCGCATTGCCGGGAGCGCAAAAGATTTTGGAGACGCGCCGGCTAAGCCCCAGCTTCCAGACGAGGGCATGCTCCCTTCCTCCGGAGCCAATGACTAGGACGCGCATAGCTTCGCGCTCCGTGAGGCGTCCAGCTGGGAACGGATCCTTTCTCCATCCTCACGATACTGACCCGTAAAACAAGCGGTGCAAAAATCCTCAGGGGTTTTCCCCGTCGCCCTGAGCATCCCTTCCACCGACAGGAAGGCCAAACTTTCTACTCCCAAAAACTTCCGAATCTCCTCCACGGACAGGCGCGAGGCCACCAGCTCCTTTTGCGTGGGGGTGTCAATGCCGTAGAAACAGGGATGGGTAATGGGAGGCGAACCAATGCGCAAATGAACCTCTCGGGCCCCCGCGTCATAAATCAGGCGCACCAGCTTTCGACAAGTGGTTCCGCGAACAATAGAATCATCCACCAGCACCACCCGTCTTGCGCAAACCGCCTCCCGAACCACGGCATACTTGAGCTTGGCTCCAAAATCGCGGATGGACTGGCGTGGCTCGATGAAGGTCCGTCCCACATAGTGACTGCGGATCAGCGCCATGGCAAAAGGAATACCGGATTCCTCCGCAAACCCCTCCGCATGCACCACCGCCGAATCGGGAACGGGAATGACCCGATCCGCCCTGACCGGAGCCTCCCGGGCCAGCTCCCGGCCCATCTGGCGCCGCACCTGGTAGACGCTGGCCTCCCCCGCCCGGCTGGAAGGTTTGGCAAAGTAGACCAACTCGAACACGCAAAAACTCCTTCGCACCGCCTCCTCCAAATAACTGGAGGAAAGGCCCCCGGAGTCCAATCGCAAGATTTCGCCCGGAGCCACATCCCGCAGGTACTGAGCGCCGATCAAGTCAAAGGCACAGGTTTCCGAGGCCACCAGATAGGACTCGCCGTATGAGCCCAGGCAAAGCGGGCGAAAGCCCTTGGGATCGCGAACCGCCATCAGAGCTTGAGGAGTCGCCACAACCAGGCTATAGGCCCCACGGACGGCCGCCAAAACGCGGCGCAGGGCTCCCGAAAGATCCCCTCTCTCCAGGCTCAAGGCCCGCAGGATGACCTCGGTATCAGAGGAGGAGGTGAAGCGAACCCCGCGCCTTTGGAGACGCCTCTTAAGCTCTCCGGAGTTGGTCAGGTTGCCATTGTGCGCCAAAGCCATCTTCCCCCAAAAGCTCTGGGCAACCAGGGGCTGGGCGTTGCGCACCCCTCCCCGGCCGGCGGTTGCATACCGCACATGGCCGATGGCCAAATGGCCGGACAAGGCCGAGAGCTTGCGACGATCGAAAACCGAAGAGACCAATCCCAACCCCACCCGCCGACAAAAACCATGACTGCCCCAGGAAGCGATCCCCGCCGCCTCTTGTCCGCGATGCTGAAGGGCATGCAGACCCAGTGTGGCCAGGCGAGAGGCCTCTGGATGGTTAAAAATGCCGAAAACCCCGCATTCCTCCTTCACCCCTTTACCCCCTTTGCATAATCCACGGCCCCTTTCCAAAAAAGGCGCCCGGTGACCCGAACCTTTTGGGAAGTCCAAGCCGGATGCTGCACGGGCCAGAGAAATCGTTCCGGATGAGGCATCAGACCCAGCACATTGCCCCGAGGGTTGCAAAGCCCCGCCACACGCCCCTCTGAGCCGTTAGGATTTTCTCCGGCATACCGAAACGGAACCTGGCCTCGGCGAGACAGATCCCTCCAGAAGGAGCGGGACTTGCCCAAAAAACGCCCCTCGGCATGCGCCACAGGCCACTCCAAATCCCCAGGCACCCCTTTGAGCCACGCGGCGCGCGAGGCGAACTTGCGCAGCGGCACCCAACGGCACATAAACCTACCGGAATTGTTCCAGGTCAGGGTCGCCTCCGGGCAAAAAAGGCCGCCCCCCCCCGGCAGAAGTCCCAACCGCACCAGCACCTGAAACCCGTTGCAGATTCCGATCACCAGCTTCCCGGACTGCACGAATTCCTCAAGCGCTCCCCGCAGATGCCAGAGGAGCTTATTCGCCAATATCTTTCCGGAGGCGACATCATCCCCATAGGAAAACCCCCCCGGCAAAACCAAAATAGAAAAGTCCCGCAGCTCCACTCTCCGCTCCAGAAGATCTCCCATCTGACCCAGGCAAACCTCAGCTCCCGCCAGAGACAAAGCCTCTGCCGTCTCCCGATCGCAGTTGGTCCCGGGGGCCTTCAAAACCAAGGCATGCGCCTTCATTTTTTTGCCCTTTCCCAACGCAATATCTTCTGCCACCAACTTCTTTGTGGAGGCAGCCCCTCCAAAAAACGCGCCGAACCCGCAACGGCCGAGGCCACCGGCAACGTGAAACGAAAAACCGAACCTTTCCCCTCCGCACTCTCCACCCACATCTGGCCCTTGTGCAGATGCACCAGCGCCTTGGCGATGGAGAGCCCCAGACCGGTCCCCTCCGCGGCCTTTTCCCCCACCAACAGTTGCACAAATTTATCAAAGATGCGCTGCTGATCCTTTGCGGGAATCCCCCGGCCGGTATCCTCCACCGAAAATACCACGCAACCGGGGAAAGAGGGGTTCACACCGGCCCTCAGACTCACCCGACCTCCCCGGGGGGTAAATTTCAAGGCATTGGAAATTAGATTAGAAAAAACCTGATGAATTCTCCCGGAATCCGCCAAAACCTGAGGCAGCCCGGACTCAGGTTCCAGATGGAGAGCGATGTGGGCCGACTTGGCCCAGTAGGCAAAGTCTTCCGCCGCCTCCCTTAGTAAAAGCTCCGGAGCGGCGGGAACCGGATGGGCCGTCATCCGCCCGGCTTGAATCTTTGAAAAATCCAGAATATCCCGGATCAGAGACATCAAGCGCTGGACATTCTTTGAGGCGATCTGCAACACCCTCTTGTGCTCGGGGCTCCAGGAGCCTGCGGACTCCCCCAAGAGCTCCAAAGAGGTGGAGATCGAGGTCAGGGGGTTGCGCAGCTCATGAGTGACGCTGGCCACAAACTCCCGCTGCATCCTTTCCAGCTCCCGATACTTGGTCAAGTCGCTTAAGACGGAGACCATCCCCACCACCTTTCCCTCCTGGTTTTTGATGGTGGCGGTAGAGGCCCGCAGCGTCCGACAGACTCCCTCTTCACCACGCAGCTCCACCTCCCTCACCCCGGCTCCGGATTCAGGCCCTCCCAGCTCCCTGGCCATAGCCAGGATCTGCGCCCGGCGGTCCTGCTCGCCTAAGGGCTTCCCGGCCATCTCCGAAAGTCGCCCTCCATAAAGCTTCTCCGCAGCATCGTTCATCATCATCACCTGGCCCTGAGCATCCACCACCACCACCCCTTCCGCCAAACTGGACAGAACCCCCGAGGTACGCTCCTGCTCAAATTTCAGGGTCTTTTTTTCCCGCTCCAGGGTCTCCGTGGCCTCCCGGATCCGCCGCTCCAAATCCTTTTGGCAGCGATCCAAGACATACTCCAAAAACCGGCTCTGCTCCTGCGGGTCTTGGACCGCTTTCTGAACCAGCTCCCGGAGGGCTTGCTCCCAGGAAACCATCTCCACGTCTTTATTAGGATCGGGTCCTTTATTAAGATCGGGTCCCTCCGTAGATGGGGAGGGGGGGGCTGGGGAGGGTGGAATCTGCGCGGGGGCAGCAGGAGGCTCTCGGTCCACCTTGGCGTATACTGAGAAGTTGACCTGAACCCCCTTCAAACCCCTGGTTTTCAACCACTCCTGCGCGCTACCGCCTCGAAGGCTCTCCGGCTTGGCGGACAAAAACTCATAAAAAAGCTTCCACTCCTGCCGCTGGATATGGGGCAGAAACACGACGCTGCGCAGATTCATCCGGCGAAACAGGACGGTAAAGGGCGCCGGAAACTGCTGCAGGTTTCCGATGACCACGCCGTTTAAAAGCAGCTTCTCCCCATCCACCGAGAAGGAACACTCCCCCTGCTCCCGAACCAGGTCGCGACACAGATCCCAAGACTCCTCGATGGATTTCTCAACGGAGGGATGGTCCATCCGGTAAAGCACCATCTGTCCGGCCGTCTTGCCGATGGAACGGATCAAGCGCAGGACCTTTTGAGTCTCCATCACTTGTTCGCGCCCTCGCTCCTTCTCCACGCCCTCCCAAGCTCTGGAAGTCCCACGCGGACAAGGGGGATCCCTGTCGTGCCCTTCACCTCCAAAACCGGCTCCTCCTGTACCCGGCCGACCCTCCGGAAGGGAACCCCCCTCCACAAATCCTCCAACCCGGCGGCATCTCGCGGAGAAACCTCCACCAGAAAACGGCTGTGGGATTCCGAAAAAAGAATCACAAAATCTTCATACTCTCTATAAATTCCCATCCTGGGAACCTTCCCCAGGTCCAGATGCGCCCCTTTCCCGGACCCCAAAACCATCTCTGCAATGGCCACTCCCAATCCCCCATCCGAAAGATCGTGGCAGGCCCGCAGGAGGTCGTGATTCTGCGCTTCCCTCAAGGCCTGGAGAATCCTGCGCGAGTCCTTCCAACGCACCGCAGGAACCCTGCCGCAATCTTTCCCCAGAACCCCCTCTCCCTGCGAACTCCCCAGTTCCTGCAAAGTCATTCCCAAAAGATAGAGCCAATTCCCGGCGCGCTTGAACTCCATCGAAACCAGCTTCCGGATGTCCGAAAGGATCCCTACCGCGGTCACCAGAAGAACCGTGGGGATGGATAAGTCCTTTCCCTTCACCCGAGCGGTGTTGTGTAAGCTGTCCTTGCCGGAAATGAAAGGGTATCCCAATCCCCGGGCTCCGTCGTAGCAGGCCTGCGAAGCCCTGGTCAGTTCCCCCAAGATCTCCGGCACCTCGGGATCGCCGGCGCAAAAGTTATCCAAAAGGGCAACTCTACGAAGCCTCCCCCCCACGCAATGAAGGTTGCGCACCGCCTCCTCCAACGCGCCGGCCGCCATGGCATAAGCGTCTTTCACGGCGCAGCGTGGGCGGATCCCTTGGGCCACCGCGACCCCAAAAAACTTTTCCGGCAGGGGCCTCAAAACCGAGGCATCCTGCGGGGCTCCACCGGTCGGCCCGGAAAAAGGCTTCAGAACCGTGCGGCCCTGCACCTCGTGGTCATACTGGCGGAGGATCCACTCTTTGCTGGAGACGTCCGGGCTGGAAAGCACCTCCAACAGGGTCCGACGGATCCGGCGGGACTTTTTGGGAAGGGGAACGCTCAGAAGTTCCAGACTCGGCTCTTTCTCCGCAGTGGCACGGGCCCGCAGCCTCCTCTTGGGACACCCGGCATGCAAAAACGAAAGCGCCAGATCCACGATTTTTTCCTGCTGATAAAAAACCTGAAGCCTTCCGGAATCTAAAACCTCTCCCACCCGGGCCGCCTCCACCCCGTACGCCCGGAACAAATCCTCCCAGGCCCCGGCGCATGCCGGGGGAACCCCAAAAACCATCCGCTCCTGGGACTCCGAAAGCCAGATCTGCCACCCTTCCATCGGAGAGTATTTAAGTTTTACCGCATCCAGCCGGACCCTCGCGCCCAAAGAGGCCGCCATCTCCCCAATGGCGGAGGATAAGCCTCCCGCCCCGCAGTCCGTCACGCACCGGTAGAGCCTGCGGTCCCTGGCCACCACCATGACATCCGCCAGCTTTTTTTCCACGACGGGGTGCCCAATCTGAACCACCCCGGAGGAGCGCACTCCGTTTAGGGTGCCTTGGGAGACGCCCTCGGTCAAGGAGGCAGAGGAAAAGGTGGCCCCCCCCAACCCGTCCAAACCCGTCCGCCCGCCGGCCACCATCAGTATGTCTCCCGGACGCACCTTCTTCTCAACGGCCCACCGGGGCAGAAGCCCCAGACAACCGCAAAAGACGAGGGGAATGCGGCGAAAGCGCGGGTGAAAACAAACCGCTCCCGAGATGGTGGGAATGCCCATGCGGTTGCCGTAGTCTCGAACCCCCTCCACAACCCCCGTCAAAATCCGGCGGGATCTGAAATCCTCCGGAGGGCCTACGCAGAAAACATCGGTGCCGGCGATGGGCTCCGCCCCCAGGCCGCATCCTAAGATATCCCGAATCACCCCTCCCAACCCCGTCGAGGCTCCTCCATAGGGCTCCAGGGCGCTGGGATGGTTGTGGGTCTCCACCTTGACCGCAATGCCCCACCTGTCATCCAAGGCCACCACCCCCGCATTGTCCTTAAAAACAGACCAGCACCACGGGAGATTCAACTCCCGGGTCGCCCGAAAAACGGTTTCCTTCAAAAGATCCCGATAAACCCTGACCCTGCCGGTTCGGGCTCCATCTTTGGAAACATTTTCCAAGCGAACCTCCCCCCGCATCGTCTTGTGTCCGCAATGCTCCGACCAGGTTTGAGCCAGGGTCTCCATCTCGGCCCGGGTAGGCTCCCTTCCCTGAGAGGCAAAATAGGCGTCAATTCTGCGTAGCTCCGCTACGTTCAAAGCCCACCCATGGCGACGGCCGTGAGAGGTGAGTGTCATTTAAGAGAAAAATACTGGATGAGGGGATTGAGCAATGTCCGGGAAAGGACCGAACGAAGTTTCCTCCTAGGGGGGACCCGGTCTGCAAAACACAACTCATAGCGCCGTCCCGTGCGCACACGATCTACCGAGAAAATGCCCATATCCGCCAAGGCCTCTTGGACGCTTTCTCCGACCGCATCGGTGACCCCCCCCAGAAACCACACCTCTGCGTACACCCGCCCCCGGAGAGGCGATGGGACCTCCCCGAAAGAGTAGTTTTCAGAAATTGGGTCGCACAAAAGCTCTCGGGCGATCCGCAGGCGCTCGGCCTGGGACAGATCCCCTTCGATGCGGTAGAGATGAAAGGTTCGAACCTGCCGCAGGGAAGGTCCAAAACTTTCCTCCAGGGCTCTGGCCCACCGCTTACCCAGCGCATCCCAACCGGCTTTTTTGGAACCCACCTCCACCACAAAGGACCCGGTCTGACTCAGGGCGTTCTTCATCCCTCCACCATCCTGCGCAAGACCTCTCGATATCTTTTCCGGATCTGCTCCACCACCTCCGGAGGCAAGGGAGGCGCCGGCGGTTTTTTATCCCAGCCGAGGCCCTCCAGATAATCCCGAACCACCTGCTTGTCAAAAACATTTTGAGGCCGGCCCGGGCTATACTCCGAGGCGTCCCAGTAGCGGGAAGAATCCGGTGTGAAGGCCTCATCAATCAAGGCCAGCTCCCGGCCGAGCCATCCAAACTCAAACTTGGTGTCCGCCAGAATCAAACCCTTCTCCAAACACAAGCCATGAGCGAAGCGATAGAGGGCCAGGCTCATCCGCCGGAGATGCTCCGCCGACGCTTGCCCAACTCGGGCCTCAAGCTCTTCAAAGTCTATGGGGCGGTCGTGTCGGCCTCCCTCTTCCTTGGTGGTGGGGGTGAATAAAGGCTCCACCAGTCGCTCCGATTCCCGCAGGCCCGGCGGAAGGGATATCCCGCAGATGTGCCCCTCCTGCACATAAGACTTCCATCCCGATCCGGCCAGGTATCCGCGCACCACACACTCCACATCCACGCGCTCGGCCCGGCGCACCAGCATGGAGCGGCCTGCAAACTCCTCGGCGTCAAAGCCCAACTTCCCAATCTCGCTCCAATCCTCGGATAGAAAATGGGTGGGACAAAAACTGCAGACCTGCCGGAACCAGAAAGAGGAAATCGCCGTCAAGATCTTGCCCTTGTCGCCAATGACGGTTGGTAACACATGATCGAAGGCGGAGATGCGGTCTGTGGCCACCAGCAGCAGCCGCTCCCCCAAGTCATAGACATCCCGCACTTTCCCGCGGGCATAGAGAGGAAATTGGAGCCTCATCTGCCGTTCGAGAGTAGGGTACCAAAAAAACTTCCTCTATAAAAGTGAGCGCGGCGCAACCGGGCGAGCGAGTCCCCAATTCCATTTTGCAAAAGTCCAGTGAAAAAGCTAGCCTATCGCGCCTCATGCAGCCCTCCCAGGAAGGCTTCGAGCTCGCCGAACCGGAATCCGTCCACCGCAAAGTCTTCGCCCTCGAGAAGGGAAGCCTCCAAAGACTGCTGGGCGTCCCCCAACTCTACGCCATCGGATGCGGGGATGTGGGATCCTCCATCTACTACGCCTTAGGGGTCACCGTCCTATGGGCGGCGGGGGCCGCCCCCCTGGCCCTGTTGATCGCCGGGCTCTTCTTCATCTTCACCGTCTTAACCTATGCGGAACTCTCGACCGCGCTCCCCGAATCGGGAGGCGCTCAAATTTTCGCCCGGCGCGCCTTTGGAGATGTGGCCTCCTTCCTCTCCGGATGGGCGATTCTTCTGGACTATATCCTGACCGCGGCCATCTCCGCCTACACCGTGGGCCCATATCTCAGCCACTTCTTCCCCATCCTCAAAATGCCCCAGGTCAACATCCTCTTTACCACGGGGGTTTTGGCCGCCTTGACCGGCATGAACATCCTGGGCATCCGAGAATCGGGCAGATTCTCGATGGTGTTAACCTTTTCCAGCCTGGCGGTTCAACTGCTCATCGTCCTTCTGGGACTTCTACTCCTCTGGAACTTTCCCAAGCTGCTGGAGCAGATCCAATGGGGAGTCTATCCCACCTGGGAAAACTTCACCTACGGCATCTCCATCGCCATGGTGGGTTACATCGGCATCGAGGTGGTGGCCCAACTGGCCGGGGAGGCCCAGAATCCCGGTGTGCAGCTCCCAAAAGCCATGATCCTGACTGTGGTGACCGTTTTAGCCATGGTCCTAGGAATGTCGGTGGTGGCTCTGATGGCCTTGGATCCCCACACCCTTTCCACTCAATACCTGGAGGATCCCATCGCAGGGGTGACGGCCCACCTTCCCACCATCGGCCCCATGCTGGTCCCCGTCGTGGCGGCTCTGGGAGCCGCCATTCTCCTGGTGGCTGCCAACGCGGGAATCCTCGGAGCCTCCCGGGTGGCCTACTCCATGGGAGGACACTATCAGCTTCCCGCCCTCTTCCAGAAGCTGCACCCGCGCCTGAAAACCCCCTACGCCTCCCTGGCTATCTTCTCCGGCGTGGCGGTGGCGATCGTCTGGGCCGCCAGAGAGATCAAGGTCCTCGCGGACCTCTACGCCTTCGGGGCCATGCTGGCCTTTTCCATCGCCCACCTTTCCCTCCTGGGGCTGCGCGTCAAAGAGCCGGCGCTGCCCCGACCCTTCAAACTCAAAGGCAACCTCCGCATAGGGAAAGCCGAGCTTCCCGTGACGGCGATTTTAGGATTTCTGGCCACCCTCTCGGTCTGGATCATCGTAGTCGTCACCCATGAACACGGAAGAAACCTTGGAGTGGTCTGGATGGCCGGAGGCCTCGTCCTCTACGCCATCTACCGCCGGCGCACCCACCTACCCATGGCGGACACGGTGGAAATCGAAAAGCTTCCGATCCCGGAATTTAAGGAGATTGCCATCAAAAAAATTCTGGTGCCCGTGCGGGGGGGGCGCCTGACGGGAGCAATCCAGATCGCCTCGCGCCTGGCCCGAGACTATAAAGCGACCCTGTCGGCGATTCATGTCATCGAGGTTCCTCACTCCCTCCCCCTGGATTTCTTCGACGCCGTGAAACTTGCCCGCGCCGATCGTATCCTGGAAAGAGCCCAGGCCGTTGCCCGCGAACAGGGCATCGAGGTTCAAACCCACCTCCTCCAATCCCGCTCCGCGGCGGAATCTATCCTCCAAACGGCCAAAAGCGAGGGGAGCGATCTCATCGTGCTGGGTATGCACCCCAAACAGGGCACCGGCCTGGGGGGATTTGGAAAGATCGTCGAGCATATTCTGAAGCACTCCGGCTGCCGGGTCTGGATCTGCACTCCGCCACCGGACTGAAAATGGTAAAATACCCTGTCCCGATGGCAAAAGACAGCGCCACCCAGGAACTCCTGGTTCAAAGAGAAGGTCCGGTCGCCGTCCATACCTTGAACCGCCCCAAAGTTCTCAACGCCTTAAGCGATTCCCTTTTGGAGTCTTTAGTCTGCGCCCTGGAGCAACAAGACTCCGACCCGGAAATCCGCTGCATGGTGGTGACCGGCGGGGAAAAGGTCTTCGCAGCCGGAGCGGACATCCAGGGGATGGCGGAGGCCTCCGTGGCACAGATGCTATGTTCCGACCGCCTGGCCAAATGGCAAAGGCTCCAAAAGATATCCAAACCCCTGATCGCTGCCGTCTCCGGCTATGCCCTGGGAGGAGGGTGCGAGCTGGCGATGTGCTGTGATTTGATCGTCGCTTCGGAAAGCGCCGTCTTCGGACAGCCGGAAATTTTAATCGGGGTCATCCCGGGAGCCGGGGGCACTCAAAGGCTCCCCCGCGCCATCGGAAAGGCCCGCGCCATGGAGATGATCCTGACCGGCCGGCGTTTCGACGCCCGGAAGGCTTTAGAGTGGGGGATGGTCAACCGGGTGGTCCCCCCGGAACTTTTGCTTGCGGAGACCATGGCCCTGGCCCAGGAAGTGGCCCGACAAGCTCCCCTGGCGGTCCGGGCGGCCAAGGAGGCCGTCCTCAAGGCCCTGGATCTGGATATTGACTCAGGGCTCTCCTATGAGCGCAAGCTCTTCTATCTTCTCTTCGGCACAGAGGACCAAAAGGAGGGGATGCGGGCCTTTCTGGAAAAACGCCCCCCAAGATTTCAGGGAAAGTAGGACTTAGGGCCTAGGGGAGCCTAGGTCCTTTTTCACACCCGGTCTAGGACCAAAGACTCAGGAGAAAAAACGGTGCGGGTGGTACCCTAACGGATATGACCAGGTGGCTTGTAACGGGGGCTCTTTTAGGGGGACTGTGGGGGCCGCTCCAGGCAGAGTCTCTCGAGGAAAATCTCTGGCAGCACCCTCCGCAGAGCTCCGGGTACGGCGGCCCGCCAGAGGCGGGACAACTCCGCCAGGAAATCCAGAGCCGCGAAGACTCCTGGGCCTCCCACCCTTTCTGGAAATTTATGCAGAAAGCGGCGGTCGTCTCCCACAAGGGCCTGCGCACAAAAGATCTGAATTATTTTCTGCCGATCCTCTCCAACCTCCTTCATCTTCCTGAAGTCCCTCACACTCCGTGGAGCCAGGAACAGACCTCTCCCCGGCTCTCTTCCGCCCCCTCTTTTCTTCCCCTCTCCTGGCACCTAAAGGCCAGGATCTCCGCCCAAAACCCCAAGATGAGTCTCCAAATGAAGCTCGCCTTCGGCGGCCCAAAAGAAGCTCATAACTAAGTGGAGCCGGGCCGAATTTGATACAATACCTTTATGGCTTTCTCCAAAAAAGAGGCGCCCAACTGCGATTGGTGCCCTTACAAGAAAAACTGCCTTTTTGATTATCTGGATCGCAAATCCCGGAAAGAGTGGAAGGAGATGCGCATCGCCAACCGATTCAAAGACGATGAGACCATCTTTTATGAAGGAGAAAAGCCTCCCGGACTCTATGTGGTTTGCCGGGGCAAGACCAAGATATACAAAAGCGGCTCCACCGGACATCAGCTCATCACCCGCATCGAATCGCCGGGGGACCTTTTGGGACACCGGTCCTTGCTGGCCACAGAGGCCTACTCCGGAAACGCCCAGTCTTTGGGGGAGTCCGTCATCTCCCTCATCCCTCAGGAGAAATTCTTCGGCTTCCTCAAAAGACACCCCGACGCCTCCCTCGCCCTCCTGAAAGAACTCAGCAAAGACGTCCGGCGGGGGGAAGACAAGGCTAGAGACATCGCCTTCAAGCCGGCGCGCTGCCGGCTGGCCCAGGTGCTGCTACAGGCAAAAAACGAGGAGTCACACCCCGAGAAGCTGCGCCTCAAAAGAAAGGAACTGGCGGAGATGGCCGGACTCAGCATCGAAACCACCGTCCGGCTGCTCAAGGACTTCGAGAAAAAAGGCCTCATCCGCCGCAAAGGCCCCGCGATCCTCCTTCTCAATCAGGAAAAAATCCAAAGCCTCTCCGGATCTTAAGACCACCTCTTGGGTTTCTTTCTGCTGAGCCCAAAATAAAATCGAATCCCCTGCACAATCCTAGCCGCCGCTCTTGCGTCTCCATAGGGATTGGGGCGAAAAGATTTTTCGGAAGGAGCTTTCTGAAGCGCGCGAAAAACCGCGGAAAAAATCCTCTTTGGATCGCGTCCGACCACCCGCATCTGACCGGTTTTAAAAGCCTCCGGTCTCTCGGTCCTCTCTCGCGCAACCAATACCGGAACCCCCAGGGTGGGGGCCTCTTCCTGAATTCCTCCGGAATCGGTCAGGATTGCAGCGGATCTTTTCATGGCCCCAATGAAATCGAGATAGGAAAGAGGAGAGACCAGATGGATGCGGGGATGCCGCAACAGGCGCCGCGCAGGAACTCTCACCGAGGGATTCAGATGCACGGGATAAAGCACCTCCACATCACGGCGCCTCTCCACAATCCGCCGCAACGCTCCAAAAATTCCCGCCAGCGGCCTTCCGAAACTTTCCCGGCGGTGCAAGGTGACCAAGATCCAGCGTGATCCATTCGACATTTTTTCAATCACGGGTCTCAAGAGACCCCTCCGACCTAACGCCCAATGAAGGGAATCCACGACCGTATTTCCGGTGACAAAAATCTTCTTCTTTAAAATCCCTTCCCGAAGCAGATTCCGGGCGGCGAGCGGCGTCGGCGCAAACAAGAGTTCGCACAGATGGTCCACGCAAACGCGGTTTCCCTCCTCCGGAAAAGGATGCCGCCGATCCCCGGAGCGAAGCCCCGCCTCCACATGGCCCACAGGGACCCGCCCATAAAAACAGGCCAGGGCCGCCGCTAAAACGGTGCTGGTGTCACCCTGCACCAAAACCAGATGAGGCTTCTCGCGGGAGAGCACCTTCTCAAATCCGGAAAGCACCTTCGCCGCCACCTGCTGGGGGGATTGGTCGGAGGTCATGACCTCAAGGCGCAAAGAAGGACGTATCGAAAAGGTGCGCAACATCGGCTCCAGCATCTGCCGGTGCTGCCCCGCCGAACAGGTGCGCACCTGAAAAGAGGAATCTCCCTGAAGAGCTCGAATCACCGGGGCCATCTTAATCACCTCCGGCCTCGTTCCAAACACACACAAAATCTTTATCTTTTTCATGACCTCAAAACAGACCACCCAGGCGGCAACGTGGGTTAGACTTTTGCAAACTTATAGAGAAGGGGGTGGCCGGGGGATTGCCTGGAGAAAACCGTGTTTTGTCCGGCATCCTGCATGCAGCCGGACAAAATGCCGGAGGCCGGGCCCCAAAAGCGTGTTGAGCCGGCACTCCCCGACCGTAGTCGGGTCCCGCAGCGAGCCTCGCAAATGGCGAGCGTTTTTCGAAAGGCAACCCCCGGACAAAACCCCGATTCCATTTTGCAAAAGTCCAGTTAAGTTCCGAAAAAGCGGTCTCCGGCATCCCCCAGCCCCGGAATGATAAAGCCCCGCGCATTGAGATAGGGATCGACCGCAGCCACATAGACCGCAATGCCGGGATGCTGCCGATGGAAGCGCCGCAGTCCCTGACGGGAGGCGATGAGGGAAACTGCCGAAATTTTTCCGGCCCCGCGACTTTTCAAAATGGCGGCCGCCTGGGCCATGGAGCCTCCCGTGGCCAGCATCGGATCCAACAAAAAGACCGGGGCCCCCTTGAGCGGCGCGGGGAGATTCACGTAGTAGCGCACCGGGACCAAGCTCTTCTCGTCCCGGTAGAGCCCGATATGCCCCACGGAAGCGTCCGGAACCAGGTCCAGCATCCCATCCAGAAAGGCAAGACCTGCGCGCAGAACGGCCACAAAACAGGGAGGGGGGGATTGCAAAAACGGAGCGGAGAGAGGCCTCAAAGGGGTGCGAATCCTGCGAGGCCGGGTCTCCAAGCCTCGCAGAGCCTCCAAGCCCAAGGCCCAGGAAGCGCGGCGGATCGCCTTGCGAAAATTTTCCATGGAGGTCTTCCGGTCCCTCAGGACGCTTAAGGCATGGCGCAGAATCGGATGCGAGCAGACGCGAATCACTCCAAAATCTCCAAAACCGTTTTTTTCTTTCCAGGCTTTTTCGAAACGATCTCCACAGCTTCCAAAAACAGCCGTTTTCCCGCCTCCAACTCGCCGCGTCGGGTGCTGGTCAATAGGTGCGCCAGGATCTCTCCCCGCTCGACCGCCGCGCCTTCTTTCTTAAAGAGCTCAATCCCCGCCGAAAAATCCACCGCATCCTCCTGGCGGAACCTCCCGGCTCCCAACAGGCGCGCCAGCTCCCCAATGCGGCGGGCGTCCAGGCAAGTGAGGTAGCCGGAATGTGGAGCTGGAACCCCGGCCAGGTATCGTGGGCGGGGCAAAAGCTCCTGGGGCCTTTCCACCGTCCGGGGATCTCCCCCCTGCCAGCGGATGAGTTCCCGGAAGCGATCCAAGCCTGCGCCGGATCGGCGCAGTTGTTCCAAGGTCTCCTTCCCGGCCTCCACCGTCCGGGCGCGGCGGCTTAAAAAAAGCATCCATCCGCCCAGCTCCAGCAGAAGCTCCACAAAATCGGAAGGCCCCCCGCCTCGGAGAACCTCAATGGCCTGTCGCACCTCGATGGCGTTTCCCACGGCGTTCCCCAGAGGTTGATCCATGGAAGACAAAACCGCCGCGCACTTGAGGTCAGAGCGTTGGGCCACCCGGACCAAGGCGCGCGCCAAGCTCCTGGCCTGGCCGGACTTGCGGAGAAAAGCCCCGCGACCCACCTTGACATCCAAAACCAGCGCGCCGATCCCCTCGGCGATCTTCTTGGAAAGAATGCTGGAGACCATCAAAGGAAGAGATTCCACGGTGCCGGTCACATCCCGCAGGGCATAGAGCCGGCGGTCGGCGGGAGCCAGATCCTCGCTCTGCCCGATCATGACCACTCCAAGCTTTCGTAGCTGCCGATGGATTTTTTTTTCTGCCAGTTGGGTCTTAAAACCCGGAATGGATTCCAGCTTATCCAACGTTCCGCCCGTATGTCCCAAGGCCCTTCCCGAAATCATGGGCACGCAAACACCTGCCGCAGCCACCAAGGGCGCTAAAGCCAAGGAGATGCCGTCTCCCACCCCCCCCGTGGAGTGCTTGTCCGCCACGGGGCGGGAAAGAAAAGAGAGGTCTAGAACCTTCCCGCTCCGGGCCATGGCCCGGGTCCAGTCCAGAACCTCGGATTCCTCCATCCCTTTTAAACAAACCGCCATCAGCCACGCCGCCCACTGGTAATCGGGGCCGCCGTTCGCCGCCGCCCTCGCCGCTAAAAAGCGAAGCTCCTGCGATGTGTAGCTCCCGCCCTCCCTTTTTTTTACGATCAAGTCCAAAAGGTCCACTCTATGGAATCTCTTTCAGCAGCTTCTCCAAAAATATCCCCAACCTTCCCGCATGGCTCCTACCTAAACTCAATACCGCATCATGGGAAAGAGGCTGGCGGGACAGGCCCGCCCCCAGGTTGGCCACCCAGGCCAACCCCAAAACGCGCAATCCCATCTGCCGGCCGGCGGCCACCTCCGGAGCGACCGACATCCCGATGACGTCTCCCCCCAATCGGCGGTAGGCCTTCACCTCCACCGGGGTCTCATAGGCCGGGCCCGGAACAGCTACATAGACGCCCTCGCCCACGGAAAACCGCAACCTCCGTCCCACGCGCAGCGCCGCCTTCCTCAGGTCCGGATCGTAGGCCTGGGTCATATCTGGAAAGCGCTCCCCCCACACAGGCTCATGGACCCCCCGCAGGGGGCTTTCCCCCATCCAGTTTAGGTGATCCCTCAGCACCACAAAACTGCCGGGGGCCAGGCCTTTTCTCAAAGAGCCCACCGCTGAAGTCAGGATCAGCGTCCGGATCCCCAACTGCTTCAGGACCCGCACCGGAAACACAATCTCCGACATGGAATGGCCCTCGTAGAAATGGAGCCGTCCCTGGCAAACAGCCACGCCCTTTCCGCCCCACCGGCCCAGCACCATCCGCCCCGGATGGCCCGAAACGGTGGAGGAGGAAAAATGGGGGATCCGGACGTAGGGGAAGGCGCTCGGCCGCAAGATACGCTCCGCAATCTCCCCCAAACCGCTGCCCAAAATCAGCCCCACAGAAGGACGCCAGGAAATCCCGCGGAGAATAAAAGAGGCCGCAGCCCTAACCTTCCGAGCCTCCCCTAGGTTTTTTTTCACCAGCTATAGCCCTCCGCCCCGAAGGCATTAGAGATCAGCTCCAGCCTGCCGCCATCCACCGCAACCACGTCAAATCGAATTTCCGGGGTGTGAAGGGTGCCGGTGCGCTTGAGATAGCTTAAAGCGGTTCGGACCAGACGCCTCTGCTTGGCAGGAGAGACGGTTGAGGCCGCCCGTTGCAGGGCATTGCGCCCCCTGCAACGAACCTCCACAAAAACCGTCGTCTTCCCATCCGCGGCGATCAAATCCACCTCTCCCAGGGGAGTTCGATAATTTTTTTCCAGAATCTGCCATCCCTTCTGCCGCAGCCACCTCTCTACATCCGCCTCCGCCTCCCTTCCCCTCTGAAACGCCACAGAGCCTGCTGAACCAAGTTTTGCGGTCATCGCGAGGCCCCCCAGGCGGCGATGGGGGAAAAGCTCCTTCGGTGAATCCCACAACACCCCAGTCTCCCCAAGGCCCTGCGGTGGAAATGCGTGCCATACCCCTTGTGTCGGGCAAACCCGTATCCCGGCAGCAAACGATCCCAAAAAAACATCCACCGATCCCGAACCACTTTGGCCACCACGCTGGCCGCCGCAATGCTCAAGGAGCGAGCATCTCCATCCACCACCGGCTGCTGAGGGCATCCCAGATCCGCAACCGCATGGGGACCGTCCACCAAGGCCAGGGCGGGTGCATGTTCCAAGCCCCGCACCGCCTGGCGCATGGCCCTGCGGGTGGCTTCCCAAACATTGCAGGCATCCACCACCTCAGAAGAGCTCCACCCCAGGGCGACGGTTCGCGAGGCCTTCAGGATGTCGGGAAGGAGGGCCTGCCGGGCCCGAGGGGAAAGCTGTTTGCTGTCTTTTAAGCCGGAAAGCCCCGCGGCCATCTGAAAATCCAGCACCACTGCCGCCGCCACGACCGGCCCGGCCCACGCCCCCCGACCCGCCTCATCTACCCCAGCCAAGCCTCCTGCGGGCAAACGTCTCAAAAGAGCGGCATCGAACTGAAGGTAGGAGCGGGAGGGGGGCAGATCCATGCCCATGGAGTGTCGGAAACTTCTTTAAGGGTCCGTGAAGAAATTACTGGCACATTTGGAGGCCCAGATTTGAGACGGATGCAAGGCGCGACGACGAAGCGTACCCGAAGGTACGTTGAGGAGAAGCAACGCAGCAGCCGGCCGAAGATGGGCCTCCCCGAAGGGCCAAGGCACTTTGGGGCTGCGACTGCGTTACTCGTCGCTCACATAGCCTCCAGCTATGCCACGCTCCTCATGCCTTGTCTCGCTCCCAAATTGACTTGGCAAATATGTCATTAATTTCTTCACGGACCCTAAGGAATCTCCGCCGCGATCGAAACGGAAGGGGAGGGGGGCGAAGGAGCGGTTTTTTTCAGGTCCCCGGCTTCCAAACGCGCGGAGCGTCCAAAACGGCCGCGCAGGTAATACAGCCTGGCCCGGCGGGTCTTCCCGGTGCGGATCACCTCTATCCCGGCAATCCGAGGAGAACGCAGGGGAAAGCAACGCTCCACCCCCACGCCAAAGGAAGTTTTGCGGACCATAAAGCTCTCGGAGACCCCGGAACCTCTGCGGCGAATCACCACCCCCTCAAAAATCTGGATCCGCTCGGTATCCGCCTCCACCACCCGAAAATGGACTCGGACAGTGTCTCCCGCGCGAAACTCCGCAATGGTCTTCGCCTCCATTATTTTCGCGTGGCTCGGTAAGCCTCAAGAAGCTCCGGACGCCTGGCCAGCGTCACCTGCCGGGAGTGGACCCTTCTCCAATCCGCAATGGCACGATGGTCTCCGCACAAAAGCACTTCCGGAACCTTCCGGCCCCGCCAAACGGAGGGGCGGGTATATTGAGGGGCCTCCAGGAGATTCTCCACCCAAGAATCATTCCACAAGGAAGCGTTCTCCTTGACAACCCCCGGAACCCACCGCAAAACGGCATCCGTCAGCACCATGGCCGGGATCTCCCCTCCGGTCAGCACATAATCCCCGATGGAAATCTCGCGGTCCACGGTGGCCAGCCACCTCTCGTCCACCCCTTCATAATGCCCGCAAACCAAAATAAGATGCGGCTGGCCCGACAGTTCCCGCGCCGTGCGCTGCGAGAGCCGCTCCCCCTTGGGAGACAGGTAAACCGTCAGCGTCCCTTTTCTTCTCAGCTTCTGGACCGCCCGGTAGAGAGGCTCCGCCATCAGGAGCATCCCCCGGCCCCCCCCATAAGGCCGCGCATCCACCGTACGGCGCTTCCCAAAACCAAAATCCCGCAGGGAGTGCACCTCGATCTGAACCTGTCCCCTCTGCTGAGCCTTAAACAAAAGACTCTGGGAGAAGGGTCCCACAAACATCTCAGGAAACAAGGTCAGGATATCGATCCTCACAGAAAATCCCTATTCATCCCAGGCTCAGAAAGATCTTCCTGCCGGAGGACCTGGCGCTGGCGGTATTTAAAAGCACCCGGATAGCCTTAATGACCCGCCCCTGCTTGCCGATCACCTTGCCTTTATCCTCCTCAGCCACCTTCAGTTCAAACTTCAGCCCCCCATCCACTTCCATCTCCTGAACCTCAATTTGTGCCGGCTGACTCACCAAAGGCTCCACCAAAAAACGTAAAAACTCCTGCATGGAATTATCCCTCTACTTTTTCGCCGGCTCCCCCTCCTCCCCTCTCCCCATGCTTCAACAGGGCCTGCAGCCCCGGCGAGGTTTTTGCCCCATGGCTCTGCCAATAGGAAAGGCGCTCCGAATTGATCCGCAGCTTCTCCTTGGGATTCTCCTGGCGTGGATCATACTGGCCCAGCACTTCCAAAACAGCCTTATTCACCGCTTTGCTCTTTTCCGCAGCCACCACCCGAAACAGGGGCAGCTTCGGCCTTCCCACCCGCTGCAATCGAATCACGACCGCCACATTCCACCCCCTACCCCCGCTGCCTCCCGGAGCTCGCGCAGCGCGCGAGCCGGAGAGCTTCGACCAAAAATGGCGCTTCCCGCCACCAAAACATCCGCCCCAGCCTCTACCACCAGCGAAACGGTATTCAAATCCACCCCGCCGTCCACCTGAAGATAGCAAGGCAACCGCAAGCGCCCGATCTCCTCACGCAAGCGCCGGATCTTGGGCAGGGTCTGTTCCTTGAACCTCTGACCAGAAAATCCGGGATCCACCGTCATCACCAAGGCCAAATCCAGCTCCGGCAAATAGGGCAACAGACGCTCCACCGGGGTTTCCGGGCGGATAGCCAATCCGCAAGAAATTCCCAGCTTCCGAATTTCCCGTAAAATCCCTTGCGGTTCGGGACAGGCCTCCCAATGCACCGTCAGCAGGGAGGCCCCCGCCTTGGCAAAGGCCGGCAAGAAAGCCCCGGGAGATTCTATCATTAAATGGACATCCAAAGGCAGTGGAGTCACCTTCTTCAAAGCGGCGACGCAATGCGGCCCAAAGGTCAAATTGGGAACAAAGTGACCATCCATCACATCCACTTGAATCCAATCCGCGCCGGCCTTCTGCACCTCCCGCACCTGGCACGCCAAATCCGTCGGATCTGCCGCCAGAATGGAGGGCACAATCCGAATGGCGTCTGCCGTCACGGCGGGCAGGGAACTCATGGGAGCTGCCTCTCCTCCACCAGAATGTCGTCGACGTAAATGCGCGCCCGGGCAAAATCCCCAGCCGGCAAAACCAGCTCCAGATCGCTCCCCGCAGGACGCAGCCCCTGAAAAACCTCCCTCTCCCCGGAGGAGTCCACCAGGGTCACCCGCATCCTGCGATCCGCACCGCCCTCCGGCACCCGATACACCAAACGCTTACCGTCCCCATCGGCGGAAGGCTTTGGACGCGCGCTGATCAAAAACCGGATCCGAAGCCCTCGATGGAGCACATCATCCGGATCCGGCTGCTGCTCCAGTATCGTCCCCTGGGCGGAGAGTGACTGGGGATCGGAATCCACGGTCACGTCCAGCCGCGTCTCCCGCGCCCAGACCTGCGCCTCCTCCCAGCTCTTCTGGCGGAAATCCGGCATCAGAACCATCCCGGCAGGTGGGCGCCCCACAGAGAGGGTGAGGCTCACCAAGGCGCCCTTCCCCGCCGCCATCTCTGCCTTGGGCTCCTGAGCCATCACCAGTCCCTTTTCATACCGGAGGGAATAGGCTTCGGTCACCTCCCCCAGCTGCAGCTGGTTCTGGCGCAGACTGAGTTCCGCCTTGCGCAGGGGCGCCCCGCTTAAGGCGGGGACAAAAACCGTCTCCCCTCCATGGCTGAGCACCACGCGGATGACCTTGCCCTCCCTGACAATCGATTCGGGATCAGGGTACTGCCTCAAGATCGCACCCGGGGGAATCGCATCGTCAAACTCCTCCCCCTCCTTCAGCAAGGGGAGGCTCAGCGAAGACAGGGTTCTTACCGCATTGAGCACGGATTTCCCGCGCAGGTCCGGAAGCACCTGCTCCTTGCGAGAATGGATGAAGGATTCCATGGCCCACTGAAAACAGACGACGGCCAAGGTCGCCAACAAGGCACCCAGAAAAAACACCTCCACCCACCGCTTCAGGGATTGGAACATCGGCAGAATGAAGCCGCGAAATTCCTAATTAAACAAATCTCCCGGTTTAAGCCTTCGGCCGTTTGCGAAATCCCACGCGGGCATCGCCTTCCCACCTTCCGGCCGAACACTTAAAACCAGGAGTGAACCCTCGAGGCATTTTACCACAAAGCCTCGTCCGCTTTCAATCCGAAGGACCTCTCCCGGCTGAGCGGAGCCTCTCTGTGCCGGCGGCATCTCCCAAACCGCCGCCTTAAAAAACTGAACGCGCAAAGGCTTTTTTTGGGAAGGACTCCAAAAAGCAAAGGCCTGGGGACCCAAGGCGAGGGCGCGAACCTGATTAAAAACCTCCCGGGCCGGACGCCGAAAATCAATGCGGCACCGCTCCTTGCTCAAAGCGGGGGCTGCGGAGGGCGCGCCTGTTTGGGGAAGGGCGGTCCGTATGCCCGCCTGAAGCTGCCGCAGGCACTCCCCCAGCGCACGAACCCCATGCCGCACCAGCTTCTCCAGCAAAGACCGGGCATCCTCCTCCCGCTCGATGGGAACCTCATATTTCAGAAAAACCGGTCCGGCGTCCATCTGCTCCTCCATCCAAAAACAGGTCACGCCCGTTTGCGCCTTCCCCTCCAACAAGGCCCACTGGACCGGGGCCGCCCCACGGTACTCCGGGAGCAGGGAGAAGTGGACGTTCAGGTTCCCCAAGCGGGGAACCTCTAAAATCTTCCCGGGCAGAATCCTTCCGTAGGCAACCAGGACGGCTAGATCGGGACTCAGGCGGCTGAAATCGCCTTCCAGTTCGCAGAGGCTCTCCGGTTGAAATACGGGAATCCCGCGCCTCTGCGACCAGAGCTTCACCGGCGTGGGCGCCGGGCGCAATCCACGCCCCGCCGGGCGATCGGGACGGGTCACCGTCCCAACGATCTCGTGCCCCTCCCGCTCCAGAAACTCCAAAAAGGGAAGGGCATAATCGGGGGTTCCATAAAATAATATCCGCATAAATCCTCTGCCCTCAACCCCATTCTCGCTTAAGTTTTCGAATCAAACGCTTGACCTTCAGACGTGAAAAAAGCGGCAGATGATCGATAAAAAGCTTCCCGTTTAAATGATCCAGCTCATGCTGAAAGGCCCGGGCCAAAAGCCCTTCCCCGGCCCACTCCACGGGCAACCCTTTCTCATTCACCGCCCGCACCACTACCCGGGCCGCCCGATGGATTGGGGCATAAAGGCCCGGAATGGAGAGGCACCCCTCCTCCTCCTGTTGGAACCCTTGCTTGGAGACGATCACCGGATTGATCAACACCACCCTCCGGGATTCCCCCTGGGGTTTCACATCGATGACCGCCAACCGCAGCGCAAGGCCGATCTGCGGAGCCGCCAACCCCACCCCGCGGGCCGCCTCCATGGTGGCCCACATGTCCTTGAGGAGGGACTGAAGTTGCGGGCCGTGATTTTTCCAGTCAAAATCTCGAGCCTTTTGACGCAAAACCGGCTCGCCATATTTCGTGACGCGCAGCACAGACATGGTTCAATCTAAAAAATTGTAACATATCTGGACTTTTGCAAATTTATGGAGAAGGGGGTGGCTGGGGATTTGCCCTGCAGACCCCGTAGTGGAGTGGACTTCGCTGCAGTTTTGGCGGTCGTTCGGACACCAGCCGAAGGCTGCGTGGGACCCTCTGGGGGAAACCGACGGGACTGGTTTCCCGGGGTTCGGGGGCTAAGGGCAAACCCCAGACAGAACCCCAGTTCCATTTTGCAAAAGTCCAGTACAGAAGGGAAGAGGATGGAAAAATTCGACACCATCGTAATCGGCGGAGGCATCACCGGAGCGGCGGTAGCCAGAGACGCCGCCATGCGGGGCCTCACCACCTTGCTGATTGAAAAATCGGAGCCGGGCAGGGCTACCACCGCCTCCTCCACCCATCTTCTCCATGGGGGGCTGAGGTATCTCCTGTATGACCTAAAGACTGCCCAGGAAAGCGCCTGGGACTGTGGGCATATCCTCCGCATCGCACGCCCCCTCTTTCAGCGGCAATTTTTTCTCTGGCCCGTCTATCGCCACCATCGCCACGGCATGGAGACGGTGGAGACCCTTCTGGAGGTCTACGACCGATGGCAGGGCCTGAAAGAGGGGTTGCCCCACCGGCGTTTCAGCGTCCGCCAAGCCCTGGAGCACCTGCCCTCCCTCAAATCCCAAGGGCTCCTGGGAGCCCTCCGCTTCGACGAATGGTGGATGGATCCGGTGCGCCTGGTAGAAGAGACCCTGGCTTCCGCCCAACGATACGGGGCGAGAATCCAAACGCGAACGCAGGTCCGCAAGCTCCTGAAATCCGGAAACCTCATCGAGGGCGTGGAAACAGAGTCCGCCATAGGCCCCCAACGCTTCGGTTGCCGAATCCTTCTCAATACCACCGGACCCTGGACCCAAGAGATCTGCCGGATGGCGGGGATCGCTCTGCCTATGTCCCTGAGGAAGGGAATCCACCTGGTTTATCCGGGGACCCTCACCCCCACCGCAGTCCTTCTGGAGGCCATAGACCGGAAACGCTACATCTTTGTGGTCCCCTTGAATCAAAAAACCCTGCTGGGCCCCACCGACGATCCCTGGGAAGGCTCTCCCGATTCCCTGAAGGCCGAGCCCCATGAAATCGAATATCTGCTTCAATCGGCCCAGAGGAGCTTCCAGGACTTTCCCACACAATTTTCGAGCACCACAGCGGGGGCGCGTCCCATCCTTTTCCAACCGGCCTCCCCCAATCTTCTTTCCCGGGACCATGCCGTCTTAGACCACGAGATTCTCCACGGGATCTCGGGACTTCTGACCCTCGCCGGGGGAAAACTTTCCACCCACCGCAAGATGGCTCAAGACGCCGTGAACCTGGCCCTGAAAAAACTGGGAAAAAACCTTCCCTGCCGGACGCACCTGGAGACCTTGGAGGGCCTGCCCCTGCCGGAATCCGAGCGGCTGAAACGCTATGCCCATCGCTTTCCCCCAGCCACCTCTTTGCCTGGACGGATACAAACTCTCCAAAAAAGATTTCGGGCCCTTCTGGTTTTGGGAGCCTTCGCATGCCGACACTGGATGAGGCGATTGAAGATTTAAAGGCCGGCTTTCCACGGGATCGGCTGCTGCTGGATCCCGAACAAAGGCTGGCCTACGCCCAGGACCGATGGCCCTACGCCCTCTGGTGGACGAAAGAGGAGCGCCTAAGCCGCACACCTCTGGCGGTCCTGCAACCCCTCTGCGAGGAGGAGATCGCCCGGATCCTCCCATGGGCCAGGGCGCACTCCCTGGCGGTCCTTTTCCGGGGAGGAGGCTCGGGGGTCTGCGGAGCCGCCATCCCCCCGAAGGAGAAAAACTCGGTCATTGTGGACATGACCCGGATGAATCGGATTCTGCACCTCGATCTTGAGGAAGATCCCCCCAGCGTCACGGTGCAGTCGGGCCTGCTGGGAGGGGAATTGGAGAAGGCCCTGCAGGCGCGTGGCTACACCACAGGACATTCCCCGGCCTCTCTGCACATCTCCACGGTCGGCGGATGGATCGCCACCCGCTCCTGCGGACAGCTCTCCACCCGGTACGGAAATATCGGAGCCACCGTTTTAGAACTGAAAGTGATCGACGCGGAGGGGAAGACCCAAACCCTCTCGCAGGTGGAGGAGTGGCTGGGCAGCGAGGGAACGCTGGGAGGCATCCTGGAGGCGCGCCTGAGGATTTTTCCATGGGCGGCCCCCCGGCGGTTCCAGTCTTGGGAGTTTAAGGACCTCCCCGCCGCCCTTTCGGCCTGCCGAGCCCTGCTGGAGTCCGGGATCCTCCCCCTGGTCCTTCGGCTCTACGATCCCGCCGACCGCTTGATCCTGGGTCCTGCGCAAAAACCCGGGATCTTACCGGAGGCCTTCCATGGCATTCTCCTGCGGCACCCCACCTGGATGGACCGAGCTTTGACCTGGGGCGAAAAAAAGAGCTGGCTCAAGCCTCTGGTGCTCACGATCTTCGAGGACTCCGAGCGTTCCTTCCTCAAAGGCTCCGCGCGCGCGGAAATACTCTTCAAAACCTGGGGAGGGAAGCTTCTGGGGCCCGGGCCCGCCCGAATCTGGTGGAAGAAACGCTATGACTTGGGATTTGAGATCGTAGAAGGATATTTCCGGAGGGGCTGCTTCACGGACACCCTGGACGCCTGGGCAGAGTGGGAAAAACTGAGTTCCCTCTACCAAACGCTGAAGGCTCGGCTCCGCTCCCGGTGCCTGCTCCTGGCGCATCTGGCCCACTTTACTCCCCAAGGGGCCTGTCTCTACCTAACCCTAGCGGGCAGCGCGGGGAGCTTTCAAAAAACCAGAGAGCTTTACCGCGAACTCTGGCGAATGGCGCTGGAGACCTGCATCGAAGGTGGTGCTAAAGTAAATCACCACCATAACATCGGGCTGGCCAAACAACCCTGGATCGAGGAGGCCGTGGACCCGGAATGGAAACGAATCTACCTCGCCAAAAAAATGGAGCGGGACCCCTCCCGGCTCTTCAACCCCGACAAACTCTTTCGCCCGCCAGAGGCGGGACGACTTCGCTAGCACCCTCCGCAGAGCTTCGGGTACCAGCCGGACTCGCAGAGCTCGCCAACGTGCTAGACCTTGCCTCGAAGGACGCGGCGGCCTAAAAAGATGTCGTCCGTCCAGATCCCTTCAAACCCCCGCTCCAGAAACCACCGAAAATCCTCCGGCGTATTGGCGATGCCTCCGGTGATCGCAACCCCTTCCCGTTTTGCCGCCTCCACCTCACGGCCGACGCGCACCCAACTCATCCACCCGAAAAACCAGGTCCTGGCCCACCGCAGATGGTTGTACCCCACGCACAAAGCTTCCGCCCCCGCGCGGCGGGCCTGCGACGCCCAGGCCACCGGAACTACCGGCATCACCGCCGTCCGGCAGCGGGGCTCCAGTTGCTTAGCCAGCCTCAGCCACCTGGCGCGGGTGGAAAAATCCAGAAGATAACAACGCGCGAGGAGATTCCCACGGCGCAGAAGCTCTAAAATCTGCTCCAACCGCTTTTTATCCAGCTCATGCAGGTCCAGATAGGCCAAGGCGGAGGGATGCTCCGCGAGAAAGCTGAAAAAATCCTCCAGATGCGGCAGGGGCTCCCGCCCAAAAACCTTCAGCTCCTTGAGCTCCCGATAGCTCTTGCGCGAGAGAAGCCCCCGCACCCCCAACAGGCGATAGGTGTCGCGGTCATGAAAAAGAACCGGCTCCCCCTCCCGGGTAAACCGCACGTCGCACTCCAGACCCGAAATCCCCTCCTGCGCGCACCCCCGGAAGGCCTTTAGGGTATTTTCCGGAAAGCATAGGGCGGCTCCGCGGTGAGCCAGAATCTGAGGACCCGATCTTAATCCAGGAGCAGTTTCCACGCTAGGTCAATCTCAGGCGGGTCTTCCGGCGGTGGCGCTCTAAAGCCAGCTGAATCAGCCGATCGAGAAGCCTCGGGTAGGAGATGCCGGAAGCCTTCAGGAGTTGCGGATACATGCTGATGGCCGTAAAACCGGGGAGGGTGTTCACCTCTCCGATATATACCCTGCCGCTTCGGCGGTCCAGCAAAAAATCCACTCGGGCCATTCCCTCGCACTCCAAGGCCTGAAAGGCGCGCAGGGCCAGCTCCTGAATCTTTTGGGATTGCCTACGGGAGAGCGGCGCCGGGATGAGGCGCTGGGCTCCCCGAGGATCCAGATACTTGGCCCGGTAGCTGTAAAAGGCATGCCGCCCGGGATGGACCTGCACCTCTCCTAAGACAGAGGCCCTCAAGGGCTCCCCGCCCAAAACGGCGCACTCGATCTCCCGGGCTTGCACCGCCTTCTCCACCAATACCTTCTGGTCATATCGAAAGGCCTTCTCCAGGGCTCCGGAAAGTTCCCGAAGGGATGCGACCTTAGAGACCCCCACCGAGGAACCCAGGCGCGAGGGCTTCACAAAAAGGGAGGGTCCCAAGCGGCGAATCCGCCGGATCACCTCCCGCCTGTTCTTTTTCCACTCCGAGAGCCGCAGGCTCAGGAAGGGAGACACCTCCAGCCCGGCCAGCTTCAGCAGGCGTTTGGAAAAATCCTTGTCCATCCCCAAGGCGGAAGCGGCCACCCCGCAGCCCACATAGGGCGCGCCCAGAACCTCAAAAAATCCCTGCAGGGCTCCGTCCTCCCCCAAACTGCCGTGCAAAACCGGGAAAAAAACATCTACGGCAGGCATGGGGCGGCCCTGAAAAAACCGAACCCGAACCGCCCGAAGGCCGGCGGGAGAAAAACGGGACCCGGTCGAATTTAAAAATCCCCGGAGGTCTCGGATCCAAAACCACTCCTTCCGGCGGCTCATCCAAAAAAGGAGCGCCCGGTAGCGGCGGCGGTCCAAGTGGGCCAGAATCGCGCGGGCGGAATTCAAGGAAACCTCATGCTCCGCAGAAGGCCCGCCACACACAATCCCGATCCTAATCACCATGACTTTTCAATGATCCCTCCTCCCAAGACCTCACTGCCGCGGTAAAAGACCGCCGACTGCCCCGGAGCGATCGCCCACTGGAAATCCTCAAACTCCACCTCCGCCTCTTCCCCACCCTCTCCAAAAACCAGAATCTGCGCCGGGGCCGGAGGATGCCGGTGCCGGACCCGCACTTGAGCGTGGAGGGATATGCCCGAGGCCAGCACGCTGGGCCCCTCTGGGGCTCCGGCGGGTCCCCGGAGCACTGCGGAGGGGGCGGGGCCCGAAATCCAGTGCACCTCCCGCAGCCGGCAAAATCTCCGGCCTGCCTCCCGCGCCTCCGCCACCACCAGCGTGGAGCTTTCGGGATGCATCTGGGACACATAGACCGGCCTGCCCAGGGAAATCCCCAAGCCGGAGCGCTGACCGATGGTATAGTGCATCAGTCCCCGGTGGGTTCCCAAAAACCTTCCCGAACGGTCCAGAATCGGCCCGGGGCGAAGCCCCGAGGCATCGCCCTTCCCCTGGGCGACCCGGCTGCGGACAAAACCCCGGTAGTCCCTTCGGGGAACGAAGCATATCTCCTGGCTCTCCGGCTTGGCGGCAGTCGGCAAACGGAGCTCCCGGGCCTTTTGGCGAACCTGCCGCTTGGTGAGGCCTCCGAGGGGAAAAACCACCCGATTCAAAACCTCCTGGCTCAGCATATACAGAAAGTAGCTCTGGTCCTTGCACTCATCCACCGCCCGGCGCAACCGGTGCGGATCTGCAGGAGAGCCGCCCGTTTCCACCCGCGCGTAGTGCCCGGTGGCCAAAAGTTCCGCCTGCCACGCCCGGGTCAAGCGCCACAAAACGTCGAACTTGACCGTACGGTTGCACTCCACGCAAGGATTGGGGGTCCTGCCGCTTAAGTAATGCTCCACAAAAGGGGAGACGACGCGAGACTCAAAAAGTTCCCAAAGGTCCACCGTATAATGGGGGATCCCCAGCCGCTCGCAAACCCTCGCCGCATCCTCTACGTCCTGAGGAGATCCGCAGCAGCCAAAACCGGTCTCCATCCGCTCCAGAAGCTTCAAGGTCACCCCGATGACTTCGTGACCCTCCTCCCGCATCAAAGCGGCAGCCACCGAACTGTCCACCCCTCCGCTCATGGCCACCACGACTCTGGCACGCTGGTCCCCTCTGGGGGCCCGGCCGGTACCCGAAGCTGCGCGAAGGGTGCTGGTCACGCCCGGACCGCCTCCCGAAGCCTCGCCACGCACGCGGGAACCACCTCGAGGGCCTTCTCCAACTCCTGCTCCGTATTGCCCCACCCCGTGGAAATCCTCAAGGCCCCCTTGGCGGCGGAAGGAGCAAACCCCATGGCCTTTAAAACATGGGAGCTCCCTCCCACTCCCGCGGAACAGGCGGGCCCGGAAGAGGCGCAGAGGCCCTCCAAATCCAACGCGATCACCAGGGCGTTGCCATCCACCGACTCAAATAGAAAACAGGAGGTGTTGGGAAGGCGCGGGGCGGCGCCGGCGCAAAGCAGGGTTCCCGGAACGCTCTCTAAAACCCCCTGCTCCAACCGGTTTCTAAACTCCAGGGTCCGAGCCGCATGCGCCGTCAGACCTGAGACCGCCAACTCACAAGCCACACCCAAGCCCACTGCGGAAGCCACATTCTCCGTGCCGCCCCTTCTGTTTTTCTCCTGCTTGCCGCAAACCAGCGGCGACAAGACTATCCCCCGGCGGACATACAGCGCTCCGATGCCTTTGGGAGCGTTCAGCTTGTGTCCGGAAATGGACAACAGATCCACCCCCCAAGCCTGCGCGGAAATGGGCACCTTCCCGGCGGACTGAACCGCGTCCGTATGGAAAAGCACGCCGTTCTGCCGGCAGATCGCGGCGATCTCCCGGATAGGCTGTAGGGTTCCCACCTCGTTGTTGGCATGCATCACGGAAACCAGGGCGGTTTCCGGGCGCAGAGCTTTTCGGACCGTCTGGGCATCCACCAGGCCCTGGCCGTCTACCGGCAGGAAAGTTACCTCAAAACCCCGGGGATTCAAAAGGCGGGCTACCTCCAGAACCACCTCATGCTCGATGGAGGAGGTGATCCAATGCCGCCGAGTCCCGCTGCTCCTGCGCCAGGCCTCATAGAGAACCCCTTCGATGGCCAAAACGTCCGATTCCGAACCACAGGAGGTGAATACGATCTCTTGGGGTTCGGCGGCTCCCACCAGGCGAGCCACCTGCTCCCGAGCGGCCTCCACCGCGGCCCTGGCCCTCTGTCCCAGACGGTGCACGCTGGAAGGATTTCCGAACTGCTCGGCCAAGTAGGGAAGCATGGCTTCCCGCACCTCGGGCCGGATGGGCGCAGTCGCGTTATGATCTAGGTAGAGGAAGGATGCCATGGATCCGGTGGGAAAATGGAGACTACTCCAAACCGAAGTTTTTGAAGAAATCCTCACCCCCCTCGGCAGGCTTTTCCTCTTGGGCTCCGGGCTTTTTCTTCGGGGAAGCCCCTCCTGCGGGAGGGGCCGCCCCCGGCAGGGGGGAACTCTGAACAGGACTTTCGGAGGGACGAACGATAGTCTTGCGGACAAAATCATTGAAGGCCACCAACCCCAACTTCTGGTCATAGAAAAATCGAAACTCCGACTCCTGGACCTGCGGCTCGTAGGCCCGCCCCAAACGCTCCCGCTGCTGCTCCCAACCCGGGTTGTAGAAAAGCTTGCCCCGGACATCTATCCGGCCCTCCACCAGAGGCAGAGAGAAACGAATCCGGTAGATCCCGTTGGAATCGCTCACCCCCGGATCGAAGACCGCCGTCTCAAACAGAACGTCCTTTTTCTGCTTATCCTTGTCGCCCGCTCCGGAGGCGGCTGCCTCCAGCACCGCCCGGACCACCACCCCCTCCAGGGGATTCCCATCATAATCGGTGGTCACTCCCCGGATATAGCCCTCCAGATATTGGGTGTACTGCGGATAGGACAAAAACAAAAACTCCCGGCGCCCGGAGAGCTTGCGAATGGTGGTCAAGTCCACCACGCGCTCCTCCGCCAGGTAGAGATCCTTTTCCACTACCGGAGCCTTGCGCTTACGCCCTAAGATGGGAAGGGCGCAGCCGGCAGAAAATATCCCCAAAAGCATCAGCCATAAAATCTTTGACCGCATTCCTTTAGCGCGGCTTTGGGAACGCGGCTTCCTTTTAGATTCCACCGCGGCCTGGGCCGCCGCCAATTGCGCCACGGGCACCCGATAGGGAGAGCAGGAAACGGTGTCGAGGCCGGCCTGGTGACAGAACCGAATGGTTTTGGGATCCCCTCCGTGCTCCCCGCAGATCCCGATCTTGAGATTCCTGCGCGCACGCCGCCCTTCCTTCACCGCCCAAAGGAGCAGCCTCCCCACGCCGGCTTCATCCAAGCTCTGGAAGGGGTCCTCCGAAAGAATTTTTTCCTTCCGATAGATGGGAATGAACTTTCCGTAATCGTCCCGGGAGAAGCCGAAGGTCATCTGGGTCAGATCGTTGGTGCCGAAGGAAAAAAACTCCGCCTCCCGGGCGATCTCTCCGGCTGTGAGCGCCCCCCGTGGGACCTCGATCATGGTGCCGATCCGGTAGGAAACCTGGACAGAGTAGCGCCCCAGCACTTCCTGGGCGGCCTCCTGTACCACCCTCTTCTGGTGGGCCAGCTCCCGTGCCTCCCCCACCAGGGGGATCATGATCTCCGGAAACACCGGAATTCCCTCTGCGGCCAACTCGCAGGCCGCGGTGAGGATGGCCCGGGTCTGCATCCGGGTAATCTCCGGATAGGTGATGCCCAGGCGGCAGCCGCGGTGCCCCAGCATCGGATTGGCCTCCCTCAGTTCCTGGGCCTTGGCCCACAGACGCTCCGCGGACACCCCCAGCTGGGCCGCGCGCCTTTGGGCATCCTCCAAAGAGTGCGGCAGAAACTCATGCAGAGGGGGATCGAGGGTGCGGATGGCCACCGGACACCCCGCCATCTCCCGGAAAATGCCCAAAAAATCCTCCTTCTGAAGCGGAAACAGCCTCTGGAGCGCGCGGCGCCTCTCGGTCTCATCCTCAGCCAAGATCATGGCCACCATCAGGGCAATCCGATCCTCCCCAAAAAACATATGTTCGGTCCGGCAAAGCCCGATTCCCTCCGCCCCAAAGGCCCGGGCCGTGCGGGCATCTGAGGGAACATCCGCATTGGCCACCACCCGAAGCCTGCGCAGTTCCCCCGCCCAATCCATCAGCTTGCGGTAGTTTGCAAAAAGCGGAGAGGCCTTGGGATCCATCTCCCGACGAATGACGCGCAGAATCTCGGAGGGCTGGGTGGGGACTTCCCCCAGAATCACCTCTCCGCTAAACCCGTCCAGGGAGATCCGGTCCCCTTCCCGGATGAGGGTGCCGTTGACTCGAAAGGCGGACCCCCCAGGCTCAAATTCGACGGCCCCGCACCCCACCACACAGACCTTGCCCATCCCCCGCCCTACGACTGCCGCATGGCTGGTGGCTCCTCCCGTGGCGGTCAGGATTCCTTCCGCCGCGGACATCCCGTGGATGTCGTCGGGGTTGGTCTCCGGACGCACCAGGATGACCGGACCCCGGGAAGCCTCCTCCACCGCGCGATCCGCGGAAAAGACCGCCCGGCCGCTGGCCGCCCCCGGACCTGCGGGAAGCCCCTGCGCCAAAACCCGGAAACGGGAGCGCTCCCCGGAATCGAACACCGGCTTTAAAAGTTGATCGAGCTGCTGGGCTGGAACGCGCAGCACCGCCTCCTCCTTGGAGAGGAGTCCCTCCTCCACCATCTCCACCGCGACTCTAAGCGCCGCGGCTGCCGTGCGCTTACCCACCCGGGTCTGCAGCATATACAGCTTTCCCTTTTCCACCGTAAACTCAAAATCCTGGACGTCCCGGTAGTGTTTCTCCAGGCGGGCGGTAATGCGGCGGAGCTGTCGAAAGACCCCCGGCATCTCCTCCTCCATCCGGGCGATGGGGTGAGGGGTGCGAATGCCGGCCACCACATCCTCCCCCTGGGCATTGGGCAGATACTCCCCGTAAAACTCCTTGGCCCCGGTGGCGGGGTTGCGGGTAAAGCCCACCCCGGTCGCGGAACCCTCCCCCAAATTTCCAAAGACCATGGCCTGAACATTGCAGGCGGTTCCCAGCTCCTCCGAGATCTTATTGAGCCTGCGGTAGGTCACCGCCCGCGGGTTGTTCCATGACCCAAACACCGCATCCCGGGCCGCCTCCAACTGACGCCGGGAGTCCGGTGGGAACTCCTCTCCCACATGACGGCGGTACACCTCCCGATAGCGCCGTACCACCTCTTGAAGCTCTTCCGCTGCAAGATTCGCATCCTGCCGGGCGCCGGCGCGCCGGACTGCCTCCTCCAGCACCTTTTCGAACTCCCCCTTTTCGATCCCCTTCACCACGTTGCCGAACATCTGGAGGAAACGCCGGTAGGCGTCCCAGGCGAAGCGCGGGTTCTGCGTGGCGCGCGCCAGGGTTTCGGTCGCGGAGTCGTTTAAGCCCAGGTTGAGAATGGTGTCCATCATCCCCGGCATGGAGAACTTGGAGCCGCTGCGCACCGAAACCAGCAGAGGTCTTTTGGGGTCCCCGAAACGCTTGCCCGCCAGCTTCTGGAGCCGCGCCAGCGCTTTCTCGAACTGGGATTCAAACCCAGGGGGATATCGTCTGCCATGGGCATAGAAATACCGGCAGACCTCGGTGGAAATGGTAAAGCCGGGTGGAACGGGGACGCCGTCGCGAGACATCTGGGCCAGTCCCGCCCCCTTGCCCCCCAAAAGGTCCTTCATCCCGCCATGGCCATCCGCCCGGCCCGGACTAAAAAAGTAGATGTATTTACGCGCCATTGCGGCTATTAAATCATTTTCCTCGAAGTGGGACAAGCAGGCGAGAGCGGGCGGCTAAATAGAGATGGGGGGTTACCCGGCAGATTTGACCGGCGCACTTTTTACGAAGAAGACGACGCGGCGGTTGCGCGTGCGGTTTCCGGGGGAGTCGTTGGAGACCACGGGACGGTACTCGCCGTAGCCGATGGCGGCCAGCCTTGCAGGAGGCAACGCCTTTTTCAAAATCAGATAGCGGACCACCTCCGTCGCCCGCGCCGTGGAGAGCTCCCAGTTGGAGGCGTGGCGGGAGGTGGCGATGGGCACATCGTCTGTATGGCCCTCCACCACGATCTCATGCTTGGCGGCCAGGCCTTGAAGGGTGGGAGCAACCTTGTCTAAGAGTTGGACGATGGTGGGGGTCAGATCCGCCCGGCCGCTTTCAAAAAACCCGGCCTGGCCGCGCTCCTCAAAGGTGATGTGCAGTCCCTCCCGGTCCACCTTCACGTCGCCGCTCACCTCCTGCTGCTGCATCATCTCCTCAATCTCCTGGCGGGCCTTCTGGATGTCCTTGTTGAGGGCGGCCGAAAGGGCGTAGAGCACCACGAAGAAGATGACCAGCTCGGTCATCAAATCCGCGTAGTTGACCAGCCAGGCAGGGGCCGGATGCCCGATCTGGGAAACCCGGGGATCATCCTCATCAATCACGTTCCGGGGATTAATCGGCACGGCCCTGCCCCGTGACGGAACTGATCACCCGCTTGGCGGGTTCCAGGTAGGCCTTTAGATTGGCCTCCACCATGCTGGGGGCCGCCCCGGTCTGGAGCAGCAGCACCCCCCGAATCACAATCTCCTTGACCAACAGCTCTTCATCCGAGCGCCGGCGGAGCTTCCCCGCCATCGGCAAAAACAAAAGATAGCCGGCCCCCAGACCGTAGAAGGCCGCGGCCAGCGCCAAGGCCATCCTCCGAGGCACCTCGCCGACGTCGTCAATCCCATTGAGCATCAAGATCATCCCCAAAACCGTTCCGATGATCCCAAAGGCGGGGGCATAGGTTCCCAGGGCATTGAAGATCTCCCGCCCTATCTTGTGGCGCTCACGGATAAATCCGATCTCTGTTTCCAACATATTGCGGATGAACTCATGGTCCGCCCCATCCACTACCAGTTGGACTCCCCGCTGCAGAAAGTCATTGGTGATCTTCTTGACGTCCCCCTCCAGAGCCAAAAAACCCTCCTTCTTGGCTTTTTGGGAGAGGCTGACAAAGGTAGTCACAATCTCGGAGGTATCTTCGCCGCTGGAGAAAAGCACCTTTCTCAAAACCCTCCCCAGTCCCGCCACCTGGGACAGGGGATAGTTGACCAGCGTGGCGCAGAAGGTTCCCCCCAGCACCACAAACACCGCTTCGATATTTAAAAAGGGCTTAAATCCGGCGACGCCCTCCGATAGAAACACGCTGGCCACCACCAGCCCCGCAAAAACCAGGATCCCCAATATCGTCGCGAAATCCATTATTCGTTACCCTGTGCCGGACAACCGATCAAGCGCCTGCGCGCTTATACCCTTCCATAGGATTGATGACTTTGCGTTCTGCATTCACCCGGACGCGGTACTGCAAGATCTTCTCAATGACCTCCTGGACGCTTTCCAAAACCACGAAGCGATTTCCGGTCACCAAGCTCACCACGGTGTCCGGAGAGGCCTCCAAAGTCTCGATGAGCTCGGCGTTGATATGAAACTGCGTCCCATTGAGCCGCCGCAGGGAAATCATTATTAAGGTGGCGACTAGACTTTTGCAAAAGTCCAGGAACTATTTAAACACTGGTTCATTCAAATAAGCCCAAAAACGCCCCAGGATCCCCCGGCGGGAAGGCTCTGTCTCCGAAAAGTCGGGCAGGCCGCTCTGAAGCTCCCGGATCTGAAACTCCATCATCCGCCTTCTCTCCGATTGAAGCTCCTCCTCTAAATTTCTCAAACGCTCCAAAAGCTCGGTGCGCTCCTTCTGCCACCGCCCTTGAAGCTCTGCATGGACCGACTGCCATTCCCGACGGGCCTCCTCCAACTGTCGGGAGGCCTGCTCCTTCAAGGCCTGGACATCCTTTTCTTTGGATTCCATCTGCCCTCGCCACCTCTCACCCTCGGTCCGGAAAGACTCCTCCTGCCTCCGCCACCTTTCCTGCTCAACCCGGAAAGACTCCTCGGAGCGCTTCGCCCCCTCTTCCAGCTTCTGCCGAATGCTTTCCTCCTCAAGCTGCATCTTTTTCAGACGCTGTTCGAACTCCCGATCCGCCTCCATCCGGACCTCCTGAGTCGCCGCAGAAATCTTCTGCTCCATCTCCCGCAAGAACTCCTCTTGGCGCCGCCCATACTCAGCGCGGAGCTCCTGTTCCTGACCCTGAAGCGAAGCCAGCCGGGCCTGCTGCTCTTTTCTGATGGCCTCCTCCTTGCGCTCATACTCCTTCTGAAGCGAAAACCGCGAGGCCGCTTCCCGCCGGCCGGAATCCTGCTCCAGCTGAAGCGCTCGCTGCGCCACCTGCCTCTCCAACTGAGTGCGGATCTCCTGCTCCTTGCGCACCAGTTGATGGGCCATCTCCTGCTGCAGGGTCCTGCGGTACTCCTCCTGCCGCTTTTGCCCCTCCCCCGCCTGAGCCTGCAGAGAACTCGCGTGGATCTCCAGCCGCTTTTTTTCCTCCTCCAACGTCCGGACCCGCTCCTGGGTCCCATTGAGCAACTCCTCTGCGTGCGCGACCTCCGACTGCAGCTTGCTTTCCAAAACGCGAATCTCGCTTTGAAGCTCCTGGACCCGGCTCTGTCCCCCTTGCAACTTTTCCTCCCACTCCCTCTGCTGGTCAGCCAACTCCGACTGATGTCGCATGTTCCACTGGCTCAACTCCCCTTTGAGCCTGGTCATCTCCTCCTCGCGGGACTTGGCAAGGAGCTCCCACTTTTCCTTCTCCCAGCGGACCTGTGCCGCTAAAACCTCATACTGACTGCGCAGGCCGGAAAACTCTTTTTCCAGCGTCCGGTTGATGGCCTGAAGCTGGCGCGTCTCCGTTTGGACCACGGCCAGCTCCTTCTCCCGGGCTTGCAATGTCTCACGGTTTAGGTTGGCCTCCGAGAGGAGGCGAGCCATATTTTTTTCCTGTTCCGCCAGCTCCTGCTCCAAGGTTTCAATCCGAGCGGCCCGCTCGCGCCCTTCCAGTCTGGCATCCTTCAGCTCCTCCTCCTTGGCCCCAATTCCTCTCTGCCAATGCGCCTTCTCCTCGAGCCACCGCCTCTCCAGATCCTGGATCCGCTCCGAAAAACGGGACTCCACCTCCCGCTCCTGAAATTCCCTGTGCCGCATCTGGTTTTTCAGGGTCTGCACCCAGGTCTCCCTCTCCTGGGCGAGGCGTCCCTCCAACTCCTGGATGCGGGCCTGGAGCTTCGATCGGGCCTCCTCCAGCTCCTGCTCCCGGCGGTCCCGGCGGAGCCGCTCCTGCACCTCCCTCAAAGAGACCTCCACGCGGGCCGAGGTGGCCGCCTCCTCCTGGGAGCGAACGCTGGCCAGCAAAACCTTCTCGTGTTCCTGTTGCAGGCGCTGCTCCAAATCCTGCAGCCGCTTCTCCAGGGCCCTCTTGGACTCCTCCATCTCCCGCCCCCTTCGCTCGACCTCTTCCATCCTGGAGGCAGCCGCCCCTGCCCCAGGCCCTCCCGCCAGGGCCCCGGGCAAAGGAGGGGGACCTCCCAGAGCAGGCCTCGGAGGACCTGCGGGATTGGGGGGGATTCCCGGAAGGGGAGGCAGGCCCAAAGAAGGGCCGGTGGGCTTTTTAAATTGGGGCGGCAAAGGGGGCGGAGATTTTGCCGGTGGTTTCGGGGGAATGGGATCCTTGCGCTCTTCAGCCATTTTCTTCTCCTTAAAACTACCCTTGAGTCTGCTGCTGTAAAATGGAAGTTCTCATTTGCTCCACCCAGCTCTTCAAATTCGGATCGGAATTCAAGGACAGCATCCGATCGAAGCTGACCAGGGCCTCCTGCCACTGCCCCAGGGCGTACTGGCAGCTTCCCAGATACTGAGCGGCCTCCCAGAGCTTGGGGTTCAGCTCCTGGGCATAGCTCAAATAGGAGACCGCCTCGGCATACTGTCCGGCCTGGTAATACTGAACCCCGGCGGCCAAATACTGCTGGGCCTGTTCTATGGCCTCTGCGGAGGGGGAGGCTCCCGGGACGGCTGCGGCCTTGGCGGACCAAAGCGTCTCGCGCATCTCCTGAGCGGAGAGTTCCTCCTCCAAACCCTCCAAGGAACCGCTCTCCGTCTTTTGCCTGAGAAGCACCTTGCCCTCCTTCTCCAGGCCCTTGACGACCTCCATGATTTTGCGGCGCTCCTCCTCCAACTGCTCCGGGCTCAACTCCTTTTCATACTCCATCTCCTCCTTGAGCAGGGAGGCGGCCCCGCTGGACATGTTGGAGAGAAACTTATTCAAGATTTCCGGAGCAGAGCCTTGAAGGGCCTTGGCCATGGTTTCGGTCTTCAGCTCCCGAACGACGACCTGCATCTCCTTGTCCGGGAAATTGGGAATGTCCTCGAAGAGAATCATGGCCTGCCGGAGCTTTTCATAAAGGCTGGGCTTCTCGTTCTTCAGATACTCCAGGATATTCTCCCGGCTCCCGGCATCGGCATCTTCCAGCATCTTGCTCAAGTGCTCCACCC
>JACQJP010000034.1 GCA_016204975.1 Elusimicrobiota bacterium
AGATTGGGCACTGATCTTGAGTGGCGTATGGGACGCGCCTCTGTGAAGGGAGAATGGACGCGAACAGCTTTCAGGGGTGTTACCAAAGGAGTCCTGCGGGAGGATGCCATCTTTGACGCCTGGTATATTTCAGCCGGTTTTTTTCTGACGGGAGAGAAAAAGCCGCGCGGCCAGGCGGTGAAACCGAGAAAGCGGTGGGGAGCCCTGGAGGTTGCTCTGCGCTATGAGGAGTTTTGGGGAAGACAGGCTCTTCTTGATAAGGGTTTTGCAACCGGAACGGATAGGGTAAGAGCCATTGGCTCCGGCCTCAACTGGACACCCAACAAACATATCCGCCTCGGTCTCAACCATATCCATCCCTTCTTTGGCGACCCTGTCTCCATGGGCGGCAAGAAGCTCAATGGCGAGGATGTGTTCCTTTTTCGCACCCAGTTCGAGTTCTAACCAGCAGGAAAGGAGGAGAAGATGTCACTGACATGGAAAGAGTTCTGGGCGGTGTTTCACGGATTGCTTCTGGGATCCGCTTACCTTTTGGCTTTTGCGGGAGGCCTTGCGGAGTTTTGGAATCTGCGAAAGCGGACCCAGACCCCCGAGGGCGCTTTGGAAGCAATTAAGCGCCTGAAGATTGGCGCCTGGGCGATGGCGGCGGTCTGTTGGTTCACGGTGATTTCCGGTACCTATCTGGTTTATCCCTGGTACAGGGCAAAAGGGCTTGAAAGTCCTCGCTCCAAGCTCCTTGCGGATCCTGAGAAGATGCTTTGGCATACCTTCGGGATGGAGTGGAAGGAGCATGTGGCCTGGTTGTCTCCCATCCTGGCAACTGCAGCGGCATTTTTAGTGAGTTATTATGGAGTGAAGTTGATGGAGCGGGAGAATGTGCGGCAATCGACCATGATCTTTTTCATCATAGCTTTCGTTGCCGCCGCTGTTGCGGGAATCTTCGGGGCCTTCATCAACAAGGTGGCGCCCGTTCTGTAAAAGGAGGAGAAATATGTCACGACCGGAGCAGGAGATTAAAAATGGCCCCGCCGCGGCAGCCTTGCTTTCCGCGGGTCTAGGATGTTTCGTGGTTGGCCTGGACACTGTCCTGGCTCAGATTTTCCCGGCGATCAGTAGCTTCTTCAACTGGTGTCCGCCGGCGGGACCTTTGAGCGGAAAGAGCGGCTTGGCCGTTATTGTTTGGCTCGTCAGCTGGGCTTTTCTTTCTGCAGTTTGGAACGACAAGGAGGTTGATTTCCATGTTGTGTGGCGGGCGGCACTGACTTTGGTGATTTTGGCGAATCTTTTGGTCTTTCCCCCAGTTTTTGAAGCATTCGGCCACTGAACCCTCTGAAGGCAATGGATTTTGGATGGCCCCGCTATTTCAGAAAATGGTAGACTGGTAAAAAATGCCTTCCTCTCTCAGTGAAATTCAGAAATTTCTAGCCTCTATTCAACCCTTCAAAAAACTCCCCCAGGAAGACTTAAGAGGGCTCTCTCGCGTCGTCCGGGAAAAGAGCTTCTCCAAAGGAGAAACAGTCTACAACGAAGGTGAAGTGGCCGACAGCGTCTGGATCCTATATAAGGGGAGGGTTCAGGTGTTCAAATACGTTTCCGGAGGGAAACCCTTCGCCATAGAAAGTCTGGGCCCCGGAGAGCTTTTTGGGACGCTTTGCCGCTTGGGAGGCGACGGCAGGTGCTATCCTTGCACCGCCTCCGCGGCCGTTTCCACAACCTGCCTGCAACTTCTGGACAAGACCTTTTTGAACTATTTCCACAAAAGCCCCGGTTTTGTGCAAGGTGTGTGCGGCCTTTGCTCCCAAAGACTTAAGGATGTTCAGGACCTACGGTGCATGGGCCAAGAGCCCGTCCCCATCCGCATCGCCTCCACCCTATTGCGCTTGCGCCAAGTTCATGGAGACGTCATCCCTCTCACCAAAAGGGAGATCGCGGAGCTTGCGGGAACAACGGTGGAAACGGCCTTCCGCGTCATCTCCGCGTTTCAGAAAAAGGGATGCCTCTCCTCACTGCCCAGAAAGATCCAGATCCAAGATCCCGCCTTCCTAAAAACCCTCATCGATAAACTCTAGTTGCGGATCGGAGCAAATTGCAAAACCCAGTATGACGCAAATCATAGTTGGGGTTTCTGCTTTTGATTAGACTATGACCAAGCAGGAGTACCTATGCCCAGGCGGTCCATTCAGATCAAGACGTTGGGAACGGCTACCGGAGGCTACCGCGTCCTGGCCTCCTGGAAACCGCTTAAAAAATCGGCGCGAAAAAAACTCGTGGACGTCTGGATTCCCATGCTGGCTCCCAGCCATGCCTTGGGACGGCAGTGCCAGTGCGGGGAGATCGAATGGAGCGAGTTTGCTTCACGTTATTTACGGGAGCTTCACACGCCCTCCAGCCAGGATATCCTGAAACCCCTGGCCCTCCTCTCTTTCAGGAGACCTATAGTGCTTTTGTGCGACTGCCCGGATCATTTGCGCTGCCCCACCGCTGTTTTGGCCCGCGCCCTTGAGGAATGCCGTCGAAATGGCAATTTTATTTTAAGTCCGCTGGAAAAATTCCCTGTTCCAAAAACCAAAAGGAGGAACCAGCCATGATTTTGAAGCGCCCAGTCAGCCGCAGGGATTTCCTGAAATTTTCCGGAGCGGGCGCCGGAGTTCTGCTGTTTAGCGAGCCCCTCTTCGCCCTTCTCAAACCCATCGTCACGACCGACAACCCCCTGGACTACTATCCCACCCGGGATTGGGAGAAGATCTACCTCGATCAGTACAAATACGACGGCACCTTTACCTACATCTGCTCGCCCAATGATACCCATGCCTGCCGGGTGCGGGCCTTCGTCAGGAATGGCGTAGTGATGCGCACCGAGCAGAACTACGACAGCCACAGAATCACGGACCTCTACGGCAACCAAGCGACCCACCACTGGAACCCCCGGATGTGCCTCAAAGGCTTTACCTTTCATCGGAGGGTCTACGGCCCCTACCGGTTAAAACGCCCCCTAATCCGGAAGGGTTGGAAAATGTGGGCCGATGACGGCTATCCCTCGTTGAGCGACGAGCCGGAGCTGCGAACAAAGTACAAGTTCGACAGCCGGGGAACAGACGAGTTCATGCCGGCCTCCTGGGACGAGATCAATTCCTACTTGGCCAACGGCCTCATCTCCATTGCCAAGACCTACAGTAGTTCAGACGGCAAGCGCCGCCTCTTGAAGGATGGGTATCCCCCGGAGATGCTGGAGTACTGGGGAGGCGCCGGGACCAGGACGCTGAAGTTCCGGGGAGGGATGGGGCTTCTGGGCGTGATCGGGAAATACGGCCTCTACCGCTTTTCCAACATGATGGCGCTTGTGGACGCCCATGTCCGGGGCGTGGACCCGGGAAAGGCTTTGGGAGGCCGGAATTGGTCCAACTACACCTGGCATGGCGACCAAGCCCCGGGACATCCGTTCGTTCACGGCCTGCAGGCCTCGGATATGGACCTCAACGACTACCGGAACTCCAAATTCACGGTCCATGTTGGCAAGAACATGATCGAAAACAAGATGCCGGAGGCCCACTGGATGGTGGAGATGATGGAGCGGGGCGGCCGCATCGCCGTCATCGCGCCCGAGTACAACCCGGCGGCCACCAAGTCCGACTACTGGATCTCGGTCCGTCCCGGGCTCTCGGACACCTCGATCTTCCTGTACGTAACCAAGACCTTAATGGACAAAGGCTGGGTGGACTATGATTTTGTCAAGAGGTTCACCGACTTTCCTCTCCTGGTGCGGGCCGATAACTTAAAGCGCCTCCGGGCCGGGGATGTCTTCCCGGGGTACAAGCCCGGTCTCTCCAGGGATGGCCCCTCGTTCGCGATCCAGGGGCTCGAGAAGGAGCAGTATGACAAGCTGGGCGACTTCGTCGTCTTCGATGTGAAGGCGGGCGAGGTGAAAGCCGTCACACGCGACGATGTGGGGGCGCGGCTTGAGGACAAGGGGATCGATCCCGAGCTGGATTGGAAAGGCAAGGTGAAACTGGCGGACGGCTCGGAGGTTGTGGTGTGGACCCTGTGGGAGATGTACAAGCTCCATCTGCGGGACTACGACCTGGAGACGGTTGCCGAGATCACGAGCGCTCCCAGGAATCTCCTCGAACAACTGGCCAAGGATTTCGGCCGCAGATTCTGGGATCCTGACTTTGCGGGCAAGCCGCGCGAGGCCTATCCCATCTCCATTCACTATGGGGAGGGGATCAACCACTATTTCCATGCGACCCTCCACAATCGCGCCACCTACCTGCCGCTGATGCTGGTGGGAAGCGTCGGCTTCCCGGGCTCCGGCGCCCACACCTGGGCGGGCAACTACAAGGCTGCCAATTTCCAGGGCTCAGAGTGGAGCGGCCCCGGTTTCAAAGGCTGGGTGGCGGAAGACCCCTTCCACCCCAACCTGGACCCGGCGGCCGATGCAAAAGAGATAAAAGTGAAGCCCTACGCCAGGGACGAGGAGGTGGGCTACTGGGCGCATGGGGACAGGCCCCTGATCGTTGACACCCCAAAATACGGACGGAAGATGCTTACCGGTGTGACCCATCTGCCCACCCCCACCAAGTCGATGTGGTTCACCAACGTCAACTTGATCAACAACGCAAAATGGGCCTACGAGCTCATCAAGAGGACGAACCCCAAGATCGACATGATCGTCACCCAGGACATCGAGATGACGGCAAGTTGCGAGTATTCCGACGTGGTCCTCCCCGCAAACTCCTGGATGGAGTTCGAGACCTACGAGGTCACCTCCTCCTGCTCCAACCCCTTCCTCCAGGTATGGAAGGGAGGGATCAAACCCCTTTATGACAGCCGTGATGACGTGCTGATCATGGCTGGTGTCGCCGAGAGACTGGCCAAGCTGACCGGCGATCAGCGCTTCAGAGATTATTGGAAGTTTGCCCTGAAGGAGCGCACCGAGGTCTACATCGAGCGCTTGATCGGCGGAAGCACGACGGGTCGGGGCTATAAGATAAAGGATATCCTCGCCGGCAAGTACGGGGAGCCCGGCGCAGCCCTGATGCTCTTCAGGACTTATCCCCGAATACCCTTCTGGGAGCAGGTTAAAGAAAGCATCCCGTTCTACACGGACACAGGCCGCCTCAACGCCTATTGCGACATCCCGGAGGCAATACAGCATGGGGAAAACTTTGTTGTGCACCGGGAGGGACCGGAGGCTACTAAGTATCTTCCCAACGTTATCGTGAGTTCCAACCGATTCATCAGACCCGACAACTTCGGCTTCACCTCGGAGAAGCTTCAGCAGGGTGACGGGCTGGACTGGGAGGCCAGGCATGTGGCCAACAACAAGCTCAGTTGGCCCCAGGTGAAGAAGACCAAAAATCCCCTCTGGGAGAAGGGTTTTAGGTTTTTGGTCTCGACTCCAAAGAGCCGCCATACCGTACACTCGCAATGGGCGGTGACCGATTGGAACTGGATCTGGAGCCAGAATTTCGGCGACCCGCACCGCACGGACAAGAGGCAGCCCGGCGTCAACGACTGGCAGATCCATATGAACCCGCAGGCGGCGAAGGATATGGGCATCAACGACGGCGACTACGTCTACGTGGACGCCGACCCCGCCAACCGGCCCTACCGGGGGGCCAAACCCACGGACCCCTTTTACAAGGTGAGCCGCCTGATGCTCCGGGTCAAATACAACCCCGCCTATCCGTACCACTTCACCATGATGAAGCACGCCTCATTCATCGCCACTGAGCGGACGGTGAAGGCCCACGACGAAAGGCCGGACGGCAGGGCCCTGTCCCCGACGGGATACCAGGCCAGCTTCCGCTACGGTTCCCAGCAGAGCCTCACCATCTCCTGGCTGATGCCCATGCACCAGACCGACAACCTCTTCCACAAGATGAAGGCCGCCATGCACTTCCTCTTCGGGTTCGAGGGGGACAACCACGCCATCAACTCCGTCCCGAAGGAAACCCTGATCAGAATTATCAAGGCCGAGTCCGGCGGCTTAGGCGGCAGGGGAGTCTGGAAGCCGGCTGCGACGGGGTTCAGTCCCGGGAACGAAAACGAGCTTACTAAGCGCTATCTCCAGGGAGAGCTGGTGGAGGTCGTATAGGAGGGGCATGGCCGAGATCCATTCCGCGCAAAAGCCTTTTGAGGAAGATGACCCCATGGAGCTTGTGGGCGTGGCTCTGCCCGAGGGGCAGGCCGATGAGATGCTGAAATGCCTTATTGAGGAGTACATCCGGGAAGGCTTTGACGATGAAGGTCTGCTTCGCCTCTTTAGGGACCCTTTCTACCGGGCCAGCCATAGGATCTATCAGGAGAAGGGAGAGGCTTATGTCCTGGACCTTATAGAAAGGCTTAGGCAAAAGTGGGGGTTTTGGAAGGGAAGCGATGCCTCTGCGCGGCTTCGTATGGATGAGGTCAAAAAACAGATGTTGAAAAATATTAAGGAGGAGCGGGGCAATGGCTCACGAGGTCTATAACTGGCAGCTCGGAAGGAAGATGGCCTATCCCTACAAGGAAGCGCATCCCAATTGGCAGTTTGCTTTTGTCTTTAACATCAACAGATGCATTGCCTGCCAGACCTGCACCATGGCTTGCAGGTCCACTTGGACCTTCTCCAAGGGACAGGAGCATATGTGGTGGAACAATGTGGAGACAAAGCCCTATGGGGGCTACCCCCAGTTTTGGGACACAAAGATCCTTGGGCTTTTGGAGGAGGCAAACCCTGGAGGCCAGAGCTGGGACACTGCGGAGACGAATGGAAACGGGCGTCCCTATGGCGTCTATAATGGGCAGACGATTTTCGAGGCAGCCATAAAGCGCTACGGTCCGGAGGGCCATCAGCGGGCGATCGGCTACATTCCGGAAGACGATGAATGGCGCTATCCGAACATTTATGAAGACACGGCCACGGGCCTCCAGGGAGCGCCAGGCAAATGGGGCGATTCCTCCTTGCTTCCAGAGCATAAGACCTGGTTTTTCTATCTCCAGAGGATCTGCAACCACTGCACCTATCCGGCCTGCTTGGCCGCCTGCCCCAGGAAGGCTATCTACAAGCGAAAGGAGGACGGAATCGTTCTTATAGATCAGAATCGCTGCCGAGGCTATAGAAAATGCGTGGAGGCCTGCCCTTACAAAAAGTCTATGTATAGGGGAACCACTCGGACAACGGAAAAATGTATCGCCTGCTACCCCAGGATTGAGGGTAAGGATCCCCATATCACCCCCGACGGCGTCCCTATTGAGACCCGCTGCATGGCGGCCTGCGTGGGGAAGATCCGGCTTCAGGGTTTGGCGCGCATAAACCCGAAGACAGGAAACTGGGCAGAAGACCGCTATAACCCCCTTTACTTTCTGGTCAAAAAGGAAAAGGTGGCGCTCCCGCTGTATCCTCAGTTCGGCACCGAGCCGAACGGATACTACATTCCCCCGAGGTGGGTTCCCCGGGCTTATCTGAGGCAGATGTTCGGCCCAGGAGTAGAGGAAGCGATTGAAAAGTATGCCGCCCCCTCCAGGGAACTTTTGGCCGTGCTTCAGCTTTTCCGGGCTCAGCAGAAGATCATCTTTCGTTATGAGATCAAGGAAGGCCCAAAGATCTTCGAAACCCATATAGACGGCAAACCCTGGAGCATGTACAACGACACGGTCATCGGGTTTGACAAAAAAGATAAGGAGGTTGTGCGCCTTGCCGTCCAGGAGCCGGTACACGTCAGGGCTGAGAAGCACTACAACTCAATCTAATGGCGGATAAGCAAGAAATCATCAAGAGAGCCTTGGCTGAAAGCTGTTTCTACAAGTTCCTCTCCTGCGCCTTCCTCTACCCAGGCGAATTGGCCTTTTTCAGCGCGAGGGATTCCCTAAAACAGAGCCAGGAAGCTGTCGCAGTCCTCGGCTGTCCGGAGGAGATCCCGGAGCTCCTTCGTTCGCTGAAAAGCTGGTTCCATAGGCTTTCCGATTCGGAGCTTGAGTCGGAATACGCAAGGGTCTTCGGCCATACTATCTCTAAGGAATGCCCTCCCTACGAGACTCAGTGTGGGGGCGCCGGGGCCCACATCTTCCAGCAGACACAGGTCCTAGGCGATATCTCTGGATTTTACCGGGCATTCGGCCTTGAGCCGTCAGAGCTAAGCAAAGAAAGGCTCGACCACATTTCAATAGAGATGGAGTTTATGGCTCTTTTGGCTTGCAAGGAGGCGTACGCCCTGGATCGCAAGGAGGAGAAGAAAGCCGGAATCTGCGTGGAGGCTGAGAAGAAGTTCCTGAGCAATCACCTGGGTACATGGATCCCGGATTTTACGGCGCGCTTGAGCAAGAAGGCAGGGGATGGCTTCTATCGGGACCTTGCCCTACTGACAAAGGTATTCGTTGCCTTCGAGGCCAGGGCAAAGGGCGCTCAACCCAGTGAGAGCGTGCAACCGGCTCCCCTTTCTTTTGAGCCAGAGGGTAGCTGCTTCGCCTGCGGAGTTGAAGATACGTCTTATCCGGAGGAATTCCCATGTTGAAAATTGTTAAAGGAACAGCAATGGTTTTTGTCTTCGCGCCTTTTTTCGTTTTGGCCCTGAGGGCTGCTTCTGCCGATTTGGTAAGTGAGGGAAAGGCCCTTTTCAAAAAACAGTGCGCGGTCTGCCACGGCTCCGAGGGAAAGGGAGACGGCCCTGCAGCAGACTTTCTTTTCCCGAAGCCCCGAAACCTCGCATCAAAACTATTCAAGCTTCGCTCCACCCCCACAGGTGAGCTCCCAACGGACGAGGACCTTGTGCGCACCATTGCCCGAGGCATGCCAGGATCCGCCATGCCAAGCTTCTCCTTCCTTTCAGAAGGGGAGCGCAAGGCCCTTGTAGCTTATGTCAAGGAGTTGGCTGGAATCGACGAAAAACCTGGAAAGGTCATCCGGGTTCCGCCGGAGCTTGCGGCTACCTCGCAGACCATGGCACAGGGAAAGGCTGTATACGAGAAGATGGGGTGCGCAGCCTGCCACGGCCCAAAGGGGAAGGGGGACGGCCCGTCGGCCGCTACACTGCTCGATTCTTGGGATTTTCCCAATCCCCCCAACGACTTTACGCGTGGCATCTACAAAGGTGGAGGCAGTCCCTCGGACCTCTACCTCCGATTTACCACCGGGATGGATGGAAGCCCCATGCCCTCCTTTGAAGAATCGCTCACGGATACGGAGCGCTGGGCCTTGGTTCATTATCTCAAGTCGTTGGCGGGCCCAAAGGTAGCGGTCCAACCCTCGGCCGGCGCGATTGCGGCGATGGAGATTTCAGGTCCCCTGCCCAAGGACCCCCTGGACCCCTTATGGAACAAGGTTTCTGAAACCGTTATCCCCCTTATGCGCCTGTGGCAGGGGAAGAAGGCGGTGGATGAAGTTTTAGGGAAGGCTATCCACAATGGAAAGGAAATCGCTTTTTTGTTGGAATGGGAGGACGGGGAGGTCAACGCAAGCTTTCTCCGCCACCAAGATTTCACTGATTCCGCGGCCATCATGTTCTCCTTGTCCCCAAAACAGCCCCTTCCCGAACAGCCTCACTTCACGATGGGGGAGAAGGGAGGTCCCGTCAACATCTGGTACTGGCGATTCGACCGGCAGCTGGACCTCGACAGCTTCCAAGACATTGAAAGGGTCTATCCGGCCATGGTTGCTGATGACTACCAGTTGGAAAGGACCTTGTATCCAAAAAGCACGGAAAAACCAGGCCATCTGCCCATCACATCGGCTCCAAGCCACGATCCGGTGTTTCTTGCCGGCTGGGGGGCAGGCAACATTCTCTCTGTCCCCCAAAGGCCTGCGGCTGTCGAGGATCTTAATGCTGAGGGGTTTGGAACGCTTGCTGCCCAGCCGCAGGAGGATCAAAACGTCCAGGGCCATGGCATCTACGTAGCGGGCAAATGGAAGGTCCTCTTTACAAGAGGGCTCCGTTCAGAAGGGGGCTCGGATGCGCAGTTTGAAAGGGGTGGCAAATTTCCCATCGCCTTCGCGGTCTGGGACGGTTCCAAAGGAGACCGAGACGGCCAGAAGGCCGTGACACCTTGGTATCTTCTGAAACTCTGAAGGAGGAACAAGTCCTTTAGCCAGCCTGCGACCAGGATCTTCAAGAAAACCCGCCGCGAAAGCTCGTATAGGCCCACGCTGTAGACTGTTTCACCCCCGACTGTTCCGACTAAGGTGTGCGCGCCGCATGCCGGAAGGGGGGGAGGGGCAGTAATTACCTGCCCTAATGCGGCATTTTGCTATTACTTACTGGGCACGATAGAAACCTTAACCTATAATAGCTCTGCGGTGAGGGGGTGTTAAATGGAAACATCACTATACAAGAAGCGCGGTTTGTTTAGGATAGAAACAGCAGGCGCGATGGCAGGAATAGCCTTGGTGCTGTTGTTACTGCAGGCAAATTTTTCCCACGCCCAGGGAAAGTGGTCGGGGTATATTTTCGGGGACGCTTATTGGTTCGCGGCCCACCATACGAAGAAGTTTCAAGGTCAAAACGGCGTTTGGTTGCGCCGGATCTATCTGACCTACGACTATGACATCGGCGACAACTTCGCCACCCGCCTCAGGATGGAGGCCAGCCAAAGCGACTTTACGGCCGCCGCCACAACCATGCAGCCTTTCCTTAAAGATGCCTACCTGGAGTGGAAATGCCCGACGGCTCCCAGTTCCCTCTTCTTCGGCCTTTCCGCTTCGCCCACCTGGGACGAAATCGAAAACTTCTGGGGCTACCGTCCCGTAGAGAAGACTCCCTTGGACCTTCAAAAATGGGGCGGCTCCAGGGATGTGGGGCTCGCGGCCAGAGGATTCTGGGACAAAGAGAAAACATTCGGCTACCACGCCATGGTGGGATCGGGCTCGGACACCAAGCAGGAAACCAACAAGAACAAGAAGCTTTATCTTGCCTTGGACGGGAAGGTCGCCGGATGGTATGTGCAGGCTTATGGAGACTACGAGAACAACAGAGACGGCACCCCCGGCTCGTCCTGGTACACCCTCCAGGGCTTCATCGGCTGGAAATCGGAGGGGGGAAGGCTGGGGGTGCAATACGCCCATCAAGTCCGCGAAGTGACGCCTGCTCCGGACCTGCGTTTGGATATTTTGTCCGCCTTCGCGGTCAAGAAACTGGCCGAGAAGTGGTCCGCCTTCGCGCGCTTAGACTACCACGCCGACCCCAATCCCGATGCGAGCAAGATCACCTACTTTGGTCTGAGCGGAAGCGGCGCCACCAACGTCAACACGGCCAAAAACACCCTTTTGGTCTTCGGAGCGGACTACTCCCGCGCCGAGGGCAAGGTGCACCTGATGCCCAACGTGGAGGTTTTCCTGTTCGGCAAAAACGGCTCAGGGGAACGCCCCAAAGAGGTGGTCATCCCCAGGCTGACCGCGTACTATAAGTTTTAGGAGTAGGTCCCATGCCGAAACTCGGGTCCCAAGAACCTATCTACATCGCCGTAGCCACCGGATTGGAAGCTCTCAAAACTAACACGCAGGGCTCCTCGGCGGGGCCCCTGGTGGGTACCCGGAGCTCTGCGAGGGGTGCCGACGGCTTGGTCAAGGAATCGGGCATGACCCGGCGCGATTTTTTCCGCGCCGCCGCCGCGGCGGCCGCCGGGGCAGCCGTTTCCGAAATGGCCCTGGCCTCTACGCCGCAAAAGAAAAAGCATCATTGGATCATGGCCATTGATCTCAAGCGCTGCGTGGGCTGTCGCGCCTGCGTGGCGGCTTGCAAGGCCGAAAACCAGACCCCTCCCGGAGTCAACTACAACGTGGTCATGGACATCCCCCACTTGGGCTCTTCGGACGACAAGCCCTACTTCCTGACGCGCCCCTGCATGCAGTGCAAAAGCTCCTCCTGCACTTTGGTCTGCCCCACAGGAGCCACTTACCATAGGGAGCAGGACAACATCGTGGTGATCGATTACGACCGCTGCATCGGCTGCCGCTATTGCATCGCGGCCTGCCCTTATGGGGCGAGGCAGTTTGATTTTGGAGAAGATTATGAAACAGCGGAGGAAACCCCGGGTGCCGTCACCAGCCCGGAGTACCGGGAATACAGAACCCGGAAAAAGGGAAAGTCTCCCATCGGAAACGTCCGAAAATGCACCTTCTGCGTACACCTCCAGGATGAGAATGGAGAGTATGACCAGGCGCAGGGAAGGTGGCCCGCCTGCGCCAAGACCTGCACGGGGCATGCCATCCACTTCGGCGATTTCATGAACCCGGAGGATCCCATCCATGCGCTTTTGGAGTCGCGAGGACATTTTAGGTTGAAGGAGGAGCTCGGCAATGAACCCAGCGTCTACTACCTCTGGTAAACATTTCGCACCGATCGTACTTTGGGGAGTCACCCTGGTGGGTCTTACGGGCATCTTTCTTCGCTTCTTTGGCTCGGGGGAGCCCACACATCTGACCCAAATCATTCCCTGGGGAGTCTGGGTGGCGACCTATATCTACTTTATTGGGCTTTCCGCCGGAGGTTTCATCGTCTCCTCGCTCGCCTACGGATTCGGGATGGAACGGTTCGCAAGGGCGGGCCGTCTGGCTTTACTCCAAGCCTTCGTCTGTTTGCTCGTGGCGATGGGGGTGATATTCGTTGACCTCGGGCACCCCTGGCGTTCGCTGAGGCTTCCGTGGCAGGCCAATCCCACCTCCGTCATGGCCTGGCTCTTCTACCTCTATAACATCTACTTTGCCCTGGTGGCTGTAGAGCTTTACATCGCTGTCTGGCGTCCGCAACGCAAAGAACTCCTGCGCCGCTTGGCTTTGGTTGGTCTGCCTCTTGCGGTCATCGTCCATGGAGGTGTCGGCGCCATTTTCGCCACGGTCAAGGCGCATCCTGTCTGGCATTCGGGCCTTCTGCCGGTTCTCTTCGTGGTGTCCGCGGTAGCTTCCGGGGGAGCCCTTTTGACGTTGCTAGCTTTCTTCTTTCTGAAAGCTTCCTCGGAGAGGGATGATCTGATTAACAGCCTTGCGCGTTTTAGCATCGCGGTTCTGATTGTGGAAGCCGCCATGGTGGGCATAGACCACCTGGTTGCTTCCTATGGAGGCATCCCGGAACGCATAGCCGCCTATCACCTGATCACCGCCGGCCCTTTCCCCTGGGTCTTTTGGGGAGGGGAGGTTTTGATCGGTTTTCTTATTCCGCTTTATTTGGTTTGTGCCGCGCGGCCTGGTTCTGCCGGACAAATGGCCTTGGCCGCCGCATGCATCGTGGCGGGCACATTCGCCATGCGGCTCAACATTGTGATTCCTCCCCTGGCCCATCCCGCCTTTCCGGAATTGCCCGGTGCCATCCACCACATGCGCTGGTCGGCTTCCTACCTGCCCAGCTTCACGGAATGGGCTGTGGTCCTTGCTGCTTTTTCCGCCGTGATTTGGGGGATACTTGCCGGCCGGCGTCTATTCTCTTTTGAAGGAGGTTCCCATGCCGGAGAGAACTGAAATGGACCGCAGGGATTTTTTGAAAAAGGCTGCCACAGCGGCCGTCGGCCTCGCCGCTGGAGCGGTCATCCCTTTCCGGTCAGCCCGCGCCAAGGGTCCATACCCCAATGATGAGTTGGACCGCCGGTTTGGCCGGAAAGCGGGAGCCTGGGTTCCCTCCTGCTGCAACATGTGCGGGGGCCAATGCGGGATCATGGCCCATGTGGTGGAGGGCCGCGTGGTCAAAATCGAGCCCAACCAGTGGAATCCCAACAACTTCAGCAATGTTTCCGACGATTTCTTCGGCCATCTTGATCCAAAGAACGGTTTGAATGGAGAGGCCAGAATCTGCCCTAAAGGGAATTCCGGGATCATGGCCCTCTATGACCCGGACCGCTTAAAAAAACCCCTGCGCCGCACCAATCCCGAAAAAGGGATCGGAGTAGATCCCAAATGGAAGGAGATTTCCTGGGAGGAGGCCATAGGCGAGATCGCCGACAGGCTGAAAGCCCTGCGAAACAAAGGCCAGGCCCACAAGACAGTCTGGATCAGCGAGGACCATTCCTTCACCCACATCCAGGCCGACTTCATGAATCTTTACGGCTCGCCCAACTACTACATGCACTCCAACCTCTGCGATACCGCGCGCAAGGCCTCCTTTAAGATGGTGGTGGGACATGACAGGCCTTTGTGCGATTTCATGCACACCAAATACATTCTGCTTTTCGGATGGAACCCCACCTCAGCCTTGAAATGGATTCACCTGGGCCGCATCATCCCTAAGGCCATCGAGCAAGGGGCCAAGATGGTGGTGGTGGACCCCTACCTTTCGGACACCGCGGCCAAGGGCCACGAATGGGTTTCCATCCGTCCCGGGACCGATGGCGCCATGGCCCTGGCCATGGCTCATGTGATTGTCAAAGAAAGATTGTACGATGAGAAATTTATCCAGGAATGGACTTATGGGTTTGAGGAGCTCAAGGATTACGTTTCCAAAAAGACGCCTGCCTGGGCGGAAAAAGTCACAAGCGTTCCTGCCAAAACCATAGAAAGAATCGCCCGGGAGGTGGCTACTACAAAACCGGCCCTGATTGACGTCTGGAGCGGGCCGGGTCAGCACACCAACGGGGTCCAGGGCGGCCGGGCCATCGCGGCCCTGAACACCTTGATCGGCGCCTGGGATGCGCCGGGGGGAATGCTCATCCCGAATAATAAAGGCAACAAGCACGTGGAGGTCCACCCGGATGAGACGGCGACAAAGACTCTGGCTGAGCCTTATCTGGACGGCCATGACAAGCTGCCCTTCGGCCATAAATCTGGAAACTACACGGAATTTTTCCGTCGCATCGCCAAAGGAGAAAAACCGTACCCATGCGAGTTTCTTATGGTTATTTTCCAGAACCCCATGATGGCGGTGCCTGGGACAAAGGCAGTGGAGGAAGCCTTCCAAAAAATTCCTTTTACAGTGGTCGTGGACACCATGCCCTCTGAAACGGTCCAGATGGCGGACATAGCGCTCCCGGGCTCGGTCTATCTGGAGCGCTATGATTTGAATACCCATTGGGTCACTTGGCCTGTTTTGGCTCTGCGCCAGCCTGTCGTCAAGCCCCTTTTCGGCCAGCCCACCGAGTACGAGTTTGTGGCTCTCTTAGGCCGCAAACTGAATATTAAGGATACCGAAGGCAAGCCTTTCTTCTGGATGGGCCGGGAAAGCGGAAAGCGGGTGGAAAACGTCACAAAGTGGTACGAGGAGTTTCTCTCCGGGGAGATCAAGGAGGGGGAGCCCAAGATGACCTTGGGGGAGCTTAAGAAACTTTCGGGCGCCGTGTGGGTAAGTCCGAAGGGAACGGAGTACCGCAAATACGCCAAGCCCTTGAAGCCGGAGGATTTGGCAAAGGCGGTTACGGAGGACGGCTCCCCCTATCGCCCGGATGTCCCCGCAGGCACGGGACTTTACGACAAACCCAAAAAGGACAAGGGAAAGCGCATCGGCACTATGTGGAAAAGCCCTGAGGGAAAGGTCATTGTCGTCAAAGGTTTTGACACGCCCAGCGGCCTATGCGAATTTTATCAGCCCAAACTGGCGGACAAAAAGGACTTCCGCGGCCGTCCGGTGGACCCCTACCCCGCTTATGCGCCCCGAGACGAGCAGCCCAGCGCGGAGTTTCCTCTGTACCTTATCAACTGGAAAGAGGCCGCGCACACCCACACGCGGACTTGGAACAACCAGTGGCTGCGGGATCTGCGTTCGGAGGCTCCCTTGATGATCCATCCGGAGACCGCCAAAAAACACGGCGTCGGCGAGGGAGACGAGGTCCTCGTGGAGTCCGCGCGCGGGTCCATTCGGATGAAGGCCCATCTGACCCGAAGGATTCACGCGGAGGTCGTGGGAGCCCAGCATGGGGCGGGCCATTGGGCTTTGGGACGGTTTGCCTCGGCTTCCGGCAAAGGACAGCACCCGGGATTCTTGAATGAGATGCGTTTCGATCCTCTTTCCGGACAGGCGTGCCATAAGGAGATCTGTGTCAAGATCCGCAAGGCATAGGCAATATGACCTACATCATAGCCGCTTTCTACGCATTGGGTGTATCCTATTCTTACCATGCTACCTAATATAGGTTTCGGCGAGCTTGCGGTCATCTTGGCTATCGCGCTGCTTCTTTTCGGAGCGCAAAGGCTTCCCGAGGTGGCCCGAGGGATCGGAAAATCTTTTAACGCCTTCAAGAGGGGCCTCCGGGAAGTGGGAGACGAGGTGAAAGACGCCAACTCAGAGGCGAAAGCTTTGCCGGAAAAGAAAGAAACTTAGCTCTTTGCATACTCCGAGCTGGGGAGCCTAAGGCCTATAAGAGGTTAAGGCGACCAAGCCGAGTGGGTGGAAGCCGAAAAGTTTCCGCCTCCCGATCTCCGACCTGACGTCGGAGTGACTTGGAAAGGAGAGTCTGAGAAGAGGTTTAGCCAGCCAGGCCTTTCCAAGTCGGAAAGCCTGGCTGGTTTTTTAGGGGGTGACAGATTATGCTGCCTAATATAGGTTGGAGCGAGCTGCTTATCATCCTGGCGATCGTGCTGCTTCTTTTCGGAGCCAACCGGCTTCCGGATCTGGCGCGAAGTCTGGGAAAGTCCCTGAAAATCTTCAAGCACAGCTTAAAAGGGGATGATGCGGATGAGCAGGAGAACAAGAGAAAGGGTTAAGGCTTTCGTGGCCACGCGGTCAAAAATAGCTCTTTCCCATCTGGATGGGAGGGGTCAGGCGAGGATGGTGGACATCGGCGCCAAGGCCATCGCCCGAAGGGAGGCGATTGCCGCAGGAAAGGTCCAGATCGGCTCTGAAGCGCTGCGCCTTATTAAATCGGGGAAGACTCCCAAAGGAGATGTGTTTGCTGCTGCACGAATAGCTGGAATTCTGGCAGCCAAAAAAACGCATGAGCTCATCCCTCTTTGCCATCCTTTAAAAATAGACCTCATTGAAATTTCGTTTTGGATCGTTGCAGGGGGGGTGTGGATCCGCTCCCGGGTCAAGTCGGAAGGCAAGACCGGCGTGGAGATGGAGGCCTTGACCGCGGCTAGTGTGGCGGCGCTCACGATTTACGACATGTGCAAGTCAGCGGATAAAGGCATCTCCATCGGCCCAATCTTTCTGGTCCAAAAGTCCGGCGGGAAATCCGGATTCTTTAAGAGGTCCGGCATGCCCAATGGGAGGCCCCGTGACTTCGCGCGGGACACTTGGAAAAGCAGGAAGCCAAATTGGCGGAAATCGCAATGGGCGTGAAAACCCTGAAGCTCCTTTTCTTCGCGCAGTGTGCGGATTGGATCAAAAAACGAGAAATGGAACTTTCGTTGGAAAAGCCCACATGCCTTAAAAATCTCGTCGGCTCCTTGCCGGATTTGTCGCCTATTTTTGAGCACGCGGATATCCTTAGGGTTTCCGTCAATCGTGAATTTACGGATTGGAATGCGGAGGTGAAAAATGGGGACGAAGTCGCTTTCCTGCCCCCCGTCAGCGGAGGCTAGCGTTTTCCTGGCCGAGCGGACCCTAAGTCTGGATGAGGCCGTTCGCCAAGTTCAGAGTCCCAAGCACGGGGCGCTGGTCACGTTTCTGGGATGTGTTCGGGATACCGAGGGAGATATGCCGATTCTGGCAATCGCTTACGAGGCGTATCGGGAAATGGCCCTTAAAGAGCTTGCCGAGATTATCGAGGCTGCGGAAAGGCGGTGGGGCGTCAAACTTTCCGTACAGCACCGCACGGGAGAAGTGCCTGCGGGCGAGCCAAGTCTCATCGTGGCCTGCGCAGGGGTCCATCGAGGAGAAGCCTTCGAGGCGTGTCAAACTGTGATCCATAAAATCAAATCCAGGGTTCCTATCTGGAAAACGAGGTTTCAGTCATGACCACCGTAGGCATCTTGACGGTCAGCGACAGGGCATTTGAAGGAATTTACGAGGACACCAGCGGCCCGGAACTTAAGCGTTATGTGGAAAAGAAAGACTGGCGGGTGGAATGCCGCGCCGTTGTGCCGGACGAAAAGGAAGAAATCAAGAAAATTCTCGTGGATTGGTCCGACCATAAAGGCATCGGCTTGATTCTCACTGCCGGCGGGACAGGTCTGGGTCCCAGGGATGTAACCCCGGAGGCGACCCGGGAGGTGCTGGAAAAAGAACTCCCGGGCATTTCGGAAGCGATGAGGCGCGAGGGCGCAAAGAAAACTCCTTTGGCCGCCTTATCCAGGGCTATGGCTGGATCAAGAAATAAAAGCCTAATTCTAAATCTTCCCGGAAGCCCCAGGGGAGCGGTAGAGTCTTTGGAGGCGGTCTGTGGGATTCTTCCTCACGCTCTCTCGATGCTGATGGGAGAAGGGCACCGTCCACATGAGGCGGTAAGGCTATCCCATGTTACACCCAAATAAGGCGATTCAAACGATCTTGGACCACACACCGACGCTTCCCTCGGAAACGGCGGCTTTGGGGGAAACCATAGACCGCGTTTTGGCAGAGAAGCTGAAAGCCAGAGATGACCTGCCGCCCTTTGACAACTCCGCTATGGATGGTTATGCCGTAAAAGCCGCCGACCTTCAGGGAGCCGACCAGAAAAATCCGGTCCGGCTTCTAGTCCGGGAAACAGTGCGTGCGGGGCGGCTTTCCTGCCAAGAGGTTCAAGCCGGGGAAGCCGTAAAAATCATGACCGGAGCGCCGCTGCCCAAGGGGGCGGACGCGGTGGTCATGAAAGAGAGGACGATCTCCGATGGAGATGGGATGGTGGATGTCCTTCACTGTCCAGAACCAGGCGATCATATCCGCCCGAAGGGCGAAGACATGCGCGCCGGGGATCCATTGCTTTCCCCCGGGACCCTACTGCGCCATTATGAAGTGGCGCTCTTGGCTGCACAAGGGGTTACCAAAGTGAAGGTTATCCGAAAAGCCCAGGTGGCGATACTGGCCACGGGAGATGAGCTGGTGCCGACAGCAGGTGCGCTTTCTCCGGGCAAGATTCGGAACTCCAACGGACCGGCTATCCTTGCCGCGCTTTCCAAGTGGCGAATCTCCGCGAAGGACCTGGGCATTGTCCCGGATGACGAAAAGGAAATGGAAAAGCGATTGCGGGGGGCCCTCTCCCAAGCCGACGTGGTCCTTGTATCGGGCGGGGTCTCGGTGGGCGATTTTGACTACACCAGGGCTCTGTTCGCTAAGCTCGGCGTCCAAGAGGTATTCTGGAAGGTGGCGATCAAGCCGGGGAAGCCCCTGCTTTTCGGCATTCATTCCGGGGGCAGCGGACCCGGCAAACTTGTCTTCGGCCTGCCGGGCAATCCCGTCTCTGCGCTGGTCTGCTTGGAGGAATTTGTCCGCCCGGCGTTGGAAAAACTTTGCGGCCACGTCCCCACCCGTCCCAGCTACCATCTCCAGGGCCGCGCGCTCAACGACTACCCCAAGCCCAAGGACAGGCAGCAGTACCTCTTCTGCCGGGTTTCTTCGGATCGGAAGGGATTTGCGCTCCACATCCTCCGGCCTCAGGGTTCGGCGCGGCTTTGTATGACAACCCAGGCCAACGCTTTGGCGATAGGCCCCATTGGAGTCAGACGCATCCGGAAAGGAGATGCCTTGGCGTTTCGGTGGCTCAAATGAGCATCATCCCGGCGACCGGCGCGGTTCTGGCGGGCGGCTTAAGCTCGCGTTTCGGATCGAACAAGGCTCTGGCCCCTTGGGCCGAGGGCAGGCTCATCGAGAGCGCGACCGATCGCCTCCTGGAGATTTTCCCAGCGGTCCTGGTGCTCGCCAAGGACCCGGATCGATATTCGTTCTTGAAGAAACCGCGCCTGGATGTAGTCCAAGACCGCATGGCCCGCACCCATCCATTGGCTGGACTTTATTCAGCCTTGGACTATGCGCGAACCGACTATACCTTCGTTTGCGGCTGCGACATGCCGTTTTTAAGCCGCAGGCTGATCGAACGGCTATGGGAGGAGGCGCCAGGCTATGAGGCTGTCGTCCCCATCTGGCATGGGAGACTCCAGCCCCTCTGCTCCTTTTACTCGAAAAGCTGCGCGAAACTGATCCTGGGTATGCTCGCCGATGGGCTGGGTCCCCGTGATCTGCTTGATCACGTGCACACGCGCCGCTTATCCGAGGAGGAGGTGCTCTCCGAGGATGCGGAGGGATTTTCTTTCTTGGACTTGGGTACGAGGCAGGACTATGAGGCGGCAAGGAGTCTTTATGCTGACGGACGGGTTCGGCCGTAAGATCGACTATCTGCGGCTCTCCGTAACGGACCGCTGTAACCTCCGGTGCGTCTATTGCCTGCCTGAGAGATACACTCACTTCAGCCCGGCCGGTGAAATCCTTTCCGATGAAGAAGTCTTGAAGCTCCTTTCCTGTTTTGCAGAGCTGGGAATTTCCAAGGTGAGGATCACCGGGGGAGAACCTTTGGTCCGGCAGGGGATTGCCGGTCTCATCCAAAGGGTTTCAAAGATAGCAGGGATCGCCGACATATCCTTGAGCACAAACGGGACGCTTCTAGCCAAAATGGTGCACGAGCTCGCCCAAGCCGGGCTTAAAAGGGTCAATGTGAGTCTGGATTCTCTGCGCTCAGAGAGATTCGCCCAAATCACTCGTTTTGGAAAGCTTGCGGCCATATCGGAGGGGATCGAGTCGGCCCTCCAAGCGGGGCTTTCCCCGGTGAAGCTCAATTGTGTCATCGCGCGCGGAATGAATGATGAGGAGATCGGCGATTTCGTCAAACTGACCGAGGGGCGGCCCCTCCACGTCCGCCTGATCGAACTGATGCCCATGGGGGAGACGGGGTTTTTCTCCAAGGAAAGGTGGGTGCCGCTTCAGGAGATCATGGAGAAGGCCGCTCCCATCGAGCCGCTGCCCGTGGAGGCGTGGCCATTCGGTCGGGGGCCGGCCAGATACTACCGAAGACCGGGAGCTAAGGGAACAGTAGGGTTTATCAGCGCTTTAAGCTGCGGGTTCTGCTCCTCTTGCAACCGAGTGAGGCTGACGGCAAAAGGAACGCTGGTCCCGTGCCTGGACGCTTCGGAGGGAGTGGACCTCAGGACCCCCTTGCGCGGCGGGGCAAGTCGGAAAGACATCCAACAACTTATCCTATCGGCTGTCCGCAAAAAGCCGGCAAGGCACCACATGCTGGAGAGGGCCTTGGGAGCCGGACGCAACTCCAGATATATGTGCCAGGTCGGAGGCTGAATGAGCGAGGCGATCTATCCGCTCATCTTTTTAGTGGCTCTGGCCTACGCCTCCGTGGGCCACGGCGGCGCCTCGGGCTATCTCGCGGTCCTCGCCTTGTTCGGATTTTCTCCCAAAGAGATGGCGCCCAGCGCATTGGCTTTGAACCTGCTGGTATCCGCAACGGCGTTTCTGGCCTATTGGCGCTCCGGATTTTTCGATAGAAGGCTTTTCTGGCCGTTTGCCGTCGCCTCTATCCCGGCGGCCTTTTTGGGAGGGATGCTCCCTGTGCCGCTCGGCCTTTACTCCGGGCTTTTGATGGCTGCCCTTCTTTTCGCGGCTTTCCGCTTGGCCCTGGCGAGCACACCCCTCCGCAGCGAAGAAGAAATGGTCCACCCTCCGCGCCTTTGCTTAGCCCTGCCCGTGGGAGGGGGGATCGGGCTTTTGTCCGGCATGGTGGGAGTGGGAGGAGGGATTTTTTTGAGCCCTGTGCTCCTCCTCATGCGTTGGGCGGATGCCAGGCGGACCGCTGCGGTATCGGCCTGTTTTATCTGGGTCAACTCCGCGGCAGGGCTCTATGGACACCTCTCGCGCAGCGGCTTGGATGTCGTGAGCCTTTGGCCCTTGGTTGTGGCGGCCTTCTTCGGCGGCCTCATCGGCTCGCACCTCGGAGCGCAAAGGTTCGGGGAGATTGCTCTCCGCCGCGTTCTGGCGGCAGTTTTGGTGGTTACGGCCTTCAAGGTATCCCGCTTGGCCTTTGGATAATGGACGAGATGGCGGGCACTCGACTGTCACATGACCTAAGGCGCGTCTATTGGGAAGTGACCGCCGGATGCAACCTGCGCTGCATCCATTGCCGCAGAACCGATGTCCTGACCCAAGGCGCCCCCGAAGAGCTCACCACAGAGGAAGCCAAGAAGCTGATCCAGGATTTGGCCCTCATGGGCGGCCCGGTTTTGGTTTTTTCCGGGGGGGAGCCCCTCTTCCGGAAGGATATCTTAGAAATCGCAGCATATGCCAGGGCCAGAGGGTTGCCCGTGGCCATGGCCACCAACGGCACATTGGTCCGCAAGGAAGTGGCTTGCGCCATCAAGGAGGCGGGAATTTATTATGCCTCCATTTCTTTAGATGGAGCCAAACCAGCCACCCATGATGCCTTTCGGGGCCTGGGAAATTTTGAGCGCGCCCTGAGGGGGTTTCTGCATCTCCAGGAGGTCGGAATCAAGGTTCAGATCAATTTTACGGTCACCCGAGGAAACGTCCATGAGCTTTCCGAGATGGTTCAGCTGGCGAATTCTTTCGGCGCGTGCGCCCTTTACCTCTTCCTTTTGGTTCCCGTGGGCTGCGGGGTGCAGATCGCCGACTCACAGATGTTGAGCCCCCAGGAGGTGGAGAGATGGCTGCTCTGGGTTTTCGAAGATGGGAAGAAAAGTTCTCTTCCCATCAAAGCCATCTGCGCTCCGCACTACTACCGTGTGGAGAAGGAGGACGGCCGTTCGGCTCCGGAGGATGCTCCCCTCTCCCGGAAGGGATGCCTCGCCGGGATACACATGTGCTTTGTTTCCCACAAAGGGGAGGTGTTCCCCTGTGGATACCTGCCCGTTTCCGCGGGGAATGTCCGCCGAAAAAGCCTTCAGGATATTTGGGAGAGCTCCCAGGTTTTTGATCAGCTTAGGGACGCGAATCTGCTCACGGGGCGATGCGGGGCTTGCCCTTACAAGGTTCTCTGCGGAGGATGCCGAGCCAGGGCTTATTACACCCATGGGGATGTCCTGGCGGAAGAGCCCTATTGTACCTACCCCTCTCCTACGTTCGGTTCAATATGACTTGGATCATATTTTGATCCCGGCAGTTCCTCATAGACTACCTCCACATTGAAAGCTGCGAACAACCTCTGGGACGTCATCATCGTGGGCGGGGGCCCCGCAGGATTGGCCGCGGGGATGTCCCTTTCCCGAGCCCGCTATAAAACCCTTCTTTTGGAACGGGGGAGGTTGGGCGGCCAGGCGCGTCTCATTGACCGGATCGAGAACTATCCCGGTTTTCCATGCGGCGTTCAGGGAGGAAAACTGATGGACAGGTGGATTCGACAAGCCAGGAGATGGGGGCTTAAGTTCGGCATGAAAGTGGCAGGGAAGGTCTCCTATAAAAACGGATTTTTTAGGGTGGAGATTGGACGCGGGCAGGAGATCTGTGCCCGCGCCGTCGTGCGTTGCACCGGAGCCCGCTTCAAAAGCCTGGGGATACCGGGAGAAAAGAAGTTCTTCGGCCGCGGCCTCTACCACGCCGCTTTTGACGAGGCCCCTCGCTGCAAAGATAAAGACGTGGCGGTTGTGGGAGGGGGGGAGGCGGCCACACACCAGGCGCTCTATCTGGCCCGCTTTGCCAGCAAGGTCTATCTCATCACCAAGGACTTCCGGCTCAAAGCCCACCCTCTGCTTCAGAAACGCGCCGCTTCGCGCGACAATGTGGTTCCTATCCCATGTTCGCTTGTGGAAAAAGTGGAGGGTTCCCGGAGGCTGGAGCGCGTTTGGCTCAGGCACGTCTCCAACGGACTGCGCAGGTTCCTCCGGGTGCAGGGGCTCTTCGTGCTCATCGGCAAAGAGCCCGAGGCCCCCGGCATATGGGAAGCCTCGCAAGGATTTTTCGTGGCTGGAGACGCCCGTGGAGACCGATTTCGGCAGGTGGCCATTGCCGGCGGAGACGGCGTTCGGGCCGCCATGGAGTGCATGCAGTATTTGGAAGCAGTCGCGGCCCAGAAACCATGAAAATTATCGAAGAACGCCGTCACCCCGGGCTGGCTGCCCTCTATCTAGCTTGTTTGGACGAGGACGGCGATCAGCTGATCGAGTTCGTGGATACGCTCGAGCCGGGAGTCCCCAAAACTGAAAAATGGGTCATGATGCTCTCCACTCAAATCGGCTGCCCCGTGGGATGCAGGATGTGCGACGCGGGGTCTCTCGGATATCGGGGAAATCTTTCGGCCGGGCAAATCCTAGAGCAGCTTAGGTTCATCGTCTCTCGCAACCCGGGCCTGGATCTTAGGAGCCATCCGAAGATAAAGATTCATTTTGCCCGGATGGGGGAGCCTTCTTTAAATCCCGAGGTTTTGAAAGCCCTGGAACTTTTGTCCGCAGAGTTTCCTCATCCGGGGATCCTCCCCAGCCTTTCCACCGTCGCGCCAAAAAGTCCCGCGATCAGGCCGTTCTTCGATAGACTGATCGAGGTTAAAAATGCCCATTTTCCCAATGGAAAGTTCCAGCTTCAGTTCTCCCTCCATGCCACAGACGTTGCCAGGCGGCGGCAGATCGTGCCGATCACCATGTGGAACCTGGAAGAAGTAGCCGGGTATGGCGCGCGCTTCCATCGGCCGGGAGACAGAAAGATAACCTTGAACTTTGCGCTTGCCGAAGAAAGGGATTTGGACCCCGACGCTTTAAGCCGTGTTTTTTCCCCGGACCTGTTTCTGATCAAGATAACCCCCGTCAATCCGACTGCCGTTTCTAAAAGAAACGGGTCCACCCATCTATGGACCCAAACGCCTCTTCCCATCGAAAGGCTCGCCGTCACGCTTCGCTCAAAAGGTTTCGAGGTCATCTTATCTCCCAGCCTGCCGGAGGAGATAGAGGCCCAAACCTCCTGCGGCCAACTATGGTCTGAAAAACTCAAAGAGAAATCCGCGACCCTCCTTCGCAACCGGAAACGGGAGAAGGAGAGCTATATTGCGTCCCATAACCTAAAGGATAAGGCGGAAATCTGGCAAAGGGAGATTCGGGGTTTTCAACGGCACAGGGGAACTCTTTGTCCCGAACGAGCCGGGCTCTTGGTTGTGGATATGCAGGAGTTTTTCCTGGATCCCCAAAGTCCGGCCTACAGGCCCTCCGCTCGTGCCATCCTGGGCAATACGAGGCGTCTTGTGGAAGTTTTCCGCGAAATCGCCAGGCCCGTGATCTTTATTCTCCATGCCCAGGAACGCTTCGAAAAGGACGCAGGACTGATGGAGCTTTGGTGGAGAAAAGTCTGTTGGGCCGATTCTCGTGGGGCGAGGATCCCCGCCTTTTTGGGCGCGAGGGATGGCGAGATATTCCGCAAATGTCGCTATAGTGCCTTTACAAATCCCTCTCTGGCAGGCGAGTTGCGCTCTCAAGGTGTAGAGGAGATCGTCGTGGCCGGCGTCATGACGAACCTATGTGTGGAATCCACGGTACGGGATGCCTTCGATTCCGGGTTTCAGACCTTCGTCGTCCTGGATGCCACCGCAGCCCACACGGAAGCTATGCATCTCGCTTCGTTGAAAAACCTGGCCTTCGGTTTTTCCACCGTTCAATCCACAGAGGAAACTTTAAGGGCCCTGCAACGTGAAAGTGCTTCAGGGGCGAAGCCATCCGGGCTGATTCCAGTTTTCTAGAATGCAGCCCCAGGGTACCTCAACGGTCTGAACCTTTTGGCCTCGGAGCCAATCATCCAGCCGGGCTGTGGCCGGATCCAGGACCAAAAGTGCGCTCTGCGTTGGGGGAGAAAGAAGAACGGGATGGCCCCTCCTTCCTTTATATATAGGGACTATGGCTTCGGTTCCGTTTTGCCGTGCGGAAGCGATTTGCCGGCGGATGACATCAAATAGCCGAGGTTCCCATACCGGCATATCCACATGGTATACGAACCCCCAATTCCGGAGCGGCAAAAGTTTTAGAAGCGTTTGGAGCGTGCCCAAGGGAGCGGCTTCGGGATCCACGGGGATCCAATGGATTTGAGAGTGAAGCTGAGAACAACGTTCCTTCCAGGCCTCTTGGATTGAAATGCCGATTTTTTCAGGTGAGAACTCGGCGAGAAGGAATTCCAATTGTTTCTCCAGCAGACTCCGGCCTTGATAGGGACGCCAAGCCTTTGGTCCCCCCGCGCGTTCGCCCCTCCCCGCCGCTAAAAGGTAGACCTGGTATGCGGTCACCGGGTCAGATGAGAGAGGGGGGTGGTTAGCCACCACTCCTTGAGAAGCTCGGCTGCGATGGAGATCGCCAGGATTGCGGGATGCTTGCTTTCTAAAGGTAAACCAATAGGGCAATGCATCTTCTCCTCCCACAGTTCTTCTAAGGATTCGGACTGCAGCCGTGCCTGGAACACTCGGGCTTTGTGGTTGGAGCCGATCAAGCCTAGGTACCCCACGGGGTGCTTTAAGAAGTATCTCGCCAAAAGGTAATCCAGATCGTGGCTATGGGTGAAAATACAGATAGCGTCGTTTTCATCCCATGTTTGGGAGTGAGCGTACTCCATCGGATCCATGCAGCGGACTTGGATATCCGGGGGCAGACTATTTAGATTGGCCCACTCCGGCCTCGGGTCTACTAAGATGACCTGAAAGGGCATTTGGGAGAGCACCTGCGATACGGCTCTTCCCACATGGCCGGCGCCAAAGAGATGAACCTTCTTTCGCTGTGGAATGATCTCAAAAAACACCCGGGCGCGACCACCGCAGCATTGTCCCATCTGCCGGCATAAAACATACTCCTTGAGGTGCGGTTGGACTGGAGGTGTTTGCAGGAGTCGGTGAGCATATCGCAACACCTCCTGCTCGAACTTTCCGCCGCCCAAGGTGCCAAAAAAATCTTCCCGGGTGACCCACATCTTGGCGCCCACTTCTTGGGGGTGGCTTCCGCTCACCTGGATGATCGTGCAAAGGACTGCGGGTCGCGGGAGATCGCTCTCGAAAGCCTCCAGAATTTTGGAGGGAGAATGTGTGTTTGAGAAGGAAACCATCAGTGGGTTTTTGTGGATCATGGTAGGACGATGGACCGCAGGACCGCGTCTTTGCCGTTGCGGAGGATGTCGAAGGCGCGGTTGATCTCCGAGAGGGGAAAGCGGCGGCTGACCAGCTCCTTGAGCTTTATCTTGCCCGTCCGCACGAGCTCCACGATCCTGGGATAATCCGCGGGGCGGCAGCCCAGGGAGCCCAGGATTTCCATCTCCCGGAACATGATCTTTCCTGCCGGCAGGGAGAGGGGTCCGTCGCAGTACCCCAGGACGATGAGGCGCCCTCCCGTCTTCAGGCAATGGAAGGCCTGCTCCAGGGTCTTGGGGTCTCCGATGGCTTCTATGGCGATGTCCACCCCTCCCCCGGTAAGTTTTCGGACTTCCTTGTCTATATCCGGGACCTCGGCCGCGTTGACCACGGCGGTGGCTCCCAGGCTTTTGGCCATCTCCAGTTTTGCCTGCGCGATGTCCACTCCGATGACGATCCCTCCCATGGCGGCGGCCAGCTGCACTAGATTCATCCCCACTCCGCCGCATCCGAACACCACCAGGGTGTCGCCGGCCCGGAGGTTGGCCCTGTTTTTCAGGGCATGGTAGGGGGTGGAGACGGCGTCCGCGATGATCGCCCCTTCCTCCAGGGGAACTTCGGGCGGAAGGGGGATGAGGTCCTTGGCCGGGACGCAGACGTACTCGGCGTAGGCTCCGTCGCGGTGGTTGCCCAGCATCACCATGTTCCGGCAGATGTTCTCGCGGCCCGTTCGGCAGTATTCGCAGTTCCCGCAGGTGAACACCGCGGGGATGAGGATGCGGTCGCCTTTCTTGAAAGAGGCAACTTCCGCCCCGGTTTCCTCCACGGTCCCCGAGGCCTCGTGGCCCAGGACCAAGGGAGGTTTTTTGAACGTAGGTGTTCCGTGATCTATATAGTGAAGGTCGGTATGGCAGACGCCGCATGCGGCCACCTTGACCAGCACCTCGCCGGCCGCTGGTTTTGGAGTGGGGACTTCCTCCAACCGGAGGGACTGATGAGCCCCATGGAAAACGGCCGCTTTCATCGGGCCTTCCCCTCCAACGACAGGTAGCCTTCGCAGGCAAGGCGCCACAACACCGGGGAAGTCAGACGCTCCTTCTTCTTCGTGCAGACATAGTTCGAGCCGGCATCGAACCCGATGGAAGTTTCGCACCAGAAGCAATCCAGGCAGTAGTCTTGTCGTTTGGTGCCGGATCTCAACATGCCTTTACCTTCCTCATCAATCTTTTCCAATTTTCGTCCACCTCCTTTTGGATCGCCGCCTCCTGGTCCGGGGTGCGTCCACCGAAGCGGCCTTGCAACTCCAGATACTTGCCTGCGGGAACAGGTTGCGGATCCATATTCAAAACCCAACACTCGCCTTCGAAAACCTCGTGTAATGGGAAAACGCGCGACTCCACCGCCAGCCTTGCCAGACGGACCATATGGCGGGGGTCCGACTTCCAGCCCGTCGGACAGGGGCAGAAATAGTGAATCACGCGCAGCCCCTTCATCTCTTTGGCTGTCTTGAGCTTCCTCCTCAAATCCTCCGGATAGGCCAGGCTGGCTGTGGCAAAGTAGGGGATCCTGTGGGCCGCCAGGATAGCCCCCAGGTCCTTCTTGCGCTCCGCCTTGGGTATTGCCTCCGGGGTCGTGGTGGTCCAACTAAACCGGGGAGTGGCTGAAGATCTTTGGATGCCCGTGTTCATGTAGGCTTCGTTGTCATAACAGAAGTAAAGGATATCCTCGTTTCTCTCGGCGGCCGAGGAAAGCGCCTGGAGACCAATGTCGAATGTTCCTCCGTCCCCCGCCAGGGCCACTACGGTCACGTCGCGTATCCCCAGCGTCTCCAACCCCGCGCGGACCCCGGAGGCGCTGGAGGCGGCGGTCTCAAAGGCGCAGTGCATCACGGGCATACCGGTTGCCGAGCTGGGATAGGCCCCGTCTATGACGGAGTAGCAGCAGGCGGGGACGACAAAAATAGTCCTCGGCCCCAGGACCTGCTGCAGGAGCTTGACCGCCGGCATCAGGCCGCAGCCGGCGCAGGCCAGATGCCCCGGGCTCAGGGTTTCCTTGTGGGCTCCGGCCTCACCGTCGCGATGGGGTAGAAACCCACCTTGGAGGTGGTTCATAAGCCTGCCTGTTTGCGTTTAGCCACACCGTTTCCGGCTCTGGATTTTCCCTGTGGAGCGTCTGTTGGACCGCTTCTTGAATCAGTTCGGGAGTTGCGTCACGGCCCCCCAACCCTATGATGTAACCATAGGTTTTGGGACGATCCACTTCTGCAAGCCCATAGAGCGCCGATTGCATTTCCTGATGCAGTATTCCGCATCTTCCCCAGGAGAATCCGCGGTCCAGGATGGCAACCCTGCGCACCCCTCTTAGACTCCTGAGTATCTCCTCCTTGGGGAAAGGGCGGAATGTGCGAATCCTCACCAGACCGATGGCCACTCCTCGGGATCTGAGATCATCCACCACCCCACGAGAGTTAGCGGCAACGCTGGAGGAAGCCACCAACGCCAGTTGCGCATCCTGCATGCGGTAAGGCTCCACGTTCGAGTAGCTGCGCCCAAAAGAAAGCTCCCATCCCTTGCCTATTGTGTCCATGCGGGGCAAGACGCTGTCCATAGCGCGGGCCAAGTCCTCCCGGATCCTCTGGTAGCCTTCAGGTCCGATCAAGCCCCCGAAAGCCCTGGGCCTTTCCACCTCCAGGCGAAAGACCGGTTTTCTGGCCGGCAGAAATCCCTCCACCTCCTCCGGAGAGGGGATCTCCACCGGCTCGGCGGTATGGGAAAGAAAGAATGCATCCAGGTTGACCATCACCGGGAGTTGAACATCCTCCGCCAGGCGGTAAGCGATGATGACGGAATCCAGAACCTCCTGGGCGGTTTCGCAGTAGATCTGCACGAAACCGGTGTCCCTCTGGGAGAGGCTGTCTTGTTGATCTGCCCAGATGTTCCAGCCAGGCGCGACCGCCCGGTTCACATTGACCAGGACCACAGGAAGCCTCGCTCCGGAAGCCCAGTGGAGAAGTTCGTGCATGAGCAGGAGCCCTTGGGAGCTCGTGGCTGTAAAGACTCGCGCTCCCGCCAGGGAGGCCCCGATGCAGGAAGCCATCGCGGAGTGTTCCGACTCCAGGTTGATGAACCGGTGGGGCCATGGGGCGCGGCTTAAAAGCTCCGCGAGGGTTTCCACGATGGACGTCTGAGGGGTGATGGGATAGGCGGAAACAACCTGGACCCGCGCGAGGTAGGCCGCCCAGGCCGCCGCCTGGTTCCCGGTCAGAATCCGAGAGGAGCGGCGCTTTTTGGGATCATTGGGCATCGGCATACCTCATATGGATGGCCGCCCTGGGACACTCCTCAACGCACACCCCGCAACCCTTGCAGAAGTCCTCATCGATTGAGTAGCGGCCTTTCCCCGCTTCCCATCGGATGGCCAGATCCGGACAAAAGATCTCGCAGTTGCCGCAGAGGTTGCATGTCCCGCACTTAAAACAGCGGGCCGCCTCCGAGAGGATGTCCGATTCGGGCAGCGCCCCCTGCAGCTCCCGAAAGTGACCGGCCCTTTCCGGAGGAGAAAGCAATGGTGCCGGAGGTCTGGGCTCCTTGTTAAAATAGCTCGCATTGAGCTGTTTGAATTTTGCGACCTCAAGGACTATCCCCCGGGCCTGGGCGGGGAGGGAGGGTGCCGGCGATACCCCTTGGATCCGGGAGCTGAGGGCATAGGCGGCCTCCCTTCCGGAACGAATCGCCTGGGCCGCCGTTCCTCCTTTTCCAGCACAATCCCCGCACGGGATGACCTGCCCCCCCTGGAGATTCTTGGGCGGCAGGGGACCCTCCTCGACAATCTCCCCCAGGGCCTTAAAAACGAACTCCACGGATAATTCTTCCTCACTGCCGGGGATGGGAATGGGTTTTGGACGGCCGCTGGAATCCCTCTCCCCCAGCTTCATTCGGACCAGGACGATCCGGAGCCCGCCTTCAGGAACAGTATCCATTGATACCGGGGCCGTGAGAAATCGAAACTCGACCCCTTCCTCCTCAGCCTCCCGGATTTCCTCCGGCAGGGCCGGCATTTGAGGTTTTGACCTCCGATAGATCACGATAGGTGTGACTCCCAGGCGCAGCAGGCACCTCGCACAGTCCATGGCGGTATTCCCGCCGCCAATGACAGCCACCCTGCCCCGGACTGAAGGGCGCTGCCCGCGGTGAAGTCCTTTCAACCACTGCACCCCATCCACTACCTGGGGGAGGTTCTCTCCGGGAATCCCGAGGGGTCTGGATTTCCCCAAACCCACCGCGAAGACAACCTCGCTGAAGCCGGAGGAGGTTAAATCCTTCAAGGTCAGGTTCTTGCCGAACTCTTTTTCCAGTTCAAACTGGATCCCCATTCTCTCCAGACGACTCAATTCCGCCTCCAGAATATTCCGGGGCAGCCGAAACTCCGGTATCCCAAACCGGAGGAGCCCTCCCGCTAGGTTTTCCTTCTCAAACACGGTGACGGGATGACCCAAGGTCCTTAGGTAAAAGGCGCAGCTCAAGCCCGCCGGCCCCGAACCGATAACGGCCACAGGCAATCCGTTCGCCTTGGGGATGCCGGGGCAGTACTCCTGGTTGATGGCCCAATCTCCTAGGAATCTTTCCATCTGACGAATGGAGACGGCGCCCCCCATGGCCTTGCGGTTGCAGGGAGTTTCGCAGGGATGGGGGCAGACCCTCCCCAAAATGGCGGGGAAGGGATTGACCCGCATCAAGAGTTCGACCGCCTCCTGGAAACGCTTCTCCTGGACCAGACGGATCTGCGTTACGATGTCTTCCCCTGTCAGGCAAGCGTTGTTGCAGGGAGGGGTCAGATCCTGGTAGTAAGGCTCCAGATATCTCCACAGGCCGGTTCTGGGCAGCGGCGCGCCTCCAGATGCGGCGATCTCCGGCATTCCCTCCCTGCCTTCAATCCAGGGATCTGGTTTTCTCATAGGCCTCTTTTGCCGCGCGGATGTTTTTGTCGCCGTCTTTTGGAAAGGTTTCCTCTATGGCTTCCAGGACGGCCTCCAACCGGAAAAACCCGGTGGCCTTGGCAAAGGCGCCCACCATGGCGGTATTGGCAACCGGGAATGCGGGGCTGCCGATGCCCAGGGAGGCCGCGATGGAGGAGGCCGCCACGCCGAATGTCGTCCAACCATTCGGTTGGGCCAGGGATTTGAATGTCCCGGTCATTTTTTCGTCGGGGACGCTCCCCAGATTGACCACCACGACGCCGCCGGATTTCAGCCCTTCCAGCGTGGAAGGGAGGCTCAAGAGTTTTGGGTCCAGGACCATCAGGTGGTCCGGAGAATAGATCTTGGAGCGAATCCGGATGGGCTGCTCGTCGAGCCTGAGGAAGGCGGAAACGGGAGCGCCCCTTCTCTCCACGCCAAATTCAGGGAAGGACTGCGCAAAGCGGCCTTCCCGGTGCGCCGCGCGCGCCAGAATGAGAGAGGCCACCACAGCGCCTTGCCCTCCCCTCCCGTGGATTCTCAAGTTCACGAGTGGTTCCAGACCGGTTTTCTTTTTTGCAGGAAGGCCAGGGAGCCTTCCTTGGCGTCGTCCGTCCGCATGAGGGTGTTCAAATAGATCTCTTCCGCCGCCCTTAACTTATCTTTGAAATCCTCCGGGTGGATCTTTCTCAAAGCCCGTTTTGCGATTTTTATGGAGGAAAGGCTCATCTCCCTATACTTTCCCAGATATTCCTCCACCCCTTCCTGGAACCGGCCGCCCTCGAACACCTTGTTGACGATTCCCAGCCGCAGGGCCTCGGCGGCGGTCACGGTCTCCCCGGAGAGGATCAGTTCCAGAGCAATGCGGGGAGGGCAGAGCCTGGGCAGGAGGATCGTGGCCACGGGAGGAAATACTCCCAGCCGTATCTCCGGCTGGCCGAATTTTGCCTCCGAGGAGACCAGCACGATATCCGCGGCGATGGCCAGTTCGCAACCCCCTCCCAGGGCGGGCCCTTGGACGCAGGAAATAACCAGCCCCGGAAAAGAATTCAGGAGATAGAAGGACTCATGGAAGGAGGCCATCATTTGCCCCACCTTGTCGGGGAGATGATCGGCCACGTCCACCCCCGCCGAGAAGGCTTTGCCGGAGGCCTTCAAGAGGAGGAATCGGTGGGAGCCTTCCAGCGCTTCCGCCAGGGCGGACCGCATCTCCTCCAGAGCGGCGATGTTCAGGATATTCAGGGGGGGGCGGTTGAGGATCAGCCGGAAACTGTCCTTGTCCTTATCGGTTTGGATCGTTTGGTAGCTCATGGGTTAGGGATTTCTTAAAGAGACTGTCCGCCGTCGCGGCAGTCTGCGCCTTTTGCAGTTTTTTTCCGCAGATTCCGCAAAAAGACATCTCCTCCGGCAGATTCCCGGCCCCGCATGCCGCGCACGAGAGGCAGTAGGGTCCCCAGGGGAACTCCGAGGACTTCCCATCCCGGGCCCTCTCCCTGAGGAGCCTATATTCCGGAGCTCTCTTTTCCACGAAGGCCTTCATCCCCTCATGGGGTTCCCAGGAGGTATAATGCAGGGCCAGCCAGTCCCTGGCGTGCCCGATGGTCTGGTTCCAGGAGAGGTTCTTCCAGAAATTGACCTGCTCTTTGGTGTAGCGGGTGCATTCGGGAAATTTTTCCAGCAGTTTTTTGGCCAGTTCCTCCACTTTGGTGTCCAGTTGAGAGAAGGGAACGACCGCGTTGACCAGCCCCCACTCCAGGGCCTTCTGGGCCGGGATCTTTTCGCACAGCAGGAGCATCTCCCGCGCCCGGCGGTCCCCCACATGGATGGGCAGCCACTGGGTGGCGCCCCCGCAGGCCACGCTTCCCACCTGGGTTCCCACCTGCTGAAGGTACGCCCCCTCCGCCATGACCGCCAGATCGCAGGCCATCTGGACCTCATTGCCTCCCCCCACCGCCATCCCGTTGATGCGGGCGATGGAGGGTTTGCCGAGGTTCAGGATCCCCTCCAGAAATCCCCTAAACAGCCCCATGTATTTCCAGTAGTCCCTGGGCCGACGGGTGTACATCTGCGCATACTCCTTGACGTCGCCTCCCGTGCAGAAGGCCGCATCCCCCGCTCCTGTCAGCACCACTGTCGCCACCCCGTCGTCCCAGGAGGCGTCCTGAAGCGCCAGGACAAGTTCCTGGAGCGCCAGGGTGGAGTAGGAGTTGTAGGCGTGGGGACGGTTGATGGTAATGGTCGCCGTCCAGCCCTTTTTGTCGTAAAGAATTTCCTTGAACCGTACTCTTTCCGTTTTTGCGGAGTCAAAGGGACCGTTCATAATTGTATGACCTCCTTTCGGATGTGGGGGGCGGCCCCCCGTGGATCGAAAATCGCCCGGATCAGAGGGGCGTAGTTCTTGAGCACCCTGGGCTTGACCACTTTGAGCGTCGGGGTGAGTTCCCCGTTTTTTAGGCTGGGTTCCTCCTCCGCCAGGATGAAGGCCTTGGGACGGGCGTACTTCTCCGGCACCGACTGCGCCGCCTTCTGCACCTGCGACCGGAGCATCTGCCGGATGCGGGGCTGCTTGAGAAGGAGTGAATCGGTGGAGGGGGCTATCCCCAGGTCCCGCGCCGCCTGCCTGAGGACCGGAAAAGCCGGAAACAGTACGGCCCCCACGAAGCTTTCGCCGCTTCCGAAGACGATCGCATGCTTGACGAGGGGGCTGGCGATGAGTGCGTTCTCCACGTCCTGAGAGATCACCATCTGTCCTGTCGTGAGCTTGAACATCCCGTCCATCCGGCACTTGAGCACCAAGCCGTCCGGGGAGATCTCCCCGAAGTCGCCGGTGTGGAACCAGCCGTCCGGCTCCAGGACCCGGGAGGTGAGGTCCGGGTCTTTATGGTAGCCCAGCATGACGTTGGGCCCGCGCACCAGTATCTCCCCAAGGGGGGTCAGCTTCACCTCGTCGCCGGGGATGGGCACCCCGACCGCTCCCGTCTTCCTTTCCCTCCTTGGGGGGGTGACGGTCACGCAGGGAGAGGTCTCGGTGAGGCCCCATCCCTCCACGACCGGTATGCCCTTGGTTTTGAAATAGTCCGAGAGATGGGAGGGAAGGGGGGCGGCGGCCGTGAAAATGAACTTGAGCTCCGGATGGAAAATCTCGCGCTCCAGGCTCTCGGATCTCCGGGCCTCCGCCACCAGGGCCTGGTAGATGCTGGGGACGCTGAAGTAGATCGTGGGCCGGGTCTTTTTGAAATTCTCTATCAGGAGGGGAATATCCTTGCCGTAGCTCTCGTCGAGGGTCAGGAGGGCCCCGCAGTAGAGGGCTGCGAACAGTTCGAAGATTCCTCCGAAGCTGTGGTGCCAGGGCAGATAGGAGAGAAAACGGTCCTCGGGTCCCAGGTTCCAAAGCAGGCCCATGGCCTTTCTCTGGGATAGGATGTTTCTGTGGCACAGGAGCACTCCCTTGGGGCGTCCCGTCGTCCCGGAGGTGTACATGAGAAGGCAGGGCTGTTCCGGGTGGATTTTCTCCGCGCGTTTTTCAAAATCGGCGACCGCCGCCGCGTCCGCTCGGCAGAGGGTCTCGAAGGGAGCCGTCCGTCCCTTGCCGGACCTGGGAGAAGGCTCCATCATGAATATCCTCTCCAGCTTCCGGGAGGCCTTGGTCTCCAGCACCTCTTTTAGGTGGGACTCGTCCGAGACCGCCAGGAACCGCGCCCCCGAATGCTCCAGGAGATAGTCCAACTGCTTGGCCGGGTATTCCGAGAAGATGGGGCAGAATACGGCCCCCAGGCTCATCGAGGCGAGCTCCGCCAAGAGCATCTCCCTGCGGTTGCGGGAGTAGGAGGCGATCACGTCCCCCTTCCGGACTCCCAGTCCGATGAGGGAGGCCCCCGCCGCCGCCGTCTGGTTGTAAAGTTTCTCCCAGGACAGGGTCCGGTAGGGACCGTGAATCTTCTCCCGGTAGGCGGGGCGTTTCCCGAAGAGGTCCCGCCTCTCCCGGAGCATGGTTCCTATGTTGGGGACGACTTCGCCCAGATCCGTCTCGCAGCGAAGGATGGTCTCGGCAATGCTCAGGTCATCGGTCGTTCTTTCCATGGTTCTCCATCGCCAGCAGGGCCGCTCCCAACGCCCCCACCAACTGGGGGTGGGGAGGGACTATGGGCTCTCTGCCCAGCTTTTCCCTGAAGATTTGGGCCACTGCGGGGTGGTTGGAGACCACCCCTCCCGCAAGCACCAACTCTCCCTGGAGGGGGTCCATCTCCAGGATTCTCTTCACCACGGATTCATAGCATCCGCCGAGTATCTCGGGGGCTCTCTTGCCCTCGCGGATGTGGTGGATGATCTCGGTGCAGGTGAAAACGGTGCAGAAACTTCCGATCTCCACTCGGCCCTGGGCCGAACGGGCCAGCAGGTCCATCCTCCGGACGGGGATGTCCAGCCTCCGGGCGATCTCCTCCAGGAAGGCTCCCGTCCCCGCGGCGCATTTCCGGTTCATCTTGAAGGCCGTCTGGCGGCCCCGTCCGTCCACCGCCACCACCTTGTTATCTTGTCCCCCTATATCCACTGCGGTGTGCGGGCGAGGACAGAAATGAAAGCTTCCCCGCGCCAGGCAGGTGATCTCCGTCATCTGGTCCTGGGTGGCGGCGCAGGAGGACCGCCCCACCCCCGTGGAGACGACCCGCCGGGCGGCCACACCCGCCGCGGCGTCCAGAACTTTCCGCAGGGCCCGGCGGGAGACCTTTTGAAAATCCGACCCCGTCCTCAGGACGCAGGAGGAGACCACCTCGGCGTCGGGCCCGATCAGGACGGCCTTGGTGTAGGAGGAGCCGACGTCCACTCCGGCGCAGTAGGTTTTCGTCATCGTCCGGCCGCGATTTGTTCCGCCAGGGCTTCCACCAGGGTCTGGGTCTGCTCCTGCGAGAAGCACCTCAGGTCGCAGAGGTCGCCGTAGATCGTGACAGAGGGAATCCCATGTTTTTCCTGAAGCCTTTGGGGCAGCCCGAACCGGGAGTTGGTGTTGTAGGGGCAGGTCTTGGCCTCATGGAAGACGATGGCGTCCGCTCCGTAGTCCTCGACCGCTTTACAGAGGTACTCTTCCTTACAGTCCTCCCCCCGGTTGATGAACACCTTGAGGTTGGCCTCCGCCAGGCACTCAAAGGGACGCTCGGGGTCGAGACCCTCGAAGGCCCAGGAGAGACAGTAGGTGGAGGCGACGGCACAGGCCTTGAGGCCTCCAAACAGGTCCGAGAAGAAACGGAGCTTGCCCCAGTTGGGCATCCCCTCCCAGTACAGTCTCAGCCTCTCCCCCTCCACCGCGGCGGTTCCCGTTTCCGCCATGACTTGTGTTTCTTTCAGGAGTCCCGAGTAGTACTCTACCGCGGCCTGGGTCCCGCGCATCACCACGATGGGGGCCATGTGGATGGTTGCGTCGAAGAACGAGATGGGAGAGGGCCTTCTCCGGGCGGTCTCCAAAAAACTCTTCCAAAGCAGGCTTGCCTGGGCACAGAGCCGGACCGTCTCTTTGAGGCGGTCGGGGTCCAGCTTTTTCCCCGTGATCCCGGAGAGATTCTCCGCCAGGGCGCGGAGCTGGCCGGCCACGTCCGCGACGGCTCCCGGTTCCATGCGGGTCAGCTTCCAGGGGGAAAAAATTCCCATGACCGGGACCTGGAACTCCCGGCCGTAGAAGGAGAACCAGTCCTGCACCTCCCGGCACTGGCTTGTGTTGTATACCAGGACGTCGGGCTTGGGAAGGCCCGGCAGACCGTAGGCGGCCTTCAGGGGGGTTTGCCCCTGAAGGTAGGCGCCTATGTCGGAGGTGAGGTAGGAGCAGATGTCCGGAGAGTAGCCTCTGGCGTTGGCCCGGCCTATCAGGGGAGTCGCCAGCCTCCTGGCTCCAAGGAGGGCTCCGTGGTTCTCGGGGAAATAGATATGGAACCCCATGGCGGCCAGGACCTCCACCGGACCGGCGCTGGAGCACCAGGCTACCTTCTGTCCTGGATCCTGCGACGCGGCGGAAAGGTCCTGGTAGTAGTTTCTTAAAATCTCCTTCAGGCGTTGGGTGGACTGGGTCAGGGCCATGTCAGGTTCCTGTAAAAACGGGAAATCTCCTTCCCAGACAGGACAGCCCCTCGTAGGCGTCCCGGGTCTGGAATATTTCCAGGAGGTGCGAAAGCTCCAGCGCCAGTCCTCCCTGAAGGTCCATCCGGGACCCTTCCTCCACGATCCTTTCGGCGAGTTTCAGGGCCAGGGGGGCTTTCCGCGACAGGGATTTGACGGGTTTCTCGATGGAGGTCCCCTCCACCCCCGAGAAGTCCCCTGCCAGGAGATTCCTGATTCCGGAGTCCGAGAAGTGCTTCTTGGCGAGACAGACGCAGAATCCGCTCCCGCAGGAGGCGATATGTTCGGGAAGAGGTCTGCGCTCCGCCGCCGGCGAAACCGCGCGCCCCGCCCGCTCTAGGAGCTTTTCGACGGCTTGCTCCAGGCCCTCCGGAGGGGCCAGGAGGTCCACGATCCCCAGTTCCAGGGCCAGGGAGGCCGGGATGGGACTGCCGGTAAGGATGAAATATTTTGCCAGTTCTTTTCCCACCAGCCGGGACAGCCTTTGAGTCCCTCCCAAACCTGGGTAGATCCCAATTCCCGTTTCCGGGAAGGCCAGGACCGCCCTTTCCGTGGCGGCCCGGAACCGGCAGGCCAAGGCCAGCTCCGCTCCTCCTCCCAGGGCCGGCCCCTCCAGTTTGGCGACGATCGGGATGGGGAACTCCGCGATCCTGGCCAGGACCTGATGGCCCAGGCGCGTGAAGGACTCTATGGAGCCGTAGTCCTTCCTCTCCATGGCCTGGACGAAGAACTTGACGTCCGCTCCCGCCGCGAAAGCCTTCCCGGCGCCCTCCAGGACGACTCCGCGAAGGGAGGATTTTCTTTCCGTTTCCTCCAGGGCTTGGTCCAGGTCCCGGAGAAGCTCCGGGGTCAGGGCGTTCATCGCCTCGGGACGGTTGATCACGATGCGGGCAATCCCTCCCGATTGCTCCGCATCCACCCCTTTCAAGGGCCATTTCTGGTTGCGGCGCGACCTTTCCCGGAAGGAACCGGGGATGGGGAGGGAGTGGAGAGCGCACAATTTTTCCACCCATTCCAGGGCTTTCGCGGTGCCCAGGGCATTCATGGTCTCGAAGGGGCCCTGGGACCAGCGCAGGCCTATCTTGGCTCCCCGGTCTATGTCCTCCCGGGAAGCCGTCCCCTCTTCCTCCAGGCACGAAGCCACCCAGAATACGACACCCCATAGCCTTTCGGAGACCTTCCCGATAGGGTCCCGACCTAGGGATTGCGAGGATGTTGGGACCGTCTCCAGCCTCCATTTCTCGCCGGACTCCGACTGTCTTCTCAACGCGGCAGAGGGGGCGTAGAAAGGCCCCAGGGTCCGGCTCAGGGTGGAGGCCGCGTGAAAGGCGATGGGGATTCCCGTGGCGTTCATCAACTCGAAGGGGCCCATCCCGATGCCGAAGGATTTTCTGGCCGTCTCTTCGATGGAAGCGACGTTCGCGGCCCCCTCCTCCAGAATCCGGGCGGCCTCGTTCAACCATGGAACGAAGAAGCGGTTCACCGCGAAGCCCGGTCTATCCTGCACCCGGATGGCGACCTTGCCCATGGCCTTGGAGTAAAGGAGCGCGACTCTGAGCGACTCGGGGGAGGTTCGGGGGCAAGCAATGACCTCCACCAAGCGGTTCTTCACGGGATGGTAGAAAAAGTGCATTCCCACAAAGCGGTCCGCCCGGTCGGTGGACCCGGCCAGTTCCGCGACGGAAAGGGAGGAGGTGTTCGTGGCAAATATCGTTTTTTCTCCGCAGGCCTCGTCCAACCGCCTGAAAACCTCCCTCTTGGCCTTCTCGTCCTCGTAGACGGCCTCGATGACCAGATCGCAGTCCCGTAGGTCTTCCACGTTCAGTGTGGTGTGGATGCGGGCCAGGGCCGCCTCGGTCTGCCCGGGCTTGAGGACCTTCCTCTCCACTCCTTCCCGAAACATCTCCTTCATCCGCAGGAGGGCCTTGTCCAGGTAGGCTCGGTCCTGGTCCACCAGAGTCACGCGGGCGCCCTCCAGGGCGCTTTTCTGAGCGATGCCGCCCCCCATGGTTCCTGCGCCGACCACCCCCACATGGAAGAGGGCATTAGCCATTCTGCCCCCTCCGGCCGGCCAGGCTCGCTTCCAGGCCTTTCACCAGGGCCGCAATGGCCTGGTTGAAGGGGGTCGGGACGCTCAGGCGCCTTCCATGCTCGTAAATCTTTCCGTTAAGAAAATCAATCTCCGTTCTCCTTCCGGCCTCGACGTCCACAAGCATGGAGGGCTTGTGCCGCCCCCCCTTGTGGAGGTATCCCATGCAGTGCTCGAAAAAATCCTCCGGGAAAGAGATTCCGCACGCCTCGGCCACCTCGATGCCCTCCCGCACGATCCCCTCTGCGATCCGGCAAAGCCGGGGGGAGTCCATGAGCTCCCGCATGGTCAGGCCGGTCAGGGCGCTTATGGGACTCATGGCTGAGTTCAGGATCACCTTTTCCCATACGTGCCTCCTGATGGAGTCGGAGTACTCCGTTTCCAGACCCGCCCCGGTCAGGATTTCCGCCAATCGGCGGGCCAGGGAGACTTTGCCTTCCACCAGGGCTCCGATGTAGTTCGGCTTGTTGAAGAAGCCTACCTCCACCGCTCCATCCTCCAGCAACCTTCCCGCGTAGTTGACGACCCCCCGGAATACGCTTTCCCGTCCCAGCCTTTCCGCCAGGAATTCCTCGGTGTCCAGGCCGTTCTGGAAGCTGATCACCGCCATCTCCGGCCGGTGCACCTGCTCGAGACGGGGAAGAATCTCCTCAAGCACGCAAGCCTTCACGCACACGAAAAGGGCGTCCACGGGGGCGCCGCGCAGGTCCGTCAAAACCGAGAGGGTTTTCCGGGCCTTGGCGGTGAATCCTCCGTTCAAAAATCCCTTCGGGTCACGGATCTCCAAGCCTGACCGGTTCAGTTGGGACAGGCGCTGCGAGGAAGCGTCCACCACGATGACCTCTTCCCCTTTCCTGAGGAGACAGCCCGCCAGAATTCCTCCCACCACCCCCGTTCCCACCACTCCGATTTTCATGACGGTTTCCGCAAAAGCTCCTCCAGTCCCCTGGCCACAAGAACCGCCGCCATGCGCTTGCGGTAGGAGGGAGAGGCGTCCGCATTGGAGATGGGTTTTGCGAGCCTGGCGCAGATGGAAGCCGCCTCGGCGACGCTCTCTGGGGTGAGGGGGTTTCCCAGAAGGGTCCGGGACGCCTCCCAGGCCAGAAAGGGGACCGGGGAGACTCCTCCCAGGGCGATGCGGGCCTGAAGGACCGTTCCCGCCTGGTCGCGGAGGAGCCCTATGGCCACGCCCAGCAGGGCGAAATCGAAGCAGTCCCGGCGCCTGAGCTTCAGGTAGACGGATTCCCGGCAGGATCGCCGGTCCAGGAGCACCTCCGTGAGGATCTCCCCGTGTTTCCGGGTCAACCCAACCCTGCCGTCGTCGCGGTACAACTCCTCGATGGGCAAAAGGCGCGTCCCCTCCCCGCCGCAAAGCCTCACTCTCGCTGCTGCCGCCATCAGGGCGGGAGCGATGTCTCCCGAGAACACCGCCCTGCACCGATCCGCGCCGGGAGCCGCGTGGCAGACGGCGCCGTCTCCGGACTTGAGGCAGAACCCCAGGGCCGCTCTCCATTCCTCGCTTCTGTCCACAAAGATGCAGCGCGTGTCCTGGCAAAGGTTTCCTCCCAGCGTCGCGGCGTTGCGGATGGAGGGCGTAGCCACCTGGGCCGCCGCCTGCCGCACCGCATCCCACTCTTCCAAGAGAGGATGGGAGGCCGCCTCGGCCAGAGGGACCCCCGACCCTATGTGGACCTCCCCCCCGTTCTCTCCGGTGCGCCGCAGTCCGGAAATTTCTTTCAGGAGACGGATGTCCACCAGGGCTTTGCACCGGATCTGGCGGCGCTTCATCTTGGGGAGAAGATCGGTTCCCCCCGCCAGAATTGTGGCCTCCGGACCGAGGTCCATGAGCATCCGGACGGCTTCCCCGAGGTTGCGCGCAGAGAAGTATCGAAAGGCGGGAAGTCTCAGCATGGGACGGTCTCTCCGGGAAGGGAGGCTGGGATGTGGGTGGGCTCCGGGAAAGGGATGTCCGGGAACCCTTCCGGCCCCACCCGCGGGATCCTGCCGCAGGATTTTCTTTCCAGGGCCAGGAGGATATTTTCGGGAGTGAAAGGGGTCTTGTCCATCCGGATCCCCAGGGCGTCATAGATGGCATTGGCCACCGCAGGGATGACGGGCAAGAGGGGTCCCTGCCCCACCTCCTTGGCCCCGAAGGGGCCTCCCGGGTCTTTCGATTCGATCAGGATCAGTTTCACCTCCGGCATCTCCAGGGAGGAGAGAAATTTGTAATCCAGGATGCCGGGCCCGCGGTGCAGGCCGCTGGGATGGAAAGTCTGCTCCTCCAGGAACGCCTCCCCCAAGGCCATGTGCACGGCTCCTTCGATCTGCCCCTCCACCGAAGGCCGGTGGATGGCGCGGCCGATGTCGTGGGCGAATGTTATCCTTTCCACCCGGACTCGTCCGGTCCGGGGATCGCACTGCACCTGCGCCGCGCAGGCGCAGAAGCTGTAGGCGGGCGAAGGACCCACCCCGGAACCCTTGAAGTTCGCCGGCTTTAGGGGAGGCTTGTAGCTACCCCAGGACTCCAGGGCCCCCTCTTTTTCGACGGCGATCCGGGCCGCCTTTTCAAAAGGCATCCTCCGTCCCCCCGTGCGCCGGTAAACCTTTTCCAGGAGGTTTTCGGCCGCCTCCCTGGCGGCGTTTCCGGCCATGTAGGTCACGCGGCTGGAGTAGGTTCCCAGGTCGAAGGGGGTCCGGTCGGTGTCGGCCGCCACCAGGCGTATCTTTTCCGGGGGCACCCCCAGGATCTCCGCCACTGCCCACACCACCACCGTGTCCGATCCCTGGCCGATGTCCGTGGCGCCCGAAAAAACGGTGATGCCTCCCTTGGCGTCGAGGCGGATCCGGACCCTGGAATGGGGGTCCTCATTCCAGTATATGGGCACGGCGGCCCCGCACAGGTAGGAGCCCAGGGCGAAGCCGATCCCCCTGCCGTAGGGCAGCTTCCGGAATTTGTCCCGGAAGCCGGAGGCCTCCGCCGCCTTTTCCACGCATTCCCTGAGACCCGAGCTGGTCACCCGGAGCCGGTTGACGGTCGTGGAGTCGGGAGGGGCGAGATTCTTGAGCCGCAACTCCACCGGGCCCAATCCCAACTCCTCGGCCACCTTGTCGAGGTGGGCCTCGAGAGCGAAGCGGGGCTGGGGCGTCCCGTGCCCCCGCTTGGGGCCGCAGGGGGGTTTGTTGGTGAAGTAGCGGGCGGACTCAACCGTGTAGCTGGGAATGCGGTAGGTCGTGGGCTGCAGCCCCCCCTGGTAATAGGTGCACACCACCCCGAAACTGCCGTAGGCGCCGCCGTCCAAACAGGATCTGAAGCGCATCTCCAAAAGTTCTCCTGTTTTCTTCCAGGAGGTCCGGATGTTCATCCAGGCAGGGTGGCGTCCCCGGTGGCAGTAGAACACCTCTTCCCTGGTCAGGGTGATCTTGACGGGGCGCCCCGCATCCCGGGCCAGCTTGGAGGCGCACAGATCATGGGCGAAGGGGTCTAGCTTGCCTCCGAATCCCCCGCCGACCTTGGGGGCGATGACCCGCACTGCATCCTCCGGAAGTCCGAACACCTTGGCCAGGATCTTGCGGAGGTGAAAAGGGGTCTGGGTGGAACTGTAAAGGACCAGCCTCCCTTTCTTCCAGAGGGCGAGGGCCGAGTGTTCCTCCAGCGGAAGGTGGGTGTTCCCTTCGTAAAAGAAGGCATCCTCGCGGGTGTATTCCGGCTCCTCCGGAGGGTTCGCGTCCCCGAACTTCAGGGACACCGCCTTGTGCAGGTTTCCTTTTGCATGCACCGGCTCGCCCTTGCCCCGGATGGCTTCCTCCAGGGAGAGGACCGGGGGGAGTGGGTCGTACTCCGCACGGATGAGCTGGAGGGCTCTGCCCGCAGTCTCCTCCGTGTCGGCGGCTACCGCGGCCACGGGTTCCCCGACATAGCGCACCTTCTCCATCGCCAGGGCGGTCTCATCCTGGCTGACAGGCAGGATGCCGTAAGGGACCGGAAGGCCCCTCCCGGTGACAACGGCGCGGACTCCAGGCAGGGACTCCGCTTGCCGGGTGTCCAGGCTCAGGATGCGGGCATGAGGGTGGGGGCTGCGCAGGATCTTTCCGTAGAGCATTCCGGGAAGCCTGAGGTCGTCGGCATAAAGAGCGCGGCCGACGGCCTTGGAGAAGGCGTCCACCTTGGGTCCGCTCTTGCCGACGATGCGAAAGGGGGTTATATCATCTCCTTCTTGATTTCTTTCCTGCTGCAACTCGCACGGCCTCCAGGATCTTGGCGTATCCGGTGCAACGGCAAAGGTTTCCGGATACGGCCTCCAGGGCCTCGCGGTCCCAGGAGGTCCGTTCCTGCGTCGGGTTGCGGTCGAGGAACGCCTTGGCCGCCAGAATCATTCCGGGGGTGCAGTAGCCACACTGGACGGCCCCCGTTGCCACGAAGGCTCGGATCAGGGGATGCTCGGGAGGGACGCCCTCTATGGTGAGGACCTCCCCGCCCCGGGCCTGGGGGGCCAGGACGAGACAGGAGTAGACGGACTTTCCATTCAAAAGCACCGTGCAGGCTCCGCATTCGCCCAGTTCGCATCCGTGTTTGGTGCCGGTAAGGCCCAGATCCTCCCGGAGGATCTCCAGGAGCGTCTTGTGCGGCCGGGTGCGCAGGCGGCGCCTTCTGCCGTTGACCTTCAGATCCAGGAGGAATTTTGTCATGCGGGAGAGGCCGCCCTGCCGAGCTTTTCGAGTCTTTCCAGACCCAGGAGCGCCGCCCCCAGGGCGCAGGTGTACTCGGGCTGTTCCGGGACGTTGACCTTGAGGCCGACCTTCTCCTGGAGGGCGCTGATCATTCCCTCTTGCTTGGCGACCCCCCCGATGAAGGTCAGTTCCTCCTCCAGCCCCACCCTCCGCAGCAGGGTCACGGCCCGGTCCGTCAGGGAGTCATGGATCCCCCTCACGATGTCCTCCACCTTGCGGCCGTCGCTCACGTGGCTGATGATCTCGGATTCCGCCAGCACGGCGCAGATGCTGGAGATCTTGAGGGGGTCGCAGGAGCACAGGGAAAGGGTCCCCATCTTCTCCACCGTGATCTCCAGGTATTTGGCAGCCTTCTCCAGAAATCCTCCAGAGCCCGCGGCGCATTTCTCGTTGGTCTTGAACTCCCGGACCTTGCCCGTTTCCCCGATCCGGACGGCGCGGGTGCTCTGGGCTCCTATGTCCAGGACGCAGCGCGTACCTGGGAAGAGGCGGCGGGCCCCCTTGGCCCCGCAGGTGATCTCGGTGATCTGGATGTCTCGCAATTGAACGGCGTAGCGCCCCAGCCCGGTGGTGGCGACATAGTCTATCTCCCTGCGGTCGCGGCCTATGGCTTCCGTGAGCTCTCCCAGGAGCTTTTCCGTGAGGACGGTAAAGTTGGCCGAGGTCTTGACCGCACCCGAGGCCAGCACCTTCCGCGACTCATCCAGCAGGACGGCTTTCGTCCGGCTGGAGCCTAGGTCGACGCCCGCGATGATTCTTTCCATAGCGCCTTCTCCAAAGCGAACAGTGCGGCTCCCACCGCCCCCATGAAATGGGATTCGGGGCTCACATTGAGCTTGAGGTCCAGCTTCTGCTCCAGGCTCTTCACCATGCCGACGTTCCGGGCCACCCCTCCCGTGAAGGTGACCTCGGGCTCTACCCCCACCCGGGCCGCCAGGGAGACGGTCCGGGCCGCGACGGCGCGGTGCACCCCCGCCAGGATGTCTTCGAGCCTGCGCCCCTGGGCCATGTAGGACATGATGTCCGACTCCACAAACACCGTGCAGACGGTGGTCAGCCGGACGGGATCGGTGCCGCTCAAAGACAGGGCCCCCAACTCCTCCAGGGGAACCTCCGCCACTTCGGCGGAGGCGGTGAGGAACCTTCCCGTGCCCGCCGCGCACTTGTCGTTCATGGAGAAGTCCTCCACCTCTCCTGCAGGACCCACCTTGATAACCTTGGTGTCCTGGCCTCCAATGTCGATGACGGTGCGGGTGCCGGGGAATAAAAAATGCGCCCCCTTGGCGTGGCAAGAGATCTCCGTGATCTGGGTCTGTCCGAAGGTCACCTTGTACCTTCCGTAGCCCGTCCCCACCACATAGGCGACGTCCCGGGGTTGTATGCCCGCCGCCTCCACCGCGATGGGAAACGCCCTCTCGGCCGCCCGGGTGACGTTGGCCCCGGTGGAGATGAGGGCCCTTCCCCGTATCCTTCTTCCCTCGTCCAAGAGCACCGCCTTGGTCTGGGTGGAACCCACGTCCACTCCGCAAGCGTAGATTATGTCTCCCTCCTTCCCGCCTGGGTCAGCTTCTTGTGCGCCAGGGACTCGAAGAAGGCGTCAAAGCGGTTGCGCATCTGGGCGTGGGAGTAGTAGCGGGGATCCTCCAGGTCCGACTCCACAAAAAGCGTGGGGATATTCAGCGTTTTGGAGAAGTATTCCCGCATGTCTCCCTGTCCCGCCGAGAACAGGCGGCAGCTTTTTACGGAGTGGATAACCAGGGCGTCCGCCTTCCACTCCCGGATATAGCGGCGGATTTGCTCGTAGCGCTGGGGGTAGCTGCGGTTGGTGACGTTGTGGATGATCATGTGCCGGGCGATGGACTCCAGCGGCTGCCTGGGATCGTGGCGGAACCCGAACTCCCAGATGCCTCCCACGCAGGAGTAGGTAGAGGCCACGTTGCAGGCTCCCCAATTGGTGAAAAGGTCCCGGAAGGCCTTGAAGGTGGGATAGGGGGGAGGTCCCTCCGCCACCACCCGGAACCTTTCCTCAGGCACCACGCCTGCTCCCAGCCCGACCTTCTCCTCGAATTCCTTGAGCGTCTCATCGAAGAAGTGCAGGCCCTCCTTCGTTCCCCGGTGCACGTACAGGGGTCCCATCATGGTGGTGGAGTCGAAGTAGGCGTCAAAGGGAGAGGGGACGTTCTTGGTGAGGGACTTGACCCTGGACCACAGATCCTCCGTGGCCGCGCTCAGTTTCAGGATTTCCCGAAGCCGGTCTATGTCGAACTTCGCGCCGGAGATCCTCTCTAAGTCCGCGATCAACTCCCGAAGTTGCTTGACGACGTACAGGATGTCCCCGGGGGAAGGCTCCTCCCTCCTTAAGAAGGGCACATCCAGCACGAAAAGAGGAGAGCCCGTGAACTGGGCCAGATGCTCGAACCACTTGAGGTAGGTGTTGCAGCCCACGAAATTGCATAGGATTAAGGACGGTTTGGGCAGACGGGTCTTGAGGGGGGTCTCCGACTCGCTCAGGGTGAAGGCGACATCGGCCTTGACGTACCCGCAGTTGTCGGTGGAGTAGCCCATCTCCTCGGCCGCGAGGAGGTACTCCAAGGCCTGTTTCTTGATGGCGAGCTGGAGGGCGTTGATCTCCGGGTAGATGGGCAGGAGATCGAAGGTCCTCAAAAGTTCCACACAGTTGCCCGAGATCATGAGGGGCACCGCTCCACGCCAGGGGCCGCCGCAAGCCGGGGTCACACCCTGCTGCCTTTCCCATATCCCGTGCAGGTCCCGATACCAGCGCGAGATGAGCTCCTTCTGGAGGGCGTGCATCCTCCCTTGGTAATGGGATTGGTTGGTCGGCGCGGGTTTGCCGTCCGTTTCGGGTGTCATGGTGTCCTCAATCGAAAAGCAGGGATTCGACCAGGGTCTCCAGCTCCATCCGGGTCTTCTCGAAGGTCCACATCTTTTCCTCGAATTCTATGAGAAGGTGGGGGATATTCTCCTTCTCCAGGGCCTTCTTGTAGGGAACGTAGTC
>JACQJP010000035.1 GCA_016204975.1 Elusimicrobiota bacterium
ACCTTCAGCAGATCTCCGAGATGCGGGTGGGCGTCCTGAACAAAGATTCCGCAAGCATCTGCACGGCGCAGAGCTGCTCGGTATGGTTCAACGAACTCCACATGAAAGGTCCCCTGACCCGCAGGGGAACCGCCTTCAAGGTGGCGGGGGATTTTGAGGTCCCCAACTGGATGACCTTGGGAGGCAAATGGCGGGAGGTGGACCGGCGCTTTGAGACCTTGACGACCGTCGTGACCAACCGGGACGAGGAGATCCAGTCCGGGTACATGAATTTCAGCCGCCTCCGCTTTCTGCCCATGTCCTTCGACCTGAGCCGCACCGAGACCCGCACCCCGGACGTGAGCCTGACCGGCCTCTCCAACCTGGTCTCCATCCTGGAGGAGGGGAAAACCGTCCACTGGACCGGAAACGCCAGAGGGACCCTCTCCCTGCCCCGGAAGATGCCCGCCCTGGGGCTGGGCTTCTCCCGGGATCGAAACGAGTTGAACGGCCTGGACCGCATTGACGACAAAAAAAGCTACTCCGCCTCCACCAACTACGCCCTCCCTTGGCAGGGGAGGATCCTGCCCACAAACGTCGGCCTGCGCTACGGCCTCTCCCACAACCAGATCCGCTTCGGGGATATCTCCGGAACCAATGTGGCGCGGTTGATCTCCGGCAACGATAACCGCCTGGAAACCACCCAAGAATACGAGGTGCGCATGAATTTTGCGCCCTGGAGGGGGACCACCTGGAACCCCTCCTACTCCTTGATCCAAGTGGAAGAGGAGCGCACCACCCTCAACGCCGACCTTTCCGAAACCATAGAGGAGTACGACAAATCCCTGAGCCAAACCGTGGGCTTTAACTCCCGCCTGCAACTGACCGATTGGTTCATTCCGAATCTCAACTACTCCATCACCACGCTGGAAAACAACCTGGTCAACCTCTCCACGACCTCCGTCCTGAGGCGTGGAGAGATCAAAAACGTCACCCGCAATTCCAGCTCTGAGGTAAGCCTGGCAACCGCCTTCCAGCAGATCTGGCCGGGCTCCAAGCTCCTTCGGACCCTCAACGTCAGTTCCAGCTACCGCCTGGAGGATGGGGACCTTTGGGAAAACGTGGAAAACGGCCTGGATTCCAAAACGGCCCTCTGGATCCGCAGCCCTCTGGATCCTAAAAATCCATCCGCCCGAAGGCTGCAGCAGACCCTCCGGGACACCTTGAACCTCATCTTCCGCTGGAGCCCTTTCCAAGCCTACCGCTTCACCCGGCGACTGTCTCCCTTCCAGACCCTCTCTTTGGCGGACACCTTCACCCAAAGCACCGAGCGCAAAGACGTAACCGGCAGCGCCAGCAAAACCATCACCACCAACTCCCCGGACCTGGTGGCGACCCTCAACCAGGTGGAGACGCTGTTTTTCAGCGAATCTTGGATGGCCAACTCCCAGGCTAACGCGCGCTTCTCCCAGAGGGAGACGGAAACCATCGGGGCGGCCCTCAGGGAGGAAAACAACCTGGGATTCGACTTGCGTTTTCTGGCCTGGGACCGCTACTCCACCAACCTCACCTACAATACCCGAGGCTCCGAGGACACCGACCTCCGGGCCGGCGTGCGCACCCAGCGAACCTCCGCTCAGGATTTCAGCACACAGAGCACCTTTGACTCCGGCATCTGGAGGCTGACCCCGCGCCTGGATTACCAGACCAATGAGTCCCAAGATGGAACCGGGCGGTTTACAGCCAAAGGCACGATCTTAACCCCCAGCCTGATCGCACGGGCGGACCTCTCCCTTCCCAGCGGGCTGCGGATTCCATTCTTGAACCGCACCCTCTCCCTCACCAACCGTTTTATTCTCAACTCCACCTTGAAGTTCGAGAGAAAAAGGTCCCCGGTCGCCCAGACCGACAATTCTGACACAGCCTCCCTGGACTTCAGCGGGGACTACGAGGTAGCCCAGAATCTCCGATTGACCCTCGCCGGAGGGATCAGCCGGCTGTGGCACAAATTTCTAAAGCAGGAGGACTTCCTGGCCTACAACTTCGCCACCACGCTGACTTTTCAGTTCTAACAGGACTTTTGCAAAGAGGTACTTCATGGGTTCTGTCCGGGGTTGCCTTCCGAAAAACGCTCGCCCTCAAAATGCAGAATTGGCTTAGGGTTGCTCTCCATTTTATAATGCCGGCCACCTGCGTCCATTGCCAAAAGGACCTGCCGGCGCGCCATGGGGAACCACTCTGCCCGACTTGTCTGAGAGAGCTCAAGCCCCTCGCTGCGCTGCTGTGCCGGCGCTGCGGCGTGCCGCTGGCTGCCGGAGGAGCCCACTGCTCCAGATGCCGGAGAAAAAGGAGCTTCCCCTGCCGAAGGATCCGCTCCGCCTTCCTCTACGAGGACCGTATGGCCTCCCTGATCCACGCCTTCAAGTACCGCTCCCGGTACTACCTGGCCCGAAACCTGGGAGAATGGATGTGGAGCCGATGGAGAAGTTTTCCGGAAATTCAAGAGATAGATTGCGTGGTGCCGGTTCCCCTGCATCCCAAAAAGGAACGGGAAAGGGGGTTCAATCAATCCCGGCTTTTAGCCCAGGAGTTCTGCCGCCATGGACCTGTGACGCTCAGAGAGAATCTCCTGGCGCGGGTCCGCCCCACCTCGGCCCAGGTCCGGCTGGATCGGAACAAAAGAGCGGAGAACGTCCGTGAGGCCTTTTGTGCGGCAGGGGAGCTTCCCAGCGTCCGATCGGTGCTTTTGATTGACGACGTCTGCACCACCGGAGCCACGCTGGAGGCCTGTGCGACAGCCTTAAGAGGAGCGGGAATTCGGAAGGTTTACGCCTACACCCTCGCCAGGCAAGTCTAGGTGGGCTTTTGCAAAAGTCCAGTTTTAAGGATTAGGTTTTTTGATCTGATAGGTTTTGGGGGGGTGGACCGCCTGATGGCGCCACTTCTTGACCTTTACAAACACGCGGCGCACGGTGCCGGCCTGCAGGCCCTCCATCGGCGGAAAAGCCACGTAGTACTGGCCGCGGATGATATCCGAGACCTCTTTCAAAGCCTCCTCCAGCTCTTCCGGCTTCACCGTCCAAACCCTGCCTCCGGTGGCCCCCGCCAAAAGCTGCATGGATTTTTCTCCAGTCTGGATCTTTGAGGATCCCCGGTCGGCGACAGGAACCGGCCGGACGGCATAAAAGGGAATCCCGTACTCCGAAACGGGCGGGTACTTTTCAGTGCTTCCCTCGGCGCTCCCATACACGATGGTGCGCATATTGATCCCGCTCATCCATCGTTTCTCCGCCTCATTCTCCGATTGGGTCTCCTGCATCTCGATCGAGTCCGCCCCATCCGAGATCAAGAGGACCGCCTTTCTCTCATGGCTCCCCTCCTGGGCACGCAGAAGCCCCAGCCAAGCCCCTTCCGAAATGGTGGTTCCTTTATGAAGCAGGGGAAGGTAGTCCTCCAGAACCTGAGACAGCTCTCCGGGAGCGTAGGCAAAGCCTCTTAGAGGATCCTCACACCTTTTGACCCTAACCCCTCCGCTCCCATCCGGCTCCACCTCCATCCTGCCGTGCTGCCGGCACGAAAGTATGGATATCTCATCCGCCGGATCGCCGTGATCCCCCGTATAAAAAGCCTGCAACCCGCCTACCACCGCCTCGCGCAGTCCCACCATGGAGCCGCTCTCATCTAAGACAAACACCAAGGTGGCCGGAAGCTCCTCGGAGCCAAAACTCTCAAACGGACTTTCCCGGCAGCCTGAGTCTCCGGGTTTTTGGGCCGAAGCGGGACAGTCCCAAACCTCCACATCCTCCGCCTTCAAATCCGCCTGACTGGGCGGGACCACCTCGCCTCCTTTTTCTACCCGAAAGCTCAAGCTGACCAGATTCACATTCACCCGGTACCGATAGCCGGAATCCACAGGAGTCTGTTTCCGGCCCTCCTGGCCCGCCCGATCCACCTGCTGGGCCAGTTCCTGCAGGTCCAGAAAAGCAGGATGGGCCCCGAGAGCGGAGAGGATGACGACAGAAACCGCCCCACAGAGAAACCGCATTCCAATCATAATTTCACCTGAAACTCTCGATCCTTCTCCAGAGTTTAAAATATGCGGAGAAAAGGCAGAAGGGCCCTTTGGGCCGAAAAAGGGAAAAAAAGGGCCTAGACCGAATTAGGTCCAAGGTCCCATCCCTAAATTGCAAGGAAAGACAAAAATGGTAAAATCAAAACTGGGCTTTTGCAAATTTATGGAGAAGGGGGGGGCTGGGGATTTGCCCTGCAGACCCCGTAGTGGACAGGACCCCCAATTC
>JACQJP010000043.1 GCA_016204975.1 Elusimicrobiota bacterium
CTGTCCACCTGCGCCTGCCCTTTATTGTCCAGACCCTTTTTCCATTCACGGAATTCAGGGGTCGCTAGGATATCCATCAATAGTGTAAACTATATATTACAGTTTGTCAAGGATGAAGTCGAGGGGCTTGGTGTCCACCTGGGTGTCCATAGCCGCTCAAAATCGGTCAAGCTCGGTCAAATCCCAGAGAAACCGGCGGCCCGGCTTTCCGTTGAAAAACGTGGAAAAAACGAAGGGAGGCGGGAGATCCGGCAGGCCAGTCCTCACGGAAGTGAGGGCATTATTATAGTAATTTTGGCGGCAGATGCGGTGCAGGGCGGCTCTCTATTGACAGGTCGTGGAATTGGGGGTAGATACTCATGAGGGGATCATGCTTATGGTTTCTATATGGGTGTGGCTGGTTTTTTCCCAGTTTCTCAAGGCGGAAGAACTCAAGTTAACCACCTACTACCCCGCGCCTTATGGTGTTTACAAAAGTCTGGATTTGCGTGGAGACGCTTCAGACCCCGGCTATTCCGGACTCCGGTTCTTTAACCGAGCGAACGTCCAGCGGTACCAGTTTTCTCTGGATGCCGCCAGCCGCCTGCGTTTGGATTTTTTGGGGGCGGTTCCGCCGGAACCCTTGATTTCCTTTAATAGAACGTTGGACCCCAGCCGGAACATACAGCAGAACCAGATGTTTTTTGGCATGGCGAACTCCGCATACCCTGCCGACCCCGTTCTGATAGAGCTGCCTCACAGTCAAGCCCTTCGATTCGGCCATGGGCATATCAGCTCCACAGATTGGGCCGGTCTTCACTGGGCGCATTGGGGGCTGAATTTGTGGTTTGATGGGCGCGATCAGGGTTGGCACGTTCTGCCCGGAGAAACTCATCCCAGTCCATTGCTGCAAATGATAGATACTGGGAACACGACCCTGTGGTTGGCTAAAGATCCCACATTGGTCAATCGCCCCCCTGATGACGTTCTACGCAATACTGCAGGATGGTGGACCTACATGAACGCCTATATAGGGGGGCTGGCGGGGCAAGACCCTTACAATGGAGTCAATTTCGGCGGTTACAGCGACCATCAGATGTACAATAATCCCAGGTTCTTTCGGGTTCCGGATTTCTATATGAAGGTCTACGGTCGTTTGTGTGTGGACGATCCCTTGACCTCCAGCCGATGTCCGTCTACGCTGGCGGCAGGGAATCTTGCCGTCGATGGCACCGCCTCGTTCAATTCGTTTGACTTGGCCGAGAGCTTTCCCGCCCGGGGGAAGCTGGTTGCCGGGGATGTGGTGAGTTTCGAAGGTAAGGGACAGGAATTGGTTGGGAAGAGCCGCTTCGCTTACGATCCCCTCTTGGCGGGGGTGGTCTCGGCCAAGCCCGGACTTTTAGCCGGTTGGCCCAAGCCGGACACGGTGGCCGTGGCCCTTCTGGGGCGCCTTTCTGTCTGCGTGAATCTGGAGGGTGGAGAGATTCGGGTGGGGGATTACTTGACCAGTTCCTCTGAGCCCGGTTGCGCCATGAAAGCGGCCAGGCCGGGAGCAACGATAGGGATCGCGCTGGAGCCCTTTGACCGCAGAGAAAAGGGAAGTATCCTGGTTTTCGTTTCGGTGGCCGAAAGGGGCGCCGCGGAAGCCATCCGCAAGCTTGAGGCGCAGGTTCAAGAGCTCCAACTCCGCCTGAGGCAAATAAAATAAATCCGGAGAGCTTCGGGGACGCCGGCCGGCCAGAGGCCGGAGATTTCTATTCCCAGGTCAGGAGCCCTGGGTTCTTTCACTCTTTCCTTCCCTTAAAAAACCGCTTTGCCAGTTCCAGGTAGATTTCCTTCCGGTGCAGGACGGCCCAGATAACGACCCGGTCTTTCTCCGCCTGGTACGCGATCCTGTAATCCCCCACTCGGACGCGCCTCAAACCCTTCAATGTCCCGCCCAAGAGTTTCCCGTACTGTGTCGGGCTTGTACCGAGCCTTTCCCGGATCGCACGAAGAATCTGCTTCTGCTCGCCCTTGCCTAGGCGGCGCAGATCGCCCTCCGCTTCCGGGCGGACGAGAATTTCGAAGAGGCTCACCGCTTAAGGCGCGCTTCCACTTCCGAAAGCTTGAGCAGTCTGGCGGGCTTCGCCGCCCTTTCCTCCACGATCCTGGCCAGCGTGATGTCTTCCAGGTGCTCCAGGGCCTCGCGGATCAGGTCCCTGGCTTTCAGGGACATAGATATTCCCTCTTTCTCAGCCAGGGAGGCGATGGTCTTATAGATAGGGCGCTCCAACATGACCTGCAATCTCGGGTTTTTGGTGGGCATGGTCTCCCTCCTGCTCTTTAGTGTACCACTAGTGGTGAACTACGTCAAGGGATTTTTTGCGCGGCCTGTCTGGATGGTAAAAGCGTTTGAGCCGCCCCACGTCGTAGTCAGATTTTTAAAATCCAACAGGATAGGCGAAGAGGAAAACTAAGAGATATTTTGACATGGGGTGCAAGGGGTGAAAGAGGAATTTCTAGGGATTGAGGGAATCCTGAATTTTCCAGATGGTTCGGTCGGCTTCGTCTATCACTTCGGATAGGCCGTCGGCGTTCGCTGCCTCCCACTTCCTGATTTGCCGGACTCTTTCTAATATGTCTGCCTTCACCTGTTCGGCCACGCGGCTCTGGGGGCTGGTGATCCACAGGGTCCCATGCAGTCCTTGCCCGCGTCAGGTCAGTTCTTTTAAGGAAGACTCCAGGGATTCTACGATCCAATCGGCGTCTGGACGGGTGATGCAGAGCGGAGGTTTGATCCGCATGACGTTTGCATCCATCCCTCCCTTGCCGACCAGGACGCCCTTCTCCTTCATGGCATCCATGAGTTTCAGGAGAGTTTCCGGAGCGGGTTCCTTGGATTTTTTGCTTTTCACAAATTCCACGCCCAGCATCAGGCCCATTCCGCGAACGTCCCCCGCGACTTCAAAAGGGTCTAAGAGCGCACTCAGTCTTTTTTTAAGATATCCGCCCACCTCCGCGGCGTTCTCCGGGAGGCGCTCCGATTCCAGAATGTCCAGGACCGCCTCCCCCACCGTCATCGCTACGGGGTTTCCCCCGAAGGTATTGAAATGCACCTTGCCCTGCATCGCTTCGGCGACCTCGCGGGTGGTGATCACCGCCCCGAGGGGATAGCCGTTTCCAATCCCCTTGGCCATGGTGACTACGTCGGGTTTTACCCCCCACTTCTCAATTCCCAAAAAGGTTTTTCCAAGGCGTCCCACCCCGGTCTGCACCTCATCGCAGATGTAGAGCCCTCCGTATTTTTTGACGATCTCGTAGGCCCTGGGAAAGTATTCCGCCTCCGGGGTGATGACCCCTCCAAATCCCATGATGGGTTCAGCGATGAAGGCGGCGATTTTTCCGGAGGTGGAATAGCGGATGATCTGCTCGATCTCCTCGGCGCACCAGCGGGCATATTGTGCGGGAGTCGTTTCCGGAGGACGGCGATAGGTGTAGTTGACCGGGGCATGGTAGACGCCGAAGACATAGGGCGTGGAATGCCTCCACAGAGATTGCCCGGTCAGGGTCATGGCCATGAGCGACCTTCCGTGGAAGGAGTGGCGCAGGGCCACGAATTCATGCCGTCCGGTGTAGTTTTTGGCGATGATGGCGGCCAACTCGGTGGCTTCACAGCCGGAGTTGGTGAAAAAGCAGACCTCCAGCTCCGGATTGGCGGGTTGCAATCGTTGGATGAGTTTTTGAGCGTAGCGGGTGAGCTGCGGATAGAGGTAGAGCATGGTGGAGTGGTCAAAGACCGCCATCTGGGCCTGGGCGCGGCGCACCACCTCCGGGTGGCAGTGGCCGACCGAGATGGTGACCACCCCCGCGAAGGCGTCCAGGTGTTTTTTTCCATTTTCGTCAAAGAGGTATTGGCGCTCGGCTCGGGAGACCAGAAAGGGCCGCGCATGGTAGATGGGGGTGGAGGGGAGAATATATTTTTTTCGAAGCTCCAGAAGCTCCTCTACCGAGGAGCCTTTAGTGTTCGCCACTTGAGATTCCTCCCGCCGTGTGGTATTTGCACTCAATAGATGTTTGATTCCCGCTTTTTTCCGGTGTAGTCTAAAAACACGGTCTTTGGCTTGGAGAAAAAGAGTATTCCCTCCTTGGCCATTTCCCGCTCGCCGACCCCGGAAGCCTTCACTCCCCCGAAGGGAACCTGGGCCTCGCCGCCGATGGTGGGGGAGTTGACATGCACCATCCCCACCTGGGATTCCTCGATAAAGCGCAGGGCCAGGGAGAGGTTTTGTGTGTAGATGGCGGAGGTTAAACCGAAGCGGGTGTGGTTTGAGATCCGCACCGCCTCCTCGAAATCCCTCACCCGAAAGACGGAAAGGACCGGTCCGAATATCTCCTCCTGGGCGATCTTCATTGAAGGAGTGACTTGGTCGAATACCGTGGGCTCCACAAACCATCCGTTTCGGCAGCCTTCGGCGGTAAACCGTTTTCCACCGCACAAGATTTTGGCGCCCTCTTTTTTTCCGATCTCGATCCACTTTAAAACGGCATGCAGCTGGTTTGCATCGATCAGCGGTCCCAGCCCGATGCCGGGTTTTAAGCCGTCCCCGATTTTCAGCGAGCCGGCGAATTCCACGATTTGCCAGACCAGGGAGTCCGCGACCTCTTCGTGGAGGATCAATCGGCTGGTGGCGGTGCAGCGCTGGCCCGTGGAGCCGAAGGCCCCCTTGACGATTCCCGCCAAAGCCAATTCCAGGTCCGCATCTTTCCAGACCAGGCAAGGGTTTTTCCCCCCCATTTCGCAGGTCACGCGCACCCCCCGTTTTCCGGCCAGCGCATGCACGCGAACGCCCACTTCGTTCGATCCCGTGAAACTGACCGCTTCAATGCGTTCATCTTCCACCAGGACATCTCCCACCTCGGAGCCTGCGCCGATCACGAGATTCAGCGCTCCTTGGGGAAGGCCCGCGGACTCGAAAAGTTTTACAAACTCGACCGCCAGCCAGGGGGTCAGCGAGGAAGGTTTTAGGACGACGGTGTTTCCCGCCACCAGGGCCGGAGCGATCTTCCAGCAGAGGATCGCCCAGGGGAAGTTCCAGGGGGTGATGGCGGAGACGATCCCCAGGGGCTCCCGGACCGTAAACAGCAGGTTTTTGGGAAGTTCGGAGGGAGCGGTGTGGCCCATAAAGCGCAGGCCCTCTCCCGCGTACCACTCCAGGAGGTTGATTCCCTTTTCCAATTCTCCCAGGGCCTCAGGGAAGATCTTGCCCTCCTCCAAAGTGAGAATCCGGGCTAATTCCTCTTTGCGCTCACGCGCCAGATGCACCACCTTCTCGATGATCCTGGCTCGGGAAGGGGCCGGGACGGCTCGCCACCGGGGGAAGGCCTTTTGGGCCGCCTCCAGTGCCCGGAGGGCGTCTTGGCGGGAAGCTCCCCGGCACTGTGCCAGCACTTGGCGGGTATCTGCGGGGTTGACCGAACGAATCTCGTTTTTCCCGGTGCCTTGGGTCCAACGGCCGTCTATGAATTGTTTGAGTCCAACGGTGCCGGCAGTTTTGGTTTGGGTTGCTGTGGCTGTGGCCATGGGGATTGTTCTCCTTATTTAGTTGCTTCGGGGGTCCCGTTTTAAAAAATTTCCATGCGGAGGATTGGCAACCGGTTTTCCTGCGCGTACCACACGTCTTCCGCGGACCCACACTTCCTCAATTGCACCTCGGACGGTTTTGCCTTCATAGGGATTGTAGTCCACATTCATATGGTGGGTTTTGGCGGAGAGGGTGCGGTTTTTTCGGGGGTCCAGAACCACCAAATCCGCATCCGCCCCCGGGGCGATGGCTCCCTTGCGGGGATAGAGTCCGAAGAGCTTGGCGGGGGCGGTGGAGGTCAGCTCCACAAAGCGATTCGGGGTGAGTTCCCCCCGCGCGACCGCATCCCACAGCAGGGGCATGCGGGTTTCGATGCCGGGAGCCCCGTTGGGAATTTTGCTGAAGTCTTTCTTGCCCAGCTCCTTGCCGGGTTTGCCGTCCTTTGGGTGGTGAAAACAAAACGAGCAGTGGTCGGTGGAGACGACCTGCAGCCAGTTTTGGCGGAGTCCCTCCCAGAGGTGTTTTTCGTTTCCCTTGGGCCTTAAAGGCGGCGACATGACGAACTTGGCGCCCTCAAAGCCGGGACGTTCGTAGTCCTCGTAGGAAAGATAGAGATACTGGGGGCAGGTTTCCGCATAGATGGGGAGGCCGCGCTCGCGGGCGAGCCGGACCTCCTTCAGGGCGTCTGCCGCCGATAGATGCACGATGTAAAGCGGTACCTCCGCCATCTCGGCCAGGGCGATGGCGCGCCGGGTGGCTTCCGCCTCGGCGGTCATGGGACGGGTCAAGGCGTGGTATTTGGGATGACTCTTTCCCTCCGCCAGGGCTTTGCGGACCAAAACGTCGATGACCCCTCCGTTTTCGGCGTGCATGCAGATCATGCCGCCGTTTTCTCGGGTGCGCAGCATGGCGCGAAAAATAGTGGCGTCGTCCAACATAAATACCCCGGGATAAGCCATGAACAGCTTAAAGCTGGGAGAGCCTTCCTTTACCACCTGATCCATTTCCTTCAGGCGCCCTTCCGGAAGGTCCACTGCGATCATGTGAAAGGCATAATCCACGATGGATTTCCCCTGGGCCTTTTTGTGCCAAGCCTCCAAACCTTTCAGCAGCGACTCCCCGCGGCTCTGGATCGCGAAGTCGATGATAGAGGTGGTCCCCCCGCAGGCGGCGGCCAAGGATCCCGTGGCGAAATCGTCGGCGGTGGTGGTGCCGCCGAAGGGCATGTCCAGATGAGTGTGGACATCCAATCCCCCCGGAAAGACGTATTTTTCCCGCGCCTCGATCGTTTCGGCGCCGTCGGCGGGCAGGTTCCGGCCGATGGCCGCGACCTTCCCTTTCTCGATAGCGATGTCCGCGCGGTAGGTATCGGAGGAGGTGAGGATGGTTCCGTTTTTGAGAATCAGATCATAAGACACGGTTCAATCTCCCCCGACCGCTTCCGGGATGCTTTTGGGGGCGCTAGCGCCAGCGGCTCGAAGCGCCAGCGTGCATAGCCCATAGCCGGCGAAAGAGATGGCGAAGCTGACAAACCAGGCATAATGATACACGTTGCGCCAAAACTCCGAAACGGATGCCGCGCCGATTGTTCCTAAAAAGCCCGGAACGCACGGAAGAATTCCTATGGTCAGCGCCGTCACGGCGACCCAGTTGACTCCTTTCCAATAAGTGTAATCCCCTTCTTGTTGGTAGAGCGCCTGGAGATTGAGGTGCGTCCTGCGAATCCAGAAATAATCGGACAGGAGCACTCCGGCGATGGAGCCCAGAAGCGCGGAGTAGCCGATCAACCAGGTAAAGATATAGCCGGTGGGGTCCGCCACCAGTTTCCAGGGTTGCATCAGGATGCCGATTGCGCCGGTCAAGAGCCCCCCCATTTTAAAAGAGATCCGTTGAGGCCAGAGGTTGGAAAATCCCACCGCGGGGCTGACCACGTTGGCGGCGAGATTGGTGGTCAAGGTGGCCAGGGTCAATGCCCCCATGGAGCAGATGACCACCAGGGGGTTCGAAAATTTGGAGAGCAGGACGACGGGATCCCAGATGGTTTCTCCAAAGATGACGGCGGTGGCGGAGGTGACGGCGACTCCGATGAAGGCGTAGAGGGTCATGGTGGCGGGAAGTCCGATCGCCTGGCCCAGCATTTGATCTCTTTGGCTTTTGGCATAGCGGGTAAAGTCCGGGATATTGAGGGACAGGGTCGCCCAGAAACCGACCATGCCGGTCAGCCCTGGAAAAAAGAACCTCCAAAACTGCCCCTCCTGGGGTCCTCCGGGAGCAAACTGGGAGGGCTGTGAAAGCATCTCCCCCAGCCCGCCGGCCGCCCAGTAGGCCCAGATCAAGAGCCCCAGGCCCATGGCGAGCAGGAGCGGTGCTCCCCAATTCTCCACGTGGCGGACGGACTCCATACCCCTGAAAATCACAAATAAATTCAATCCCCAGAATCCCAAAAAGCAGGCGAGTTGCGCGGGATTGATCCCTAGAAATCCGTTCGGCAGAGCTTCCAGTCCGGGAGCAAAGACGGCGGCGAGCTTGTAGATTGCCCACCCTCCGATCCAAGTTTGAATTCCAAACCAACCGCAGGCGACCAGTCCTCTCAATATGGAAGGGATGTGCGCGCCATAGATCCCGAACGAGGCCCGGCAATAGACGGGAAACGAGATCCCGTATCGGGTGCCGGCATGGGCGTTTAATACCATGGGAGCCAAGACGATCAGATTGCCCAAAAGGATGGTGCATAGAGCCTGCCCCCAGCTCATTCCCTGCGCGATCAGCCCCGATGCCAGCATGTAAGTCGGAATGCACACCGACATCCCGATCCAAAGCGCCGCGATGTCCCACGTTCCCCATTTTCTTTGGGCGGGTGCAATGGGGGCGATGTCCCGGTTATACAGGGTCGGGCTCAGGTTAAAGTCCGATATCTCGCCGTTCAAGGAAGAAGCTCCACCAGTTCCTTATAGGTTTCCGGGCGGCGGTCCCGGAAAAACTGCCAGGTTTTCCGCGCCTCCAGGATTTTGTCTAAGTCTAAATCTGCGAGGACTGTGGCATCTCTGTCTCGGGGGCCGACGGTCAGCATCTGCCCGCGCGGGTCGCAGAAATAGCTTTGGCCGTAGAACTCCCCGATCCTCCACGGATTTTCCCAGCCCACCCGGTTGATCGCTCCCACGAAGTATTGGTTGGCCACCGCCAGGGCCGGCTGCTCCAGCTTCCATAGGTGCTCCGAAAGTCCCGCCACCGTGGCGCTGGGGTTGAACACGATCTCGGCGCCCCGCAGCCCCAGGATGCGCGCGCCGTCCGGGAAGTGGCGGTCGTAGCAGATGTAGACCCCGACCTTGGCGTAGCGCGTCTGAAACACGGGGTAGCCGGAGTTTCCGGGCTTAAAGTAAAACTTCTCCCAAAACCCGGGAGCGCAGTGGGGGATGTGGTTCTTGCGGTAGACTCCCAGAAGTTTTCCGTCGGCATCTATGACCGCCGCGGAGTTGTAGTAGGTGCCTGTCTCCGGGGTTTCGTAGAGGGAGACGACCAGGGCCAGCTTATGTTTTTTGGCGAGCTTCTGCATGAGCGAGGTGGTGGCCCCGGGGATGGGCTCCGCGGTGTCGTACCAGCGGGTATCCTGCTCTGCGCAGAAGTAGGGGCCGCAGAAGATCTCCTGAAGGCAGACGATCTGCGCTCCCTTTTTGGCCGCACACTCGATGAAGGGAACGGTTTTGTCGATCATCTTCTTCTTGATTTGCGCCGGGCTGAATTTCTCCACAGACCAGTCGCAGGAAGTTTGAATCAGGCCGCAACGAACCATTCGAGACATAATGGCCTCCTAGTCGTGAAACCTCTTATACACCTCACCATATCCCGTCATGCCCTTGGCCACATATTCCTCCCATGTCAATGGGGGATGCCCTGTTTCCACGGTTTCCATGGTGATGCATTTTTCCACGGGACACACCAGGGCACATAGGTTACAGCCTACGCAAAGCTCCTCGAGCACCTTCGGAAGCCGCAAATTTTTAGGATCGCCGTCGGTTCCCAGGTCGATGGGGCGCACGATGCACTGGTGAGCGGTGTCGTTGCAGGCGACATAACACAGGTCGCACTGGATGCATTTTTCGGGGTGGATTTTTGCCACGGTTTTTTGGTGGAGATTCAATTTTTTCCAGTCCACCAGGTTCGGGGTGGCTTTGCCGATAAAGTCCTCCGTTTTTTGGAATCCCTTTTCCTGCATCCAGCGGGTCAGGCCGTCCAGCATGTCTTCCACCACGCGAAAGCCATAATGCATGACCGCGGTGCAGACTTGAACCGAGCAGGCTCCCAAGAGAAGATACTCCGCTGCGTCGGACCAGGTGGATATCCCTCCGATACCGGAGATGGCAAGTTTCTTGCACTCCGGGTCGGTTGCAATTTGGCTCACCATGTGCAGCCCGATCGGTTTGACCGCCGGCCCGCAGTAGCCGCCGTGGGCGCCTTTGCCCCCCACCGAAAACCTTGGAGACAAGGTATCCAAATCGATTCCCATGACGGAGTTGATGGTGTTGATGAGGCTGACCCCGTCCGCCTTGGCGCGCTGGGCGGCTCGGGCGGGATAGCGGATGTCGGTGATGTTGGGAGTCAGTTTCGCTAGAACCGGCGTTTGGGCTATCTCCTTGACGTATCCCACCACTTGCTCCACATATTCCGGGACCTGCCCCACCGCCGAGCCCATGCCGCGCTCCGACATTCCGTGGGGACAGCCGAAGTTTAGTTCCAATCCATCACAACCGGTATCCTCCGTTCGTCGGACGATGTCATGCCAGTTTTTGCGTTCGCAGGGGACCATCAGGCTTGCCACCACCGCATGCTTGGGGTAGCGGCGTTTGACCTCCCGAATTTCCCGGAGGTTGTCTTCCAGGGGTCGATCGGTGATGAGTTCGATATTGTTGAGACCCGCCATCTTGCATCCCCCGATGTCGATGGCTCCGTAGCGGGAGGTGGTGTTGATGACCGGGGGATCTTCCCCCATGGTTTTCCAGACCGCCCCCCCCCAGCCGGCATCAAAGGCCCGCATCACCTGATCTGCGGAGTTGGTGGGTGGGGCGGAGGCCAGCCAGAAGGGGTTGGGGGACTCAATCCCCGCGCAGTTTGCGGAGAGATCGACTGGAATTTTGTTGAGTTTCTTAAACTTTTGCGAGGACATGCGGAGTTTCCGGTTTTTTGGGAGTTGGTTCAATGGTATCTATCCAAGCGGCGTGTTCGGGGTTGGGCTGCGAGCCGGGAAAGAGGTATCGGAAAATGCCTAACGCGGCGCGCTTGCCGTCCGCGGCGGCATTGACCACTTCGCTCCCGCCGTTGACGGCGTCTCCTCCGGCGAAAAACCGGGGGTTTGTCGTCTCCAAAGAAACAGGGTCTACGCGGACCCTTCCTTTGGCATCCAGTTCCAGGTCCGCAACGAGGCTCAAAAGATCCCTTCGTTTTTTCTGCCCGATGGCTTTGACGACGCGGTCGCAGGGGATATCGAATTCAGAGCGGGGAAGGAGGGTCAGCTTTCCTTTCAAACTGTGCGTTTTTGCAAAACGGACCGCCTCTACCCTGGTTTTTCCCAAAATAGCGACCGGCGTGACGTTCCATAGAAACTCCACCGCATCCGCCTTGGCCAGTTCGTATTCGTAGTCATAGGCGGGCATCTCTTCGGGACCCCGGCGATAGGCCATCACCACCCTGGGCGTGCCCAGGCGCTTGGCTTGGGTGACCACGTCCACCGCTGTATTTCCCGCTCCGATGCAGATTGTTGTTTTCCCGGGAGGGATTTGAGAGAATTCATGGTTTTTAATGTATTCAATAAACTGAAGGGCCTCATGGATTCCGTGGAGTCCTTCTCCCGCAATCCCCAGCGTTTCCGTAGCGCCTAGTCCCACACCCAAAAATACGGCATCGAACTCTTTTTCCAGCCTGTCAAAGGAGATGTCTTCCCCAACGCGGGTTCCGCAGCGGATTTCAACTCCCAGGTCCAGCGCCCAGGCGGCTTCATCCAGCGAGGTTTCCTGGGTCATCTTATACTCGGCGATCCCGTAGGTGTTCAAGCCTCCGGGTTTGGGCTTGGCCTCAAAGAGGGTGACCGCAAACCCCAAACGCCTCAGGTAGGTGGCGCAGGAAAGCCCAGCCGGCCCCGCCCCCACGATGGCCACTTTTTTGCCGTTGTCGGGCCCTGCCTCGAATGGCTGGAGGCGTTTGGAGTGCAGAAAGTCGGTAGCGTGACGCTGAAGCCGGCCGATCTGGATGGGCTTTTGTTGCCAGGCCCAATAAACGCAGGCGCCTTCGCAGAGGGCTTCGACGGGACACACCCGTGCGCAGGAGTGGCCCATCGGGTTGGCTTCCAAAATCGTCATAGCCGAGCCGATGGTGTTTCTGGAGGCGATCTGCTTGATAAATCGGGGAACGTCTATGTGGGTGGGGCAGGCCTGGATGCAGGGAGCGTCGTAGCAATACAGACAACGATTGGCTTCCTGGTATGCCTCTTCGGTTTTGAGGGGAGGCGTGATTTCCTGGAAGGCTTTGGCCGTTGCGGCGGGGTTCATCAGATGTCCGAATTTTACAAAAATATGCTCCTGGACCTGATGAGCCTAAAGTCCTATTTTTGCAAGGAAAAAGGACCTATCCGCAGCTAGGACCTTTGGTCGGAAGGGAGCGGTTTTATGAGGCGTTGCGGGGGAGGGGTTTGCGGCCGCCAAAACCTTCTTCCAGGCCGTGGTAGTGGGTGATTTTCCTTTCGCCCAGCCTCCAGCAGAGGTAAACCTCGTCCTTGCCCAATCGGTAAGGGAAATCTACTAAGACTGGATTGAGGCCTTTAGGCACGGCCCCCCGGGCGGCAAGTTTTTCCAGGCAACAGTTGATGCCGGAAATCAGAAACTCCAACTTCCCTTTTTCAATTGTGATCTCTATGGGATCAGCCTCTTGCTTGGCCAGTTCGTCAACGGCCTTGGTTTTTTCCTCGACCTTGGCAAGTGTTTCCAGGATGCTTTGAAACAGCGTCTCCAACTCCGGGATCAGCGCCTCCGCCTCTTTGCGGGTGAAGTGTTTCAATTTCACTTCCCCCCCTCTTTGTCGCGCCCTCGCTCGCTTCGGTCCGACGTATAGTCGGACCAGGAAACTCGTTCGGGTTGCCACCTCGCTTCGCAAAGGCGTCCTGGCTCCGCGAGGCGCTCCCCATGGGGGGCTCTGCCCCCCTCTGGCGGAGCTTTGCTCCTGTCACCCCCCGAGGTGGAATTCCTCATTGGACGGCAAATCGCAGGGCGGCCGAGTTGATGCAATAGCGCAGGCCGCTCGGGGGCGGGCCATCCTCGAAGACATGGCCCAGATGCCCTCCGCAAACCGGGCAGAGGACCTCGGTGCGCTCACGGCCCAAACTGTGATCCGGGGCGCGGGCGACCGCAGTTTCCCGGAGGGGCTCCCAGAAGCTGGGCCAGCCCGTTCCGGAGTCATATTTTTTCTGGGAGCTGAAGAGAGGATGGCCGCAAGCGGCGCAGAGGTAGGTGCCGGTGCCTTTAAAAGCATAATACTGTCCCGTAAAGGCGTTTTCCGTCCCTTTCCCCCGGAGGATGTGGTATTGTTCAGGGGTTAGGGTTTCTTTCCATTCCTTGTCGGTCTTGAAGGTTTCTTTTGCTTCTCTTTTGGCCATGTGGACCTCCCTGCAGGCCCAGAGGCAACCCATTGCGGCCAGGGCGGCGATGCCGGTCCGGACCTTTGACGTCGGCACATTTTTAGTTTAGCAGAAATCGAGCGAGCTTGCATTGCCAACAAAAAGTTGAAAAAGCTATTATCCAGGGTGCGACCGTATGAGGGATTCCGCTTCGGAGGGTGACAGGAGCGAAGCGAGCGAGGGTGCGATCGAGGCGGGCGTAGTTCAATGGCAGAACCGCAGCCTTCCAAGCTGCTGACGTGGGTTCGATTCCCATCGCCCGCTCATTTTCGAGGGATGACAGCGAGCGAGGGCGCGACCGGGGCGGGTGGCGGAATGGCAGACGCATACGTTTGAGGGGCGTATGGGGAAACCCGTGGGGGTTCGAGTCCCCCCCCGCCCACCAATTTGTGCCCTCATCCATTTGTGCCTCAGTTGATTTTGTTGCGCCATGGGCAGTCCCAATGGAATTTGGAGAACCGCTTTACGGGCTGGGTGGATGTTCCGCTATCCCCGAGGGGGGAGGAGGAGGCCAGACGAGCGGGGCAGATGCTGAAGGCTTATCCATTGGATAAGGCCTACTGCTCTGTATTGAAGAGGGCGATTCAAACCCTGGAGATTGTGCTGGAGGAGACGGGTCGGAAGGGGATCCCCGTGGTCTATGACCAGGCGCTCAATGAGAGGCATTACGGGGAGCTCCAGGGGCTCGACAAAGCGGAGATGGCGCGGAGGTTCGGCGAGCGCCAAGTGAATCTGTGGCGCCGCTCTTATGAGGTGGCTCCTCCCGGCGGGGAGAGCCTCCGGGATACGGCCCGGCGCACCTTGCCGTTTTTCAAGAAAAAAATTTTAGAGGATGTGGCCGTGGGGAAGAATGTTTTGGTTTCCGCACATGGAAACAGCCTCCGCTCGATCGTGATGGATTTGGATGGGTTGAGCGCCGAGGAGGTCGTTGCGCTCAATATTCCTACCGGGGTTCCCCTCCTCTACGAATTCTCGCCGGATTTGAAGATCCTTTCCAAGAAAAACCTCTCCAGACAAGCAACCTCTTAAATTACTGACTGGACTTTTGCAAAGACATTGAGAAGGGAGATGGCCGGGGATTGCCTGGAGAAAACCGTGTTTTGTCCGGCATCCTGCATGCAGCCGGACAAAATGCCGGAGCGAGCCTCGCAAATGGCGAGCGTTTTTTGGAAGGCAACCCCGGACAGACCCCCTAAAGTACCTCTTTTTATTGACCGGGGGGTGCAGGGGCAGGTTGCGCGGGCGCCTGCGCGGGTGCCTGCTGTTGAGGGGGGTACTGTGTGGTGACCGAGCGCATGCCGGAGCGCAAGCTCATGAGGGTCAGAAACAACGAGGTGATGGCGAAGGTGGCGGCCAGCCCAAGGGTGAGCTTCCGGATGAATGAGGATCCGGAAGGGGCGGAGAAGAGCTGCTCCCCTCCTCCTCCGCCGAAAATGGCCAGCCCTCCCCCTTTCCCGGACTGCAGCAGTACCACCAGGATCAGGAAAAGGCAGGCGGCCACGTGAAGGAAAAGAGTGAAGTTGTACATATCTAGCGCCCTACGCGGTGCTTCGGGCACGCGCCGGGGAGCCAGAGGCTCCCAACGTGCTAGGCTTTGACCTGGGCCAGGGCGGCCAGGCCCGGCAGGGCCTTTCCTTCCAGGAGCTCGAGACTCGCCCCCCCGCCTGTGGAGCAGTGGGTGATCCTTTCCTGGACCCCGGCCTGCCTCACCGCCGCCAGGGAATCTCCCCCGCCGACGATGCTGATGGCCCCTTGGTCGGCGGCCTCCGCGATGGCTTTGGCGACCGAAAGCGTTCCCTGAGCAAAAGAGGGGATCTCGAAGATTCCCAGGGGGCCGTTCCAGAAGATGGTTTTTGCGGCTGCAATCTCCTCCGAAAAAAGCTGGATGCTGTGCGGACCGATGTCCACGCCTATCCAGCCCGGCGGGATGGCCATGGATTCCGCCACTTTGGTCTTCGCATCGGGACGGGTGGATTCGGCGATCAGATGGTCTGCCGGGAGCAGGCACTGGATCCCTTTGCTGTAGGTTTGTTGGACGATGTCTTGGGCCAGGTCCAGCTGGTCTTTTTCACAAGGAGACTCCCCGATGGAGACCCCCTGGGACTCCAGAAAGGTATAGCTCATGGCCCCGCCGATAATGAGGGTATCCACCCTTTCGATCATCTTGCGGATCACTTGGATTTTATCGGAGACCTTCACTCCTCCCACGATTGCCAGGAAGGGCCTTTCGGGGGCGTTGAGGGTGCGGTCCAAGAACTGAAGTTCTTTCTGCACCAGAAACCCGATCGCACCGCCCAGATATTTTGGAATTCCGACGGTCGAGGCGTGGGCGCGGTGGAGGGTCCCGAAGGCCTCCTGGATAAAGACCTCCCCGTATTGGGAGAGTCTTTTAGCAAATTGCGGAGCATTCTTTTCCTCTTCTGGATAAAAGCGCAGGTTCTCCAGGAGAACGATCTCCCCGGGTTTGAGTCTCAAAACCCGCTGCAGCGTTTCCTCGCCCAGGCAGTCCGGCAGGAAGTGGACGGGCCGGTTCAGAAGGGCCTGCAGGCAGGGGACCACGGGCGCCAGGCTGCACGCCTTTTGACTCTTTCCGTTTGGGCGCCCCAGGTGGGAGATGAGGACGATCCGGGCATTGGCTTTTAGAAGATGCTCCAGGGTAGGGATGGTTTTTTGGACTCGGGTGGCGTCCATCACCTTGCCGGTGTGCAGGGGGACATTGTAGTCCACGCGGACGAGGACCCGTTTGCCCTGCAGATCGAGGTCTTGAATGCGGCGAAGCCGGAGGGGTTCCATGGCTGAGGATTCGGCCCGTGAACTCACGGTATCATATTTGATATGGGCGATCAAACGGGCGCGCCTCACTCGGAGGGGCTGTCGTGCTCGTCCTGGATTTCCCCGGTGATCTCCTCCAGGATGTCCTCCAGGGTGACCAACCCCAGGGTGCGGGCGTCTTTGCGAACCAGGGCGATGTGGAGCCGGTTTCTTTGAAAGTGTCGGAGCAGGGAGCCGATGGGGGCCTCCGGATCCACCCACAGGGGCTGGCGCAGCAGATCGTGCAGGATGACCAGACCCGTCTGTTGATACAGGTAGAAGAGGTCCTTGGTGTGGATGATGCCCAGAATCTCATCCAGGCTGTTTTCATAAACCGGAAAGCGGGTGTAGCCCTCCTCCTGAATGAGGTCCAGAATTTCTTCTGAGGACAGGTTGATTTCCAGCCCCCGGATGCGTTCGGGAGGAATCATGATGTCTGCGACCCTTTTTTTCGGAAGCTCAAAGACGTTTCTTAAAAGCTCCGACTCTTGCTCCCCAATCACCCCCGCCCGGTGGCTTTCCGCCAAAAGCATCTTGAGCTCCTCCGCGGAGTGGACCGAGGCGTGCGGGTTGGGGGAGAGGCCCGCCAGCCGCGCTACCCGGTTTCCCGTTTGGTTTAGAAAATAGATGAAGGGTCTAAAGAGGGTCTGGAAAAGATACATCGGGAAGGCTACCCAGAGGGAGACGCGTTCCGGACGCTGCAGGGCCCAGGTCTTGGGGGCCAGCTCCCCCACCACCACATGCAGGAGAGTGATGCATAACAGCGCGATGGCCGCCGCGATGGAATGGGAAGTGATCAAGGTCCAATCTTGAGGAAGCCAATGAAGTCCTGAGGCGATGAAGGCGGCCAGGGCCGGCTCCCCCAGCCATCCCAGGGCGATGCTGGAGAGCGTAATGCCGAATTGGGTTCCGGCGATCACCATATTCAGATTCTCCAGGTGTTTTTGGACAATGGCCGCCGACTTTTTTCCGCCTCGGGTGAGCTCTTGGATGCGGGTGCGCCGGACGGTGACCAGGGCGAACTCGGTGGCCACAAAAAAGGCGTTTGCGGCGATCAGAATGGGGATCGAGAAGATCCCCAGGCCGTAGCTCCAGAAGGAATGGGGCATGATTGGGAACCGGCGTCAGCCCATCAGGGAGACCAGCAGGGCCTTTTGAACATGGAGCCTGTTTTCCGCCTCCTCGAAGACGACGCTGTGCGCCGAGTCCATGACCCCGTCGGTAATCTCCTCCCCGCGGTGGGCGGGCAAACAGTGCAGGACCAGGGTGTCTTTTTTTCCGGTCGCAGCGAGGACATCTTCATTGAGTTGGTAGGGGCGAAAGATTTGAAGGCGCGCGTCCCGCTCTGCTTCTTGTCCCATGCTGGCCCAGACATCGGTATAGAGCGCATCCGCCCCCCGCACCCCGCGGGCGATCTCCGAGGTCACCTCGAAGGAGGCGCCGGTCGATTTCCCCTCTTCAATGGCTTGCCGGAGAACGTTGGGTTTGGGTTCGTATCCCGCAGGGGTGATGCAGGTCACCGAGACCCCCAGCTTGGCCCCTCCCAACAGCAGGCTGTGCGCGACGTTGTTGCCATCCCCCAGATAGGCGATTTTCAAACCCTTCAGCTTCCCCTTTTTCTCCAGCAGCGTGAAGTAATCCGCCAGGGCCTGGCAGGGATGGGTGAGGTCCGAGAGGCCGTTGAGGACCGGAACGCTCGCCCATCGGGACAGCTCCTCGATGTCGGAATGCGCGAAGACCCGGGCCAGGATGCCTTGGACGTACCGGGAAAGGACCCGCGCGGTGTCCGCGACCGTTTCCCCCCGCCCGATCTGAAGTTCCGAGGAGGCCAGGTAGAGGGCGTGTCCCCCCAACTGCCGCATCCCCACCTCAAAGGAGACCCGGGTTCGGGTGGAGGGTTTTTGAAAGATCATGGCCAGGATTTTTCCCCGAAGATGCGTCTGGGTTTTTCCGGAGCGGGTCTGTTTTTTTAGTTTCCGGGCCAGCTCAAACCAACCATAGATTTCCTGGGCTCGGACGTCCGCCAGGGTGATCAGGTCCTTGCGCTTTTTGGGCATAGGATTTGGGTTCCGGCCTTGCCCTTCAGGGCCATGGGCAGGCTGGGGATGTCGGTGATGAGGGCCTGGGAGCCTCCCTGGCGCAGGTATAGCAGGGCCGCCTCGATCTTGGGTTTCATGCTGCCTGGCGCGAAGTGACCTTCCTTAAGATAGCCGGCCAGCTCCGCAGTCGTCACCTGGCGCAGGGGTTTTTCTTGTGGGGTCTTGAAGTTCAGACAGACGTAAGGGACTGCGGTCAGGATGAGCAAGCGATCCGCCTTGACCGCGCCGGCTAAGACGGCGCTGCTCAAGTCTTTGTCGATGACCGCCTCCACGCCCTCGTAGGTTCCGTCCGCCTTTTGGATGATGGGAATTCCCCCTCCTCCGGCGGCGATGACGATATTGCCGATCAGGGCGGAATCCCGGATCATGTATCGCTGAATCACCTTGATCGGCTTGGGGGAGGGGACCACCCGCCGCCAGCCCCTTTGAGAGTCCTCCACCATCTTCCAGCCCTTGTGCCGCATCAGGTTCTGCGCTTGGGCCGGTGTGTAAAAGGGCCCGATGGGTTTGTTCGGGTTTTGAAAGGCGGGGTCTTTGCGGTCCACCAGCACCTGGGTGATGACGGTGACCACGTAGCGTCGGATGCGGCGGCACCTCAGGGCGTTGAGGACGGCCTGCTGGAGGAAGTACCCCATGCTTCCCTCCGATTTTGCCACGCAGACGTCCAAGGGGAGCGCCGGGACCTCGGAGCCGGCCAGCTCGTTTTGGAGCACGATATTTCCCACCTGCGGGCCGTTTCCGTGGGTGAAGATGAGGCTATACTGAGGTCGAAACAGGCAGGCGAGTTCCTCGAAGGTCCGGGCGCTGTTGGCCTGCTGCTCTTGCGCGGTGCCCTTTTCGTGAGGCGCCAGCAGGGCGTTTCCTCCTAGGGCGACGACCAGAAGCTCCTGTTCCATGGACTACGCGAAGACTTTTTGGATCTGCTCGAAAGCCCAGTCCAGCTCCCCTGGGGTGATTACCAAGGGAGGGGCGAAGCGGATCACATGCTCGTGGGTTTCTTTGCAGAGAACCCCGCGCTCCATCAGCTTTTCGCAGAAGGCGCGCGCTCCTGCGGCTGCGGGATCCAGCTCGATGCCCAGGATGAGTCCCTTGCCCCGGACCTCCCGAATCTGCGGATGCCGCAGCGTCTTAAGGCGTTCCAAAAAGTAGGCCCCCAGTTTTTGCGCTTTCTCCGGAAGTTTTTCCTCCCGTAGCACCGAGAGCGCCGCGCGGCCCACCGCGCAGGCCAAGGGGTTGCCCCCAAAGGTGCTTCCGTGCTCCCCCGGTTCAAAAAGCCCCAGGATCTTCTCCGAGGAGACGACCGCCGAGATCGGCAGAACCCCTCCTCCCAATGCCTTGCCCAGGATGAGCACATCGGGACGCGCTCCCTCATGCTCGAAGGCAAACATCCTGCCGGTGCGGCCTAGTCCGGTCTGGATTTCGTCCAGCATGAAAAGGACGCGGGCCTCTTGGCAAAGCTTGCGCGCCTTTCGAAGGGTGCCCTCCGGGGGGATCAATATCCCCGCCTCGCATTGGATGGGCTCTACGAGATAAGCCGCCGTCCGGGGGGTGATGGCTCTTTCCAGAGCGCTCAGATCCCCGAAGGGAATGATTTTAAATCCCGGCGCGAAGGGCCCGAAGTCTTTGCGGTAAAGCTCCTCGGTGGAAAAGCCCACGATGGCGATGGTGCGGCCGTGGAAGTTGTTGGCGCAGACGATGATTTCGGCCTGGTCCTGCGGGACGCCCTTGGCCTGGTAGGCCCACTTGCGGGCGGTCTTTAAGGCCGTCTCCACCGCCTCCGCGCCGGTGTTCATCAAAAGCACCTTCTCCATCCCGCAAAGTTGTGCCAATTCTTTGCAGAAGGGCCCGAAGGTTTCGTTGTGAAAGGCGCGGGAGGTCAGGGTGAGGCGCTGCGCTTGTTGCAGGAGGGCTGCAATGATCTTGGGGTGCCGGTGCCCTTGGTTTAGGGCGGAGTAGGAGGAGAGCATGTCCAGGTATTTCTTACCCTCCGGGTCATAGATCCAAACTCCCTCGGCGCGAGAGAGGACCACCGGCAGCGGATGGTAGTTGCGGGCGCTGTAGGTCTCGGCATCCGCAATGAATTTTTCAGAGTCTGTTTTTTGCTCCTTGGTTTTTATGGGCATAGCGCGCCTCAGCGGATCGAAACCTGGGACTTTGTGGTTTTCTGGAGGAGTTCCCTCAATGGGCCGGTCGCCTCCGGCCCCAGCTCGTAGCGGACCCTCAGATGCGGCTTGGAAAGAGGGATAAATCTGGACAGGTTGACCGGGGTTCCGATGAGCACGAGCTCGCAAGGGACGCGTTCGATGGTCTCAGCCAGGTCTTGCATCTGGGCCTCTCCATAGCCCATGGCTGGCAGGACGGCGTCTAAGTGAGGATAGTTTCGATAGACCTCCCGGATGCTTCCCTGCGCATAGGGGCGTGGATCCACCACCTCTTGGGCGCCGTGCTGCCGTGCCGCCAGCACCGCCGCGCCGTAACGCATCTCCCCGTGGGTCAGGGTGGGGCCGTCCTCGATGGCTAAAACCCTTTTGCCCCGGATTTTTTCCGGGTGCTCCACCGTCACCGGGGAGGAGGCTTCAATCCAGCGCGCCTGGGGATTGAGGCGTCTGAGGTTTTCCCGAACCGCCTGGACCGCTTGGGGGGCGGCGGTGTCCACTTTGTTTAGTATCAAGACGTCCGCCAGGCGGGCGTTGGTTTCTCCCGGATGGTAGCTCGTTTCATGCCCGGGACGATGGGGATCCGCCACCACGATCAATAGATCCGGCCGGTAGAAGGGCAGGTCGTTGTTCCCGCCGTCCCATAAAATGACCTCCGCTTCTTTCTCCGCCTCGATTTGAATCACTGCGTAGTCCACTCCCGCAAACACCATGTGCCCTTCCTGAAGGTGCGGCTCGTACTCCTCTCTTTCTTCTATGGTGCAGTGGTTCCGGTCCAGATCGGAGGCCTTTGCGAAGCGTTGGCATATCTGGTGTGCGAGGTCCCCGTAGGGCATGGGGTGCCGGACGATGGCCACCCGCTTTCCCATCTCCTTTAGAAGCGAGGCGACCCGCCGGGAGGTTTGGCTTTTTCCGCATCCGGTGCGCACCGCGCAGACCGCCACCACCGGCTTTTGGGACTCCAGGTAGGTGGAGCGGGGGGACAGGAGCTTAAAATCAGCGCCGCAGGCCAGGGCCAAGGAGGCCTTGTGCATCAGCTCGATGTGGGAGATGTCGCTGTAGGAGAAGACCACCTCCTCCACATTTTTTTCCCGGATGATTTGGGGCAGGTCTTTCTCCGGGAGGATGGGGATGCCCTGCGGGTAGCGGGGGCCGGCCAACTCCTCGGGGTAGAGGCGTCCTGCGATATTGGGGATCTGTTCGGCGGTGAAGGCTTGGACGCGTACCTCGGGGTCATTGCGGTAACAGACATTGAAGTTATGAAAGTCCCTTCCGGCCGCTCCCAACAAGACCATATTTTTTGCCATTCGTTTATCGGGGAGCCTTAGCTCCGGGTCATCCAGGCCGCCAGATCTACCACGCGGTTGGCATACCCCCATTCGTTGTCGTACCAACCGAAGACTTTCACCAGGTTTTTTCCGATGACGTCGGTGTAGCTGGCGTCGAAGATGCAGGAGGAGGAATTCCCCAGGAAGTCCCGGGAGACCAACGGTTCCTCGCAGTACTGAAGGTAGTTCCGGAGGGGACCTTCTGCCGCCTTCCGGAAGGCTTGGTTGACCTGGTCCCGTGTGGCTTCCTTCTCCAGTTCCGCGACGAAGTCCACCAGCGAGACGTTCTGCGTGGGAACGCGCACCGCGATGCCGTTGAGCTTGCCTTTCATCTCTTCCATAACCAGGCCGATGGCCTGGGCGGCGCCCGTCGTGGTGGGGATGAGGCTGACTCCGGCTGAGCGGGCGCGGCGCAGGTCCGTGTGGGGAAAATCCAGGATGACCTGGTCGTTGGTGTAGGAGTGGACGGTGGTCATAAATCCTCTTTTGATCCGGAAGTGGTCCTGCAAGACCTTGACCAGCATCACCAGGCAGTTGGTGGTGCAGGAGGCGTTGGAGACGATGGAGTGTCTTTCGGGGTCGTATTGGTTTTCATTGACCCCCATGCACAAGGTCAGGGCCTCGCCCTTGGCGGGCGCGGTGAGGATCACCTTGCGGGCCCCGGCGGTCAGGTGGGTCTTGGCCTTCTCCACCTGCGTGAACCTTCCGGTGGATTCCACCGCCAGCTCCACCCCCAGGGATTTCCAGGGAAGCTGAGCGGGGTCCTTTTGCGCCACCGCCTGTATTTTTTTCCCGTCCACCCATAGACAAGAGTCCTGGGCCCGGACCTCTCCCGGATAGATTCCGAAGGTGGAGTCGTATTTGAAAAGATGGGCCAGGGTTTTGGCGTCGGTGAGGTCGTTGACCGCTACAAAATCCAGTTGGGGATTTTTAAGGCCCGCCCTTAGCACTAGGCGGCCGATGCGCCCAAACCCGTTGATCGCGATTTTTGCAGCCGTTTTACCCTCCGTAGACTTTTAACTGGACTTTTGCAAAATGGAATTGGGGGTCCTGTCCACTACGGGGTCTGCAGGGCAAATCCCCAGCCCCCCCCTTCTCCATAAATTTGCAAA
>JACQJP010000037.1 GCA_016204975.1 Elusimicrobiota bacterium
AAGTTCAACTTCAAGACTATGCAGGGCGGCGCGGAGCTGTGGGGTGCCAAGTCCATCCGCCAGACCGGCGGTGGGCTTGTCTATGCCGTAGGGCTCCTAAACGGGGATGGCGATGCCCATGGGGATAACAACCGCCACCAGGATGTCTACGGACGGCTCTCCTACAAGATCGGCGGGCTTGGAGTAGCCGACAGCCTGGCTTCCTCCAAAGACCTCAACGTATCCGGCAATTGGGTGGATGACTCCATCCGGTTTGGCGTGTACGGGTATAAAGGATGGTCGGGGGCTGCGCCTCTGGGGTTTGAGATCGGCGGAGGCGACATCGACTTCTGGTACAAGAACCTCAATCTCTACGCCACGGCCTGGACGGGGATGGAAGATATGACCGCCATTACCCGGAAAAAATCTACGGCTTATTCTATCGGGGCCGACTATATCGTCCAGCCTTGGTTGACGGGCATTCTGCGCTACGAAGGAGCAGACCAGGGGACTACGGCCACTAAGCACATCAGGAGAGTCGTCCCCGCCGTCGTCGTGGGAATCCGGCCCAACGTGACCTGGACCACGGAAGCGCATGTCTACAACCGGGTAGGCCTCCTGAAGACGGGGGATGAGGTAGTGCGCACCAGGCTGAGGTTCATCTTCTGAGAACTTTTCCCGATTGGGCTCAGTAAGACCGTGTGGCCAGTGCGGTGCGGCGAGACTGCGAGGCAGTTGAGAGCTTCCTCGGCTTCGCTAACCTCCTTAGCCGCATCCCAACCTTGGCGAGCCAAGGGTAGCCTGCGCCTACGTCGCGGGGCTGGTCCCCCTTCATTTATGGGGTGTGCGATCCTTGCCGCGTTGTTTTTCCTCCTTTCACCGGGGGAGGTTTATTGCGAAACCAGCACGGGAACCATTTCAGGAACGCTGGTCAGCCACTGGCTGGAAAAAGGGTACCAGATGGTGGTCTATGTGGAAAAGGCTGACGGCGATCCCTTTGCACAGCCCGAAAAGCGCCCCGCCATGAACCAGATCAACCTGGTTTACGTGCCTCACGTTCTTCCTATCGTGAGGGGCTGGGAAGTGGAATTCCACAGCAGGGACAAGGAATTGCATAACCTGCTGGCCCGGTTCAAGGAGGCCTTCTTCAAGAAGGCCTCTCAGATTTTCAACCTGGCCATGCCCCCCGGTTCAAAACCCGTCATCAAGAAGTTCGAGAAGGAAGGCCTGGTCAACATGCTCTGCTCCATCCACAAGGAGATGAACGCCTATATTCTGGTGCTGCAGAACCCCTACTTCGCAGTTGCGGACAAGAAGGGAGGCTTCCGAATCAAGGGGATCCCACCGGGAAGCTACAACCTCAAGGTCTGGGGGGAGAAGCTTGACGAAAGAAAAACGGCAAAGACTTATCCCGTAGTGGTGAAGGCCGGCGCGTCGGCGCGGGTTGAAATCGCGCCATGACATGCAACCGCGAATCTTCAATCTGGGTTTGATTTCCTTGGCAAAAGTGTTGCAGTATTGTTATGCGCTAATTAAGGAGTAAAAAGACCGTTTTTATCTTATGTCACGCTGCCTAAACATCACCCGAGCCGGAGAATATGCCATAGCCGCCTTGGCGCGCCTGGTGCTGGAATCGGACGCGCAGGGGGTCGCGCCTGTGCCCGTCCTTGTCCTGGCCAAGAAGCAAAAGCTCCCTAAGAGCTTCCTCTCCAAGGTTCTCATCCAGTGCTGCAAAAAGGGCATCGCCCGCTCCAGAAAAGGGCCGGGCGGAGGAGTGATGCTCTCCAGATCTCCTGAAAATATTTCCCTCTTGGAGGTCCTCGAGGCTTGCGAGGGCAACTATTTCAGGGAAACCTGCGTCTTTTACACGCAGCGCCGTTGCCCGGGCTTAAGCTGCGAGATTTACTGTCCCTTAAGAAAAGAAGAGGAACGGCTGCGGGATCGGCTGGATAAGGTCTCCTTGGCTCAAATGGCTCAGTCCTTGAGCGCCCACCCCCAGAACAGGCAGGGATATCGGGGATGATGCCGGCGACTTTTATCGGAGGCATGCCATGGAAGCAACGATAAACACGGAAGCAGTCTTTTCGAGGAAGATAGAAGCGGGCAAACTGGGCATTTGGCTTTTTATCCTTTCCGAGATCATGCTCTTCGGAGGATTTTTAGCGAGCTATGTCATGCTCCGATTGGGAAGTTCCGTCTGCGCCTTGGGCACCCCCGCCTGGCCACAGGCAGGTTACACGGGGGGACTTCTTTTGGCTACCTTGAACACCTTGGTCCTGATCACAAGCTCGTTCACCATGGTCAAGGCCTACGTCGCCTCCAGGCAGAAAAACGCCTCCGGCTTTTCACTGAATCTTTCTGTGACCATCCTTCTGGGGTGCCTTTTCCTTCTGATCAAGGCCTTTGAATACACCTCCAAATATTATCACGGCTATTTCCCCGGGACGGAATTTATGACCGCCAATCCAGGGCTCGGGATATTCATCTCTTTCTACTACGGGCTGACCGGCCTGCATGCCCTCCATGTGATCGTGGGCGTCCTTTGGAACTTCTTCTTGCTCCGTTTTGGAACTTCTCAAGGATTTCGGGAAACCTTCGTTAGGAAGGTTGAGTACGCGGGGCTCTATTGGCATTTCGTGGACATCGTTTGGGTACTGCTCTACCCGCTGTTCTATCTTGTTTGACCGGAGGGCGCGATGGAAAAAGAACATGACGTTTACCTGCCCGTCTACCTGAGCCTTGTCACGTTGACGCTACTGAGCTTCGGTTCTTTCTATATGGGGCCGGGCAAGATCATGGCGGTCGCCGTGGCCCTGGCCCTGGCAACCGCCAAGGCCCTCTTGATCGCTCTCTACTTCATGCGCTTAAAAGACGAGCATCCCGTGATCTACGGGATGGTCTTTGTGGGGGTGGCCGCGGTCATCCTCTTGGCCTTCGGGATACTGCCGGATGTCGCGGTGAAGTTATAGGCCCATGGGAAGGAAAATTCTTGCCGCCTTTTCCGCGATCAGCGTCGTGCTCTTTCTTCTGGGAGCGCGGGGGGCCATGAAGACGCTTGCCACAAAGGGTCCGGGCCGTTTGGAGGCGCTGCCTGCTTTTGAAATGACGGCCGTCACGGCAAATTCCCAGACCACGATAAATCCAGGAGCGCTTGCGGGCAAACCCTGGATCGCAAATTTTATCTTCACCCGCTGTAGCGGACCCTGCCCCCTGCTCTCCATGGAAATGGCAAAGCTCCAGAAGGAGCTTCCCGAGGATGTGTGGTTGGTTTCCTTTACGGTGGACCCGGACCGCGATACCCCGGAGGTCTTAAGGAAATATGCCGGTCGGTTCAGCGCCGATCCCAAACGGTGGGTCTTCGTGACGGGGGAAAAGGGCGCCCTTTACAAACTAATGTACGAAGGTTTTAAGCTCTCTATGGTTGAAGATAGAAACGCCCCCTCCGGCTATAGGGTGACCCACAGCACAAAATTTGTCCTTGTGGATGCTAAAGGCAGGGTCCGGGGGTACTATGCGAGCGACAGCGACTCGGACCTGAAAAAACTAAAGCAGGACGCGGTTCGTCTTTTGGAGGAGCCATGGCAAAATCCATCCCGATCCTAGGCGGTTTGACCTTTTTGTTTTCGCTCCTTCTCTTCAAGATCATTTGGGGCATCGGTATGATGCCCCTGGCCGCCTCCTACGAGGCTGCCTTCGTGGACCAGGCATTCGATGGGATGCTGAAAGTCACCATACCGATTTTCTCTCTGGTGCTGGCGACATTGCTTTACTGTCTTCACCAGTTCCGCGCCCAATCAGGGTCTCTTGAAGAAGGGGTTAGATTTCATGGAAGCAGGGGCGGCTTGGTGGAGGTGCTATGGATTGCGACCAGCCTTGTGCTCACCCTTGGCCTGGCCGCCTTCGGGGCCAAGGAGTTGCGCGCCATCCGTGGAGGTGACCAGGCTGACCTGGATGTGCAGGTCAATTCCTCACAGTGGTCCTGGGAGTTTTTTTACCCCAGCCGCAACGAGTACGGTTCCAGGTTGATCCTCCCCAAGGGCAAAAGAGTCCGGTTTTTGTTGACCTCTAAAGATGTGGTGCACTCCTTTTGGGTGCCCGAATTCAGGGTCAAGCAGGACGCTTTGCCGGGAAAGGTCGTCAAGCTTTTTTTAACCCCGACAAAAATAGGGACCTATCAACTTCTCTGCGCGGAGCTGTGCGGAACCGAGCACACTGCCATGACGGCCTTTGTGGAGGTGGTGGAGCCTGAAGATTTCGACAGGCGGATGAAGGGAGAGGCCTGGTAGGAAGATCTGGGGGCCCCGAGGGCCCCAGCGTCCGCCGGAGGCGGATCCGCCTCCGGAGGATGCTAGGAGAACTCTCTATGATTCATTTCGGGAAAGGTCTTTTTGCGGGTGTAGCGACATTTTTCATTGTGACCTTTGCGTGCTCTAGAATTCTGCCTATGGAGCCCGCGGCAACTTTGGGATACCTGGGAGGATTGCTCGCTTTCCTTGCGGGAGTGGGCGGATTCGCCGTTTTTCTCGATTGGCTCAAGGGCAAGGAGGAAGATGAGAAAACTACGGGTTGGCACCCTCCGCAGAGCTCCGAGTGCCAGCCGGGGTCCCGGAGGGACCCAACTGGCTGGCAGCGCTATTTTCGGTTTACGATGGATCATAAAGTCATCGGCATCCAGTATCTGGTGACGACTCTGGTGGTTTTTATTGTGGCCGGAATCATGGCCATCCTCATGAGGCTGGAGTTGGCGCGGCCCGGAATGCAATTCTTAAGCCACGACAGCTATAACACGGTAATGGGGCTGCATGGCATCTCCATGATCGTGGTGGCTCTAATCGGCATCATGGGGGCGTTGGGAAACTTCACGGTGCCCTTGATGTTGGGTTCAAAGGACATGGCATTTCCCAGAGTGAACGCTCTAAGCTACTGGATTTTACCCCCCGCGGTCATCATCCTTCTTTCCACGCTTGTGACGGGCGGATTCGATACCGGCTGGACCGCCTACGCGCCTTTGAGCGTCAAGGGCCCGATAGGAAAACTCTTCTTTCTTTTGGCTTTTGTCAGCGTCGGCTTCTCCTCCATTTTCGGCAGCGTGAACTTCCTGGCCACGATTCTGGGCTTGCGCACCAAGGGCATGACCTTGTTCCGCATGCCGATCTTTGTGTGGGGCATCCTTTCCGCAGGGGTCATCGTTCTCTTGGCGACCTCGGTGGTGGCCAGTTCCCTCATCATGGTCATATTCGACCGGGTCTTGGGCACCGCTTTTTTTGATCCTTCCCGGGGAGGCAACGCCCTTTTGTTCCAGCACCTGTTCTGGTTCTACTCCCATCCCGCCGTCTACATCATGATCCTGCCGGCTTTCGGGGTCATCCTCGAAATTCTCCCGGTATTCTCCAGAAAGCCTTTGTTCGCCTACCCCTTGGCGGCTCTCTCTTTTATTGCCATCGTAGTCATCAGCTTCATTGTCTGGGCCCACCACTTGTTCACCAGCGGCATGTGGGACCTTTTGAGCATTCCCTTTATGGTTACCACCGAACTGATTTCCGTTCCTACGGGAGTGGTCTTTTTAAGCGCCTTGGGAACCCTCTGGTTGGGAAGCATAAGGCTTAAGGTTCCCATGCTTTTTGCGCTGGGGTTTCTCTTTAACTTTTTGATCGCGGGACTGACGGGGATCTTCCTGGCGGATGTCCCTACCGATCTACACCTGCATGACACTTGGTTCGTGGTCGCCCACTTCCATTTCACGCTCATGGGAGGCGCCGTCTTCGCCTTCTTTGCGGGGATCTACTATTGGTTCTCCAAAATGACGGGGAGGATGCTAAACGAACAATTGGGGAAGCTTCATTTCTGGCTCTTTCTGGTCGGCCTAAACGCCACGTTTATCCCCATGTTCTGGGCCGGCACCCAGGGCATGAGGCGGCGCGTGGGTGATTTTCCCCAGGAACTGGCCTCCGTGCAGTTGTGGATCTCCCTGGCGGCTATCCTCACCGTGGTGGCGGTCACGGTCTTCCTATACAACCTGGTGCAGTCCTGGGTGAAAGGAGAACCCTCTTTATCCAACCCCTGGGATTCCAGAACCTTGGAATGGCAGGTGGCCTCCCCTCCGCCCCGATAAACCCACCGCAGACTGTTGATGGAAAAAGCAGGGAAATTAAGTAAAATTGAGCAGTCGTGTTGCTCGTATCTGCCTGATAGGAACCGCCGGAGGTTACATCCGTGCTGATGGACGCTTTGATCCATTGGCTGCATGTCATGGCTGCCGTCGTTTGGGTGGGCAGCATGATCTTTACCTCTCTGGTCCTACAGCCCATCTTTCGAAAGACGCTGGCTCCGGAGGTGCGGATGCCGATCTACCACGAGATGAGCCGGCGGTACAGGTGGGTGCAATGGATCTGCCTGGCAGTTCTTTTTGCCACAGGAATCGAAAAATTGTGGGGGCTTAGGCATGTTCCCGAAGTATTTCACTCCCCCTTCGGCAGGGTCCTGGGTGTAAAACTCTTTTTTGTTCTTTGCGTCATCGTGCTGAGCTACCTCCACTCCTACGTCTGGGGCCCGCGTCTCACGGTTTTAAGTCGGGAAGCCGGAAGCCAAGCCTTTCATGCCCTCACGAATAAACTCATCTTTTGGGGGAGGATCAATTTAGTTTTGAGCATCGGCGTTGTCTTTCTGGCGGTTCTCCTGCGCTTTAGCCTGTTTTAGGGGGTATTTTGACGTGTTGAAAAGGCTTCTGGCCAGGCACCACGGCTGGAAGACGCGTCGTAAAATGGAAAGGCTGTTCTCAAGGCGGCCGGACCCGTACGGTTACTTCAGTCATCCCCATGAGCTGGGAAAGCAGCAGCTTCTGCTCGACATGATCTCGGACCGCCGGTATCCATTCGCGCTGGAGATGGGGTGCGCGGAAGGAGCCTTTACGAGGCGCTTGGCCGGCTTGTGCGATTTTATTGTGGCGGTGGACATATCAAAAACCGCCGTCGAGCGAGCCAAGATCACCTGCAAAGACATCCCATCGATACGTTTCCTGCACGCCGATATTACGGAGGTGGAGTTGCCCCATGCGCTGGATCTCATTGTGGCCTGCGAGGTTCTCTATTATTGGGATAAACGCTCCCTCAGTGGACGCTTTGCTGCTTTCTTGAGGCGGACGGCGGAAAGCCTTAAGCCGGGCGGAAGGCTGGCGTTGCTTCACAGCTTCGCCAACGAGGAGGAGTATTCCTTCCGAAAAAGCTACCGTGAGCGTCTGGAGGGGTTCGGATTGACGTTGGAACAGGAAACTATCCGGGGTGGGGATCCAAAAAAAAGCAGATACCTGGTATCCGTTTTAATGAAACCGCCGGACTAGGAAAGGCCGACATGAGAGTTATGTATGGATTGCTAAAAAACATAAAACGCTTAATTCTATGATAGTTATTTTGTATACTTCCGGTTCGCCGCCGATCCCTTTCAGAAAAAATATACGATGCCGTCCTCCTCTACAACCGTTCGTTCCGATTTTCTATCCGATCCACTGCTAGTCTCCCGATCAGCGGCTTTTTCAAAGTTCGCAAGCTTTGTGGTTGCGGCCTCCGGCGGCGTCGTTCTGCTCGGCTGGGCTTTCGACATCGAAGTCCTGAAAAGCGTCCTGCCCATGTGGGTCACCATGAAGGCGAACACGGCCGCCTGCTTTGTCTTGGCGGGTTTTTCCTTGTGGTGCAAACAACAGGGACAAACCTATCCGAAGTCCTATCCCTTCTCCCAGGCGTGCGCCGCCATGGTGGTCCTGGTGGGTTCGCTGACCTGGATGGAGTATCTTTTTGGCTGGAATCTAGGAATAGACCAACTGTTGTTCCGGGAAGGGGGCGAAGCCATCGGAACCTCCTCCCCTGGGAGGATGGCGCCCAACACCGCCCTCGCTTTTCTTACGGCCGGCGCGGCTCTTCTGATGTTGGACGTCGAGACCAAGCGAGGAACGCGGCCCGCCCAATTTTTGACCCTGGCGGACGGCTCGATCGGATGGTTGGCTCTTGTGGGCTACGCCTATGGCGTGAGGCCCCTTTATGGAGTGGCGAGTTTCACCCAGATGGCCTTTCACACCGCGATCGCATTCACCCTCCTCTCTGCCGGCATCCTGGCCTCGCGCCCTAGCCATGGGTTGGTGGCCGTCTTTACAAGCTCCGGAGCCGGGGGCGTCATGGCGCGTCGCATGTTGCCCGTCGGCATCCTTGTCCCAGCCGCTTTGGGCTACTTGAGGCTATGGGGCGAACGCATGGGGTTTTATGGAACCGAGCTGGGGGTGGCCTTTGTGGCGATCTCAAGCACGATCGTTTTTTCGGCTTGGATGATGGCCACAGCCCAGGCGCTCAACGCGGTTGCAGAGGAGCGCCAACGAGTCCAGGAAGAGAAGGCCCAACAAGCCCGCACCCTGGAGGCGATCCTCTCCAGCATCGGGGAGGGTGTCGTGGTCGCGGACACAAACGGAAAATTTCTGGTTTGGAATCCGGCCGCGGAGAAAATTGTCGGCCTGGGGGCCAAGGATGTCAGTCCCGGGGAGTGGTCGAGAGCGTACGGGTTTTTCCTCCCAGATCAGAAAACACCCTATCCTTCAGAAGATTTGCCCTTGGCCCGCGCCATTGGCGGTGGGTCGGTGGATAATGATGAGCAGTTTCTGCGGCACGCCGGGGCTCCGGAGGGGCGCTATCTGAATGTGACCGGAAGACCTTTGCGGGATTCCTCGGGCATCCTACAGGGCGGCGTGGTCGTCTTCCGGGATGTGACCCAGCAGAAGCAGGCTCAGAAGGAGCTGGAGGCCTTCAGTTACTCGGTTTCCCATGACCTTCGCTCGCCTCTCAGGCACATTGACGGATTCATAGAACTCCTCCAAAAGAGGCTGGCACCCAATGCCGATAGCCAGGTGCAAAGGTATCTGGCAACGATTTCAGGATCAGCCAAGCGCATGGGAGATCTGATCGATGAGCTTTTGGCTTTCTCCAGAATGGGGCGCGCCGAGATGCGAGAAACGCGTGTGGATCTTATCTCTCTCTTGGATCAGGTGAGGCGCGAACTCGGCCCCGATGAGAAAGGGCAAAAAGTGGAATGGAAAATCGGGGAACTTCCGGAGGTGGAGGGAGATCCTGCGATGCTGTGCCTGGTGCTGTCCAATCTTGTTAGAAACGCCCTGAAGTTCACGCGCACCAGGAATCCGGCCGTGATCGAGGTCGGGACGCGGGGCGGCCGGCCGGGCCGTACGGTCATTTTTGTTCGAGACAACGGCGTCGGCTTTGATATGCAATATGCCGGCAAACTCTTCGGGGTTTTTCAGAGGCTGCACCGGCAGGAGGAATTTGAGGGCACGGGGATCGGCCTGGCCAATGTCCGGCGCATCGTCCATCGGCACGGAGGCGAAACCTGGGCCGAAAGCTCAATGGGAGCAGGAGCGACTTTTTATTTTTCCTTGCCGACAGCCAAACAAGGAGGAGCGTGAGTTATGGAGGAGCTAAAGCGCATTCTTTTGGTGGAAGACGATGAGAAAGACATCGAACTCACGCTGGAGGCCCTGGCGGAGCACAAACTGGCCAACGAGGTGGTGGTGGCTCGCGACGGGGCCGAGGCTTTGGATTACCTGAGACGCCGAGGAATCTTCACCATGCGAGCCAATGGAAATCCGGCCGTGGTGCTTTTAGATCTCAAAATGCCGAAGGTCGACGGCCTGCAAGTTTTAAAAGAGATGCGCTTCGATGCGCAGCTTAAGGCCATTCCTGTGGTGATACTCACTTCCTCGCGCGAGTCCGGAGATTTGGAGGAGTGCTACCAACAAGGAGTCAACGCCTACGTGGTCAAACCCGTAAAGTTTCAGGACTTTGTGAGTGCTATTAAGGAAGTGGGCATATTCTGGGCTATCCTCAACGAGCCGCCACCGGGAAGCGTGCGCAGGTCCCGATGAAACCCATTGCCGGGCCGGTGCGGATTCTACACCTGGAAGATAATCCCAACGACGCGGAGCTTATTCGCTCCATGCTCGAGTCCCAAGGCGTTGCCTCCGAGATAAAGCTGGCCCGGAGCCGTGAAGAGTTTCTTTCCGCCCTGGATAGGGGCAGTTTTGATCTAGTCATCTCAGATTACACCATCCCCTCCTTTGACGGGAAGGAGGCCTTGGCTGTGATCCGTAAAAAGTTTCCTGAGATTCCCTTTGTCTATGTCTCCGGCACGATCGGGGAAGAGGCGGCGATTGATGCCCTCCTCAATGGCGCCACGGACTATATACTCAAAAACAATCTCAAGCGGTTGGTACCCGCCGTACGAAGGGTGCTGCGCGAGATAGCCGAGAGGCAAGAGCGGGAGAAGACGGAGAAGGCCCTGGGCTTGGCCGAAGCCAAACTTCGGCAGGCTCAAAAGATGGAGGCCATCGGGCGTTTGGCGGGCGGGGTGGCCCATGATTTCAATAACCTGTTGACCGCCATTGTGGGGCTGGCGGATTTAACCATCTTGGAACTTCCGGCAAATGATTCTATTCGGAAAGATATCGAAGAGATTAAAGAGACGTCTCTTCGCGCCGCATCCCTCACGCGGCAGCTTCTGGCCTTCTCCCGCCGGCAGGTTATCCAGCCCAGGATGGTCGATCTCAACGAGGTAGTCTTGGCCCTCAAAAAGATGCTTTGCCGTTTGATAGAGGAGGACGTTGAAATTAAAATAGTTCCGCTCTCCGCTCCGGCAGTCGTGCGTGCCGATCCCAGCCAACTGGAGCAGCTCATTGTGAATCTCTCCATCAATGCCCGCGACGCTATGTCCAATGGAGGCGTGCTGACTATTCAGGTCGCCCCCAGGACGCTGGACGAAACCTTCGTTTTACATCATCCCGGCTCCACATCGGGAGAATATCTACTGCTCACGATTGGAGACAACGGAACCGGCATGACGGAAGAGGTGAAATCCCATCTCTTCGAGCCGTTTTTTACCACCAAGGAACGGGGAAAGGGAACGGGTCTTGGATTGGCAACCTGCTACGGCATTGTCAAACAGAACGGCGGCTACATCGCGCTTGAAAGCGAATTGGGCAAAGGAACGGTGGTCCAGATTTACCTACCACGCGCCGATGACAGAGCCGAACCCCTTAAGACGCGGAGCGGCCCGGACAAATCAGTGCGGGGCTCCGAAACCGTGCTGGTGGCCGAAGATGAAGCCGCCGTTCGAAGATTGGTGGTGCGCGTTCTCCGGATGCAGGGCTACACGGTCCTTGAGGCGGTCGATGGGGCGGAGGCGTTGGATGTCGTGCAACAAGACACAAAGAAGATAATCCGCATGGTGGTTGCGGATGCGGTCATGCCGAAATTGGGGGGGAAAAAGCTGGCTGCGGAAATCAAAGCGATTCGTTCTGATATCAAGGTGCTTTTCACGTCAGGTCATACGGATGAATCGATAGCGCGTCATGGTGTTTTGGATCCGGAGATTGAATTTATCAGCAAGCCTTTTGAACCTCAGGCGCTGGCTAGAAAGGTGAGGGAAGTATTGGACAAAGGATAAGCCTAGGCCTTCCCTCTGGTTTGCAGTGCGCGCACCCCGGACAGAAGCAAGAGCAGCCCTCCGAACATGCAGATGATGGTTGCCCCGGTGGGAGCGTCCAGCCAGTAGGAGCCCCAAAGTCCCAAGAGGCTGCCCAGTATCCCCACTCCCCACCCAATGAGCAGTCTGGGACCCACTCGCTTGGAAAAGAGAATGGCGGCCACGGACGGGATAATGAGGTAGGAGAAGACCAGAAGCACCCCGGCCATCGCCACCGAGGAGGTTACCACCAAGCCGAAGGTCGCGTAGAATAGAAAATCCCAGAGACGTAGGGAATAACCTTCCTGCCGGGCCTGTTCGGGATGGGTGGAGATGGTGAAAAAGGGCTTCCTCCAGGTCCAGTGCAAACAACCAATGAACGCATACAGCACCGCAGTCTTACCCACTTCCTGCGGGCTGACCGCCAGGAGGTTTCCGACTAAGATATATTTGATGTGTTCGGTTCCTTCCGGAGAGCGATCCATGATCATGATCGAAGCGGCGGCGCTCACCGCATAGACGATGCCGATGATGGCTTCCTGCGGGATCTTGCTTTTTTTGGCACGCGTGAGGGCGAAGAGAGCTGCTCCGAACAAGGTGAACCCCAGGGAGACGAAGTAGGCTCCGGAGCTGTGCAGGCCCAATCCTGCCAGGAAGGCGAGGGTGGTGCCTAGCGCAGCGACTTGGGCCAAGGAGAGATCCACGAAGATGACCCCCCTTTCGACTACGTGAAGCCCCAGATAGGCATGGATGCCGGTCAGCACCAGGCAGGCTAAAGTGGGCCAGAGAAGGAGCTCTAGGATGGTCATGGCTTTTGAGGTGGTGGTTCTTGCAGAGAGTTGAGGAGAAGCCGCAGGTTGTGATCAAAAAGGTCAAAATAGGTCTGGATCTCAGGTTCCGCTCCTACGGAAGGAGGAAAGATGAGGAGTTTGGCCCCTGTGGCTTGTGCGATTTTGCGGGGCAACTTGATGTCGAAGTAGGGCTCCACCAGGAGGATCGGGATTTCCCCGTTTTTGATCTGCTGGGTGAGGGCTTGCACGTGGGAGGTGGAGGGGGGGACGCCCGGTTTCGGCTCGATGAAGTTGACCACCTGGATTCCAAAATACTGGGCGAAGTTGGGCCAGGAGTTGTGGTAGGTCACCGCCCGGATGCCTTGGAGCTTGGAAGCCGCCTGATCCCACTCTTTCTCTTTTTTAGACAGCCTGCTTTCGAAATGTTTCAAGCTAGCCTTGTAGTCCTCGGTGTGCTTCGGGTCCAGCGCGGAGAGTTTTTCAGCGATGTTTCCGGCGATCCTTCCCCCATTGGAGGGGTCCAGCCAGTAGTGGGGATTCCCCAGTGGATGAATATCCCCCATGGAACGATCCACGCTGCCTGAGACCTTCTGCAATATCTCGCAGCCATCGGATGCATCCAGAAATCCGATATTGCCGGGAAGGATCTTGGAGTTTCTCGCGTTGGTGAGCAAGGCCGGAGCCCAGGCCACCTCCAACTCCAGCCCCACCTGGATGAAGAGGTCCGCTCTTTTTAGCTTGAGCAGGTAGCTGGGTTTGGCGTCTACGAAGTGGGGATCCTGGTAGCCTTTGGCGATGCTATGAACCTCAACCAAGTTGCCTCCGACTTCCCTCGCCAGGGCGGCCAGGTCTTCCGTTGTGGTGACGACCTGGACTTTTGCCAGGAGCCATGACGGCATCAGACAAAACAACACGGCCGAAAGAAATGATCTCTTAGAAGGGGTGAGTTCCATGCGGCCCGATATTGAAGGTGATCTTTAGAAAACCCAGATTTTCCTTCTTCCCGTCGGCTCGTTTAACCTGTTTTCCTTGGAGGCTGATGAGGCTGAACTCGGATGGAGTGAAGGTAAGATAGAGAAGCCCTCCTTGATCGTGCCGGGAGTTGTCCTGCGGAGATTCGGTCCAGTCGTAACGCCCTCCCGCTCTCCAACGTCTGGCGAACTGATATTCCAGGTGGAAGAAGAGCCCCGCGCTGGTGATCGAGGAAAGCGAGCTCAACTCGCGTTGGTTCCAAAGCACCTCCGTTTGCCAAAGCACAGACTTATAGATGGCGCGTTTCGGGTTCTTCCATCGCAGAGTCAAATCTAAGCCATGGAGCCGGCTTTTCAGCGTAGAAGAGGAGTTATTGACTTGGTCGAACTCCCGGCCCGCTGAGCCATGGGCGTAGCTGCCCCCCAGGGTGATGTTGGCCGACTCGGTGAGATCGTAATAGCCGCTCAACCGGCCGAGATAGAGCAGGTCCTTTTTCCGAGCGGTATCAAATGCGGGAGTCTCATCGGCTTCGGGCATGGTCAGAACTTCGGCGTCCAAGTCGACGAAGAGCCACGGATTGGGGACGTGCCAGGAGAGCGATCCACCCACGCTGGCCAGGCCCTCTTCTCCGAAATAGGCTTCGTGCGCCAAGGGCCGGTCCGCGAAAGCCGTCTCGGGGCGATGGACGCGATTGAATTTTCCGAAGTTGGCTTTGAACTTCCCCGCCTTCAGCGCAAGGCCATAGGGCAGGTTGAACCATGTCAGGTAGCCTTCCTCAAGATCCACCTTCCCCTCAGGGGGTTCCACCGCCACGAAAAAGTCCGCCCGGGCATAGGGGTCCACGATGGACTGCAGGGCGATCTCCGCCTCCTGGAACTGGAACGCGGAGGATGCCTCCTCCCCGGATTGCCGGTGTCCGGCCTCCCCCTGAAACCATCCGATGACGCTGATGTTGGGATTTAAGATATTGGATGCCTGTAGAGCGCTTTTTGCCGTGGTCTGGGCTTGCGTCTTGCTAAAAAAACCCAACATCAGCGCCGCCCAAAGCGCATATTTTTTAAAAGACATTTACATGCTTCTCCTTCTAAGAACTGGATTTTAGCATTAAGAACTCAGCCAGTCCGTATGGATAAAACCTTTTTGGGGTTGATCTATTCGTTCGTAGGTATGGGCACCGAAGGCGTCCCTTTGGGCCTGGGTGAGGTTTTGAGGCAGGCGCCCGGTTCTATAGCCGTCAAAATAGGCCAGGCTGGCGCTCATGGCAGGAACGGGGATTCCCCATGCGCAGGCGGTTTGCACGACCTGGCGCCAACCAGCTTGCGCCTCTTGGATTTTTTGGTTAAAGGTTGCGTCTAACAACAGGTTTTGAAGGTTGGGTTTTTTCTCATAGGCTTGCAGGATAGAGTCCAGAAAGCGGGCCCGGATGATGCAACCTCCCTTCCAGATGCGGGCCACTTCCTTAAGAGAGACATCCCAATGGTATTGTTCGGAGCCTGCCTGGATCAGGCGCATGCCTTGAGCGTAGGAACAGATTTTGGAGGCCAGGAGGGCTTGTTGCAGCAGTGCCATCCAAGCCTTTTTATCTCCGGAAAAAGCTCTCCGGGAGGTTCCCGGGATTTTAGATTCTGCGGACACTCGTTCCTCTTTCATGCCGGATAAAACTCGCGCATCGACGGCAGCGGCAATGGTGGGGATGGGGACTCCCAAATCCAGGGCCGCTTGGACGCTCCAGCGCCCCGTCCCTTTTTGGCCTGCTTTGTCCTGGACCAGATCTACGAGCGGCCGGCGGGTTTTCTCATCTTGGACTTGAAAAACTTTAGCGGTGAGTTCTATCAAAAAGGATTCCAGTTCCCCGCGGTTCCATTCCAGAAAGATATCCGAAAGTTCCCGGGGGGCGCAGCCCAGCACCCGCTTGAGGAGGTCATAGGCTTCCGCAATCAGCTGCATGTCCCCGTATTCGATGCCATTGTGCACCATTTTTACAAAATGCCCCGCTCCATCCGGTCCAATGTAGGTGACGCAGGGACCGGATTCCGTTTTGGCGGCGATGGCTTCCCAAACGGGACGGATATGCTCGTAGGCTTGCGCATCCCCTCCCGGCATCAGAGAGGGGCCATGTCTTGCGCCTTCTTCGCCTCCGGAAACTCCGGAGCCGAAATAATAGATTCCCTGTCGCTTGAAAGCCGCCTCTCTTCTTTGGGTATCCTGAAACCAGGAGTTGCCCCCGTCTATCAGGATGTCTCCTTTTTCCAGATGCGGGGTCAACTTCTCCAGCATCGCGTCTAAAGGGGCTCCCGCCTTAATCATCAAAAGAATCCGTCTGGGTTTTTCCAGGCTTTGGAGAAAGGTTTTTAAGTCCGCGCAGGGAACGAACCGTTTTTGGGGATAGGTTTGGATGAGGCGCCGGATCTTTTCGGTATCCCTATTCCATACCGCAACGGTATAGCCCCGTTCTTCGATGTTTAGGGCGAGATTTCTGCCCATCACCGCCAGACCAATGACTCCGATCTGAGATTTTTTTTCTTCCGGCATCTCAACGTCTCCAGGCAAACCACGTTTGAAAAAGGCGTTTGATCCGGGGCGTCAGTCGGGAACGGTTATAGGCATCGGCCGCTTTCCGGATGGCCTCCGCCTGGGTGGGATAGGGATGAATGGTTTCTGCGAGGACCTTCAGGCCGAGGCCTGCTTGGAGAGCCAGGGTGATTTCGGAAATGGTTTCCCCTGCGTGGCGGGCCACCAGGGTGGCTCCCAATATCTTGCCGGTTCCTTTTTTTACGTGAACCTTGAGCAGGCCTTCCGATTCTCCGTCCAGGATGGCTCGGTCCACCTCCTCCAATTTTTGAATGAAGGTTTCCGCCTGAATTCCGCGATCGCGCGCGTCTTTTTCATACAGGCCCACGTGAGCGATCTCGGGGTCGGTATAGGTGCACCAGGGGATGGTCAAGGCGCTGAGCTTGCCCCTTCCCATAAAGAGCGCGTTCCGTAAGACGAGGCGGGCCGTTGCGTCCGCCGCGTGGGTAAATTTGAAGGGCAGGCAGATATCTCCTGCCGCATAGATATGGGGGTTGCTGGTTTGGAGATAGTCGTTGACGTGAACCCCTCGTCGGCCATATTCCACTCCGGCTGCCTCCAGATTTAAGCCTTCGGTGTTGGGAGCCCGCCCGACACCCAAGAGGATTTCGTCCACTTCCAATTCCTGCGGTTTGCCATGGTGTTTTAATTCCAGCACCTTGGCGTTTCCCCGGCGCAAGACCTTCTGGATTTGCACCTCGCAAAGGGTTTCAATCCCATCCCGTTGGAAGGCCTTTTCGACGATGCGGGCTGCATCGGGGTCCTCTCGGGTGAGTATTTGACATTCTACCTCGACAAGAAAGACTTCGGAGCCAAAGCGCCTAAAGGCCTGCGACATTTCACAGCCGATGGGGCCCGCTCCAATGACCGCCAGGCGTTTGGGAAGCTGAGTCAGGGAAAAGAGGGTTTCGTTGGTGAGACAGCCGGCTTCTTGGAGTCCGGGGATGGGAGGCAGGGCGGCGCGGGCTCCGGTGGCGATGACCGCCCGCCGAAAGCGCAGCTTTTTTCCCTCCACCTCTACGGTCTCCCCATTGAGAAACCTCGCCTCCCCCAGAAAAACGTCCACCCCGAGGGATCGGTAGCGATGGACGGAATCGTTCCGGCTGATGTGGGAACGGAGTCTTCGCATGCGCTCCATGATGGCTGGAAAGTCCGGGCGGACATCCCCGTCAATCTTTACGCCGAAGTGTTCGGCATCCCGGGCCTCCGCGAAGGCGCGGGCAGCTCGGAGGAGGGCTTTGGAAGGCACGCAGCCTACGTTCAGACAATCCCCGCCGAGAAGGTGTTTTTCCACCAAAGCCACCTTGGCCCCCAGGCCCGCGGCGCCCGCAGCGGTCACCAACCCGGCGGTTCCGGCGCCCAGGACCACCAGATTGTAGCGCGGGGCGGGGTCCGGATTTTTCCAGTCCGCGGGGTGGACATTGGCCAAGAGCGCCTGGTCATAGCGATCGCAGGCCGGCAGGATGGGTGGAGGCGAGGAGGTCATTGCTGGGTGGCCGGCACGGCGGTTTCCAGGGCCTTTCGGGCAATGCGAGTCAAAAGCCAGGTCACCAAAACGGTGGCCACCAAGCCCATCCCGAAAAACAGCTTTTCACCGGAGCCTCCCTGGGGACTTCCCGCAGCCAGTGCCGCCAGATTTTTGACGGCCGAACCTAGATAGACGTACAGCAAGGTCCCCGGCAGCATCCCTATCCAGGAGGCGAAGAAATAATCTCGGAAGGAAACCGGGGTCAGGCCCAAGGCATAGTTGAGGAGGTTGAAGGGGAAGAGGGGGGACAACCGGGTCAACAGCACGATCTTAAAGCCCTGCTCTCCGATGGCTGCGTCCATGGCCCGAAATTTCGGATTGTTCGCTATTTTGTCTGCCACCCAGTTCCGGGCCAGGGTCCTTCCCATAAGGAAAGCAGCGGCGGCCCCCAAGGTGCTCCCTACGGAGACTGCCAACGTACCCCGCGCCACCCCGAAAAGAAAACCGGCTCCCAGGGTGATCAGAGAACCGGGTAGGAACAGGATGCAGGCGGGAATGTAGAAGGCGCTGAGCGCCACGACCCCCCAGGTCCCTAATGTTTGGATCTGCTCCAGGATCCGCAGGGTCCAGGGGCGTAGGGGCAGGGAAAGGCCGACAAGGGCTATGGAAGAGATCAATGTGATGCTGAGGAGAGAGCGGAAGCTGAAAAGGGAACGCACGGTTCACTCTGCCGACTTACAGGCGCCAAGTTAGTATATCTTATTTTTTCCCGCTGTCTTCATGAGTGCTTGCCATTCGAGGGATGTTACAGGTGGGGCCCCGCGCGGGGCGCCGGGATGGCCTGGGGGAGACCTGTTTTGTGCTAGAATAACTTTTGAGCATGACCCCACCCCACAGGCGGCTCCTGCTGGATTTTCTCTCCCAAAAAGGAAAGAGCCTTTCTCCCCTGCTGATCCTCACCCACGACCATCCCGACCCGGACAGCATGGCCAGCGCCCTGGCCTTGTCCTACCTTGCCGAAAAAACCGCAGGGATTCGGACGCGCATTGTCTATGGGGGCATTATCGGCCGGCCGGAAAACCGGATGATGGCCAAGCTTCTGCACATTCCGCTTCGCCCGTTGCTGGAAACAGACCTGCAGAGGCACTCCTCGGTGGCGTTGGTGGATACCCAGTCTCCCTTTGCCAACAACCGCTTCCCTCCTCATCGCAAGGCCACCCTGGTGATTGATCACCATCCGCCGCATCGGCAGACCCAGGCGGAGCTGGCCTGGATCGATGAATCGGTCGGGGCTACGGCCACCCTGCTGGTGGAGGCGCTGAAAGAAACCGGCTTGGGGATCCCCACTCGGCTGGCCACCGCTCTTCTTTATGGAATCAGCTCGGAGACCCAGGGATTGGGCCGAGGAGCAGACAAGCGGGATGTCCGGGCCTACCTCTCCTTGGTTCCCCTAAGTCATACCGCGGTTTTGGCCAGGATCCAAAATCCTTCCCGCCCGCGCTTCTTTTTCGTGATGGTGGGCAAGGCGATCCAGAACGCCTTTGTCTGCCGCAACGTTATTGGGGGGCACCTGGGAGCTGTTCCCGATCCGGATATTGTTGCTCAGACGGCGGACTTTCTTTTAAGTCATGAAAATATGCGTTGGGCTCTCAGCACGGCCCGCTATGACGGGAGACTGCATGTCTCTTTAAGGTCCAGCAACCCCCGAGCCAACGCCGGGCGGATTTTGGCCAGGTTGCTGCGGGGGACCGCCGGAGGACATGAGAGGATTGCGGGGGGGGCGCTGGAGATTGCCAGGGACGCTTCGGAGGAGGTATGGCTGAAGGAGGAGCAGGCCGTGGTCTCCGGGTTTCTGAAGATGCTGGGCTTCCGGGAGCCTATTGTCCTGGAGTATCCCTTTTCAAACAAAGGTTAATTTAAGTAGAATCTACCGGCAATTTCCGGGGGTATGGCGTGAAGAAGATTCTGGTTGTGGATGACGACGAGGAGATCCGCAATCTCTACCAGCATGGGTTGGAGAACCTGGGATATTCCGTGCGCATGGCTTCCAGCGCCGGAGAGGCCAAGCAGAGGCTTGGAGAGGAACTTCCTGATTTGATCATTATGGATATCATGATGCCGGACACAGACGGCGTCACCCTGACCCGGGAAATCCGGAGCGATTCCCGGACAGCACCCATCCCCATTTTAGTCGTTAGCGCGCTTTCCGATGCGGCCACCCTCAATGACGCGCTGCTTTTTGGCGCGGTGGATTATCTGGTAAAACCTTTTGAAATTTCCATCTTAAAGCTCAAGCTCGAACGAGCCTTGGCCCTCGCGGAGAAAAGAAAATCTTACTGAGCCACGCTCCTCACTTCTTGTCTCGCTGCAAAATCGGCTCAGCCAAAATTCCATTATTTTTGCGTGGCTCAGTGGTTTCTCCTAAAATAACCCACCCATCCGGACAGCACATACAAACTGAAGAAAATAAATAAGGCATTGCGGGGATAGACGTACACCAAGGAAAGGCCGGCTAAAATTACCAGAAGCGATTTTAAAGAGCGGGGTCTGAGTAGATCGGATTGTTTGAAGGTGGAATATGGCACCCTCGAAACCATTAAAAGAGCCAATCCCAGCACTATCACCGGAGAGAGGCTATAGAGCAAAGGAACTTGTTCCATTAAAATTCTAAGAGAACGGGAAGAAATGTCTTTCTCCAGAAAGTCGTATATGGACACAAAGGAAGCTAAAACTCCGCCGGCCGCAGGAATGGGCAGCCCCACAAAATAAGTCCCCATGGAATCCCCGCTATGCGCGATGAGGTTGAATCGCGCCAAACGAAAAGCGCCTGCCAATGCGAAAAGAAAACTGACGATAAATCCCCAAACGCCGTGTCCGATCAGAACAAACCGATACATCAGAAACGCGGGAGCTACGCCGAAAGAAATCCAGTCCGCCAAAGAATCGAACTCAATTCCGAAGGAGCTTTCTCCTTTTAAAAATCGCGCAACTCTTCCATCCAAGATGTCCAGCGCCACCGCCGCCAAAATAAGCCACGCCGCAACGTCCAGGCGCTGGTTGCCCGCATAGAGCAAGGATAAAAATCCGCAGCCCATGTTCCCCACTGTCAACAGGGAGGGGGCCACCGCCGCACTTTTTCTCTTTGGTCTTTTTATTTCCATCGCGCCACCGGAGTCACTCCCGCAAAGACCCGATCCCCCTTCTCCACCAGAATCTGGAATTCCAAAGGCAAGTAAAGCGCCACCTGGGATCCGAAATAGATCATCCCCAGGCGCTCTCCCGCCCGCAGCCTCTTGCCGGCAACCACCCAACATGCGATTCTTCTGGCTAAAATTCCGGCGATTTGTTCCACTCGCAGCAGAAATGCGTGCCCCCCCACCTCCCCCTGAATCGCAATGGCCTTTCTGAAATTTACAGCGGCCCCCTTTCTCATGGCGGGCTTAAAAGAGCCCGGGAGGTTTTTAAGCTCGCAAACCACCCCGGAGATCGGAGATCGCTGAATATGCACATCGAAGAGAGATAAAAAAATTCGAATATTCGCTCCCCCATTTGAATCGCGCTCGATCTCCAATATCCTGCCATCCGCAGGAGACCAAACCTGTTTTGTATCCTGAGGCTCCGCCCGCTCCGGATCCCGAAAGAAAAAGGCGACAAAACAGGAAAACAAGACAATAGCCGCCACAAGAAGACCGCTCCAGCCAAACGGCAACGCAACCCAAGCGGTGGCGCCCAGGGCCCATAAAATCAAAATCCAATAAATTCCCATCGAAACAATGGGAAGCCGCGAGCGAAGTCGCATGGGCATCGCCGTCATTCTATGATACACTACCTTTCTGGACATGACGAACAGCTTTCATATTATCTAAAATGTCCCCGAAGGTGTGAGGAAAAGTGTGGGGGATGCCCTTCGGGACCCCCCCGCGCGAAAGTTCCTCTTCGGAAAGCCGCGGTAGCTCAGTGGTAGAGCACTGGTCTGAAAAACCAGGTGTCGAGTGTTCGATTCACTCCCGCGGCAAAGCCGAGGTAGCTCAGCGGTAGAGCAACGGTTTCGTAAACCGTAGGCCGTGGGTTCGAATCCCATCCTCGGCTTGTTTTATTGAGAGCGGATTCGAAGCCGACCCGAGCGCCGCCTGTGACAGAATTTTCTCGACACCCCGCCTCCCTCGCCCGTAAGGCCATCCTTTGGTGGCT
>JACQJP010000039.1 GCA_016204975.1 Elusimicrobiota bacterium
AAAAATGTTAGATTTTGCTTTGTGCTCTGCGGATGGTTGTTGGGTGCGGCCTTTCTGCTCTGGGTTTTTGGGGGGCTGCTTCTTTTCTGGAAGCGATGGTGGGCCTTGCGGGCTTTGGGGGATTCATCGCTCGTTAGTTTTTTTGATTTGGAGAAGCATCTTGAAATTTTGCGCAGCATCCTTCCGGAACTGATCGAAGATTTTCCCCGTTACCGATTTTCTCAAAAGATCTTTTTGTTCGGCTTGGTGAGTTTTGTGGGCGCCTTTTTGGTTTGCTCCCTGTTTCCTGGATAGTTCTTCGGGATTCATGATGGCTGATTGCGCGGCGTACAAGATGTTTGTGGACATTCAGGTGCGGTTTCGGGATACCGACGCCATGGGACATGTCAACAACGCGGTGTATTTGAGCTATCTGGAGTTGGCTCGGGTGAAGTATTGGGAGAGGCTTTTGGGGCTCCGGGATTATTCCCAGGTGGATTTTATTTTGGTGCGGGTGGAGATAGATTACCGCTCTCCCGTTGAGATGGGAAATGAGATTCGCGTCTACATTCGAGTCAGCTCCCTGGGGCGCTCCAGTTGGGTGTTTGATTATCGGATTGTGGAGCAGGCTACGGGAAGGCTGGTGGCACAGGCCCAGACCGTTCAATGCCGCTACGATTACAGAAACAAGAAGGTCTTAAGGATGGATGAGTCGGTTAGGAAGAAGATTGCGGATCTCGAAGGATTTGGAGAAGAAAAACGGCGGTGAGCCCAAGCCGGCGGGTTTGCGGAGTTCAGTCCGAGCGTTTTTTTTCCAGCCCTTTCAAAATTCTCTCTTGGAGCTCCAGGGGGAGAGAAATCGGGCGGAAGGGAGGGTTTTGTTCCAGTTCCCTCCGTGCGTTTTCCAGAAGGTCCCGGGCTTGCTCATTATAGAATTCAGGATAGTTTTTTTGTAGGTATTCGATTCTCCACGCGACCCCTTGGTAGGCTCCCCGACTTGCGTTTTGCTCCGCTACGTAGATCTCGTGTTCCGCCAGAATTTCCCGGATTTCGGGAAGCACCTCTTGAGCGATTTCCCGGCAGTTTTTTTCCCCCCTTTTTTTGTCTTTGGGGTCCTCCGCCTCGCAGGGGTGGTCCGGGTATTTCTCTAAATACTTTCTGAGTTCTATGTCGGTGGCCCGGTTGTGCGTTTGATCTTTGTCCTTGGGCTGGCGCTGGGCATAGTGGGTCATGGCGATTTGAAACTGCGCATAAGGGGTCTGCGCATGGGAGGGGTAGAGGTTTAAGAAGTCCAGGTATTCCCTTTCGGCCAGCCGGTAGAGGGAGGCCCTCTTCTCTTTTTCCGCCTCTTTCCGGTGGGTTTCGGCAAAGAGCAGTTTCGCTTGGGCGAAGCAGTCGGCGTCCAGGGCGCAGAATTGGTACAAGGCCCAGAGTTTCTCGCGCACCTGCTCAAACCGATTTTCTTCCAGATCTTCTTGGGCAGTCCGCAGGATTTCCCGAGCCTGGATCTCTTCCGGAGAAGGCCCGGTCAACACCTGGACTTGTGAGAAGGTGAGGCGAGCGCCCAACAGGAGGGTCAAAGGCAGAGCAAGTGCAAAGATCCTCATCGGGAGGATTATACTATAGGGTCGGAATATTGGCATGGGCCGAATGGGGAAGTGGAGAGCAGAAAAAGGACCTAGGCCAAAGGACCTAAAAAACCGAGGAGGAGGGCCTAGAGAGGATGGGACTTTTGACCTAGATTGAAGAGTGGGTTAGATAACAGGCGTGATGCCGATGCCGCTTTGGATGGAGGAAAGGTCAAATGTGCCGCCTTTTTGGATTTCGGGGCCTTGGAGAGGTTCGCGACTGAGAAAGAAAGAGGTGTCTAAATCAATAGCTGCCGTGGGCCACGTTCCGGAGGCCAGGTGGGCGGCGCAGGTGGTGGCCAGGCGGGATTCCACCATCGCCCCAATCATACAGGAGACCCCCGCCCGCCGGCAGAGTTGGATGGTCCTCCAGCTATCCAGCAGTCCCAGCTTCATCAGCTTGACATTGACGATCTGCGCATATTTTTTCTCCAGAAGATGCCAGACGTCTTCCAAGCTGGAAATGCTTTCGTCGGCCGCGATGGGAAAGGGGCAGATGCGGGAAAGCTCCTTCATTCCTTTCCAGTTGGATCGGGAAAGGGGCTGTTCGAAAAAAAGCGGCCTCGCTTTGAGTTTTTTCAGCTTGGCAATGAGTTTTTTAGCCTCGGCGAGGGAATAGCCCTCGTTGGCGTCAATGTAGTAGGGAAGTCCGGGCGCTTTCTTTTGGACCAGACGGATTCTTTCCAAGTCTTCCTCCACGTTCCTGCCGATTTTGACCTTGAGCGTGCGGATCCCCAAAGATAAAATCCACTCCACCGTTTCTTCGATTTTTTCCAAAGGCACCATGGAGACCGTCATGTCGGTTCGAACCCGAAGCCTGCCTCCTCCAAAAAACTCCCGGAGGGGAATTTTGTAGGTCCGCATCCAACTGTCCCAAAGGGCCATCTCCAGGCCTGTTCGAGCGCTGGCCGGACCGGGGAGCAGCCGCTTGAGTTTTTCGGAAAGGAGACTTGGGCTTTCCAGGGATTTTCCCACAAGTCTGGGAATGAGTCGCCGCAGGGCTTTGTGGCCGGAGGCTTGGGTTTCCCCGTTGAAAGGGGGGGAGGGAGCGGCCTCCCCCCAGCCGATGACTCCGTTGGAGAGGCGGACCTCTAGGTAGAGGAGGTCCGCAGAGGCGTGAGCTCCCTTGCTGATGATGAAGGGATTTTTCAGGGCAATGGTGAGCGGATGGATGCGGATAGTCTCTATCTTGGGGAGCTGGGAGGTGAAGCGGGAATCCGGTGTGGAATAGATCATGGCTCCCATCGGTTTTTTACTCCAGGGGGAGATCCAGCAGGGGGTAGTTCTCCCAGCCTCGATAGTCGAAGTGCCACCACTCGCTTTCCAGGCCCCGAAAACCCTGTCTCTCCATGTCCTGCTCTAAAATTTTTCTGTTCTGGAGCGCCTGGGGTCCGGCACCCCTGTAGCTGCGGTGCGCCCTTTCGGAGAAATCATCGAATCCGGTAGGCATGGGAAGCTCTTGCCCCTGGAGATCTACCAGGGTGACATCGACCGCCGCAGCCCGGTTGTGGCGAGAACCCTTTTTGGGGTCCGCCACGTATCGCTCATCGGGAACCAATCTCCAGAGTTTTTTTTGAATCGACAGGGGCCGGTAGCAATCCCAGAGTTTCAGGCCCAGCCCTTTTTTCCGTAGCTCTCCTTGGACACGCAGAAGGCTTTGGGCGGCTTCCTGCTGGAGGAGGCAGCGGGCCTGTGGATATAGGATTTTCCCGGTGAAGTTGTCTTGAGTGGCGTAGCGAATCTCCAGGTGGAAGGTGGGATCCAGGGAGGCCAGATCCGTCAGTTCTGCCGAGCGGGGCCCGGGGGGCCGGCAGGCGAAAAGCAACAGAAGCGGGAGGATGAGGAAGATCAATTTAGGGAGGCAGAATTTTTTTGACTTCCGCGATCAGAAGCTCGATGTCGCAGGGCTTCTGCAGGATGCGGTGCGCTCCGGCCCAAAGGGCCGCCCCTTTTTCCTTTTGGGTGTCCCTCCCGGTCAGGATGATGATTTTTGGCGTGGGCACGCCTTCTCGGCTTTGGAGGGTCTGGGCCAGATGATATCCGTCCAGTTGGGGCATCTCCACATCCAGAATCAGAAGATCGAAGACCTGTTGGGAACAGGCCTTCAGGGCCTGGTGGCCATCGGAGGCGGTTTTTACCTGGTAGCCCTCCGCCAGGAGGGTTTCCTGGAGCATGTTCCGAATCAGTTCATCGTCATCGGCGACGAGGATTTTTTTGCTCATGCGGAATTGTATCACGGGAAAAGGGTTTGGGCAAGCCGGGGTAGGGGAAGACACTCCCTCTGGGTCCGGCCTTCAAAAAACTGCAGCGCCTCCGCTGAATCTTCCCGGAGTCTTCCGGTGAGTGCGATGGCGGGGAGGAGCTGCAGTTGGGGATTTTTCTCCGTTCCGTGGCTTAGGGGAACCAGAAGCACCCCAATCCCTTTTGACAGAAGGCGTTTCAAAAGCGTTTGGAAAAAGCGCAGACGCCGGGGCATGGGCCGCAGAAGCTCTGTTTCCAGAGTTTGTTTCAGAAACTCTCTTTTTTGCGCAGAGAGACCGAGGTGGGAAGATAGGATTTCCAGGGCTCCTAGAAGAGAAGGGGTGGCACGTCCGGTCCGGGCGACATCCGGCCCCGCCCGATGGAGGATCCAGGCGGTGATCCACAACCATGGGTTTTTTGGTTTTTCCTGGAGCGAGTAAAGGTCCAAAAAATCTTGGAAGGAGGCTTCTGCGCGAAGGGATTGGAAAAGAGCCGCAGCCGAAGGGACTTGGGGCGCTTGCGTTTTGCGCAGGGAGATCACAAATTCTTTGAGACCGTAGAGAAGGCGCGCGGTGGGTGGAGCGCCTCCGGGAAGGTAGGAGAGAACGGCCTCCCCAGCCTTTAAGGCTTTCAGGATTTTCCATGCGATGTGCCGGGGGTGGCTGGGGGATAGGAGGCATCGGGAGCAGGGATTGCGGCGGGAGGGCTGCCGGTCCATGGCCAGATGCGCCGATTGCATGAGCCCCGCATAGAGTGGCGCCTCTAAGCGGCCTAGAGAATCCAGGGCATAATCGTCCACGGCGGCGACTAACCTCATCGGGTGTTGGGGGGCTTGAACTCTTTGCAGAATCTCCAGCCCAAGACCGAAAAGTTCCAGATTCAGCGGCCGCAACGCCCCTACGACCGGCGGATGGGAGCTCAACAGGAGCCAAGCCGGAGGTCGATTCTTAAGCTCTTGGAGCTCCCGGTGGAGTTTGTGAAGCTGTTGGATGCGCTCCTGCGTCATGGGGTGGAGGGGGAAGGACCCGATCTCAATAGAAGAGAGCGGCGGACTCTGGGTTTGGAGGTGGAGGCTCTTTTTTTCCCGGCGGCTGAGGCGTTTGAGAAGGGAAAGGTGGAGGGAGTTAAAGAGCGGCGCGGGCAGGAGCCTGCCCAGGTTTCCTAAAAGGAGGCCCAGGAGGATGAGGGGCGGCTCCAGGTAGCGCGAGGCACATTTCTCTTTTTTCAAATGGGCGGGGTCACAGTGCAGGAGAATCTCCATCCAGATTTCTGCGGTGTGCCGCACGGATATCATGGGGGGTGGGGCGAGGGGTGGTGGGGCTCCAAAGCGCTAAAAAATTCCTCCAGGATTTTTTTGGACCTTTTCGGACCCAGAGGATCTTCCCTTTCGATCTCCAAAATCTTCCCGCTCCAGCGGGACTGCTTGACGTAATAGAGTTGTGCGGTCACCTGAGTCAGACCCAGCCCGTCTTGTGAAAAGCTGAGTTCCAAGTAGTAGCTTTTCTTGGTGGAGATTCCAGAAATCCAAGGTGTGGCGCCGGAGCGCACCTGCGCTATCAGGCGGCGTGGGAGGGGGTTCCCGTCGGTCACCAGGGGCCAGTCCAGGCCTTGGAGGGCGGAAAGGGTTGCGCGGCGGGCGCCCTCCAAGTCGAGGGAGTAGGACCGCCTGGGTTCGGTGAGGGCGCTACGCTGCGGGCGGGGAAAGGCGCAGCCGCCCCCCAGCGCAGTCGCCAATACCAGGGCAAGGACTCGATTCATCTGGGATGGTTAAGAGGCCAGTAGCGGGGAGAGCTCTCCTCCTTTGGCGAATAGGCTGAAGAGCCCTCCGGTATGCAGGAAAAGGACCTCTTTTCCGAATTTTTTTGGCTCCCTTCGGGTCTGGTCCCAAAGGCCGAAGAAGGCCTTCCCGGTATAGGTGGGATCCAATAGGAGCGCTTCCTGGCTGGCTAGCCGGGCCAGGAGCTTGAGCTCCTCCGGACGACTTTTGCCGTATCCGGCGCCCACGTATCCATCCAGGATTTCAATCTCCTCCGATTTTAAGGTCAGGGGAATTCCCAAGAGCCGGGATGCCTCCTCCGAGATGGCGACGATTTTTTTTAAAAAGAAGGAGGGGGTTTCATCCACATTGAAACCTACGATCCGTGTGGAGAGGCGCAGAATCCTTTTTCCCAAGGCGAGTCCTGCGTAGGTTCCTCCGGAGCCCACCGCCAGGACCAGGCAGGTGCGCTCCAGCCTCTTCTTGCCGAGTTGAGACAGAAGTTCCTCCATCACGCGGATGTATCCGCAGGCGCCTAAGGCGTTGGAGCCTCCCTTGGGAATGCAGTAGGGCCTCCTCCCTTCGCGGAGCATTGCCTGGGCGGCCTGTTCCATGCGTTGGTCCACCGATTCGTATTCCTGCTCGGAAAGGGTATGTACCTGGGCTCCCAAGAGGCGGTCCAGCAGGAGATTGCCCTCCAGGCTTTTTTTTCCCTGGGAGTCCTCCAAAAAAAGGTGGCACCGCAGGCCCAGTTTGGAAGCGGCCCAGGCGGTGGCGCGGGCATGGTTGGACTGAAGGGCTCCGCAGGTGATCAAGGTGTCCGCTTTTTGAAGCAATGCGTCTCTAAGCAGAAATTCCAGTTTTCGGATTTTGTTGCCGCCGCAGACGCTTCCCGTCAGATCCTCGCGCTTCATCCATAAAGAGAGGCCCAGTTCCGTGCTGAATTTTTCCAGCTTTTCGATGGGGGTGGGTTGGCGCGCTAGAGCGAGACGCGGGGGGAGGCGGTGTTTAAGGGAAGGCATTCGCTGAAAATCATTCGCGGCCGGCGAGGCCTCCGAGCAGCCGCCAACCAAGGGGAAGAAGGGTTGCCGCCATGAGGATTTTCAGAAGATCCCCAGGCAGAAAAGGAAAAACCCCCAAAAGCAGTGCGCGCTCCAACGGCATAAAACGTAAAAGACCGAGGAGGCCCAAGGCGTAGATGGGGAGGCTGGCCAGAAACATCGCGGCGGCCGCGGAGAATGGGTGTCTGTCCCAGCCGCGCTCAGCCAAGGTGCCGGCCAGCCAGGCCGCAGGGAGAAATCCTGAGAGATATCCTCCTGTAGGTCCCAGGGCATAGAGCAGCCCGCCGTGGGCGCCCTGGAAGAAGGGCAACCCCAGGCTTCCCTCCAAGAGATAGAGGCCGACCGCCAGGCTTCCCCATCGGCTTCCCAGGAGAAATCCGGTAAAAAGAACCGCAAAGCTCTGTCCGGTGATCGGGATGGGGGTGAAAGGAAGCGGAATGGCGACTTGGGCGCAGAGGGCGATGAGGAGGCTGAAGGCGACGGACACCCCCCAAGAGGCGCAAGCCTCCTGACGCGGGATCCAGAGTTGCAAAAGGGATATTTTTTGAGTCTGCGTCATTTTTCCAGTATAGCATATCATCCGAGACGCCGATAATCATCCGCCAGGCGCACGACGTCTTTTGGGTGGGAGGTGGAAACCTCCAGGAGGCGAACCTTTCCGGAGAGCGCGCGAAAGCGGTGCAGGGTTTTGGGAGGCAGCACCCATCCCTTGCCTGGTCCCAGGCGGTACTTGTGGTGCTGAATCTGGACCTGGCAGCTTCCGGAAAGCACATAGAGGGTTTCGTGCTTTTTTTTGTGGTATTGGAGGCTGAGGCGGTGACCCTTGCGGATCTCCAGAATTTTCCCCAGGTACTTTTTTGTAAAGGCGAACCAGATCTCCCGCCCCCAGGGTTTTTTCACGATCCGGATGGGTTGGCGCAGAACCGTTCGCTTTTCAACGGGGCCGCCTCTCATAAGACGATCCGCTGCAGGTCCTTGGCCAGCGAGATGCGGGGGGGGAGTCTGCGCCGTTTCAGCTCCCGTTCCGACTCCGGGGAGAGATGGCACAGGAGCGCGCGTCTGGCGCGGGATTCTCTGATCAGGGAGAGAGCCTGTGGCGGCGAGAGGTGTCCGGGGAAGGGCTGGGAGGTCGGCTGGGTGCACTCGATGAGCAGGAGATCCGTTCGCTGAGCCAACCGGGAAAGGTTTGGGGTTTCTCCGGTATCTCCCGAGTAGCAGAGGCTTTTTCCCCCGGATTCCAGGCGCAGGCTCAGGCTGGGGGTAGGGTGGACGGCACAGGAGGTGCGCAGGATCCAATTTTTTCCAGCGGCCAGGCCGGGGGGAGCCAACTCCCGGACCCGGAGGCGGTAGCGCTTAGCCTTCAGCCAGGGGGAGTGGAGCCGGAGGAGCCCTTGGACGTAGGGTTTCATGCCTCGGGGACCCCAGAGGGTCAGGCTTCTTTTTTTAGGGGGAGCTTCGTACCGGAAGAAAAACAATAAAGCCGGCAGGTCCCCTACATGATCTGGATGGCGATGGGAGAAAAAGACGTGCGAGACCCGAACCGGATCGAGCCTCGCCCGCACCATTTGGCGCAGGTTCCCAAAACCGAAGTCGAAGAGCAGAATTTCGTTTTGTATCTCGACCGCATAACCCGCGGGGTTGCGGATGGAGGATGGGTACCGGCTGGGTCGTGGGGGGGCGAAGGCTCCGGAGCCCAGAACGGTCAGGATCATGGTTCGACTTCGCTCGCCATTTTATGGTTTCTGCTTGGGGATGGAGAACCGGTACTCCACCTCCTCCGGCCGGATCATTCCCAGCTCCTTGCGGGCCAGGCTTTCGATATAGTCCGGATCCGATTGGGCCTGTTGAATTTTTTCTTTCAGGGTCCTTTCCTGTTGGCGCAGTTTCTCCAACTCCTGCTGGTATTTGCGCGCCTGGAAACGATTTTTTACCAGGGTTCGCAAGCCCCGGTTGCCCAGGAGGATGACCGCCGAAAGTATGACGGCAAGGGTCCACCAGATTTTTTTTCGGCGGGAAGCGCCCTCAGTCATGGTTAAAGCTCAGACCCTCCTCGATCCGCAGGAGTTGGTTGTACTTGGCGGTCCGTTCTGAGCGGCAGGGGGCGCCGGTTTTGATGGCCCCACAGCGGGAGGCGACGGCCAGATCCGAGATCAAGGAATCCTCCGTTTCCCCGGAGCGGTGCGAGAGGATCTGAAAATAGTTGTTTTCCTGGGCCATCTGGATGGTTTGGAGGGTTTCGGTCAGGGTTCCAATCTGGTTGGGCTTGATCAGAATGGCGTTGGCAGCCTTTTTTTGGATTCCCAGTCTCAGGCGCTGGGGATCTGTGACAAACAGGTCGTCCCCCACCAGGTGGGGCGAGCTTCCCAGGTCGCGGGTCAGTTGGGTCCAGCCCTCCCAGTCGTCCTGCGCCAGGCCGTCTTCTAAGGCAAAGAGAGGATAGCGCTGCGCCCACTGGCGATAGGTTGCAATCATCTCAGAGGCGGTCCTTTCTTTTCCCTCGAATAGGTATTGTCCTTTTCTGAAAAACTCGGAGGCAGCGGCGTCCACCGCAAGTTTTATTTGGGAGCCGGGAAGATAGCCCGCCTGTCGGATGGCCTCCAACAACAGGTCCAGGGCCTGGGCATGGCCGGAGAGGTGTGGGGCGAATCCTCCCTCGTCTCCAATGGCGGTGGAAAGCCCTTTCTCCTGGAGCAGGGATTTTAGGGCCTGGTAGATTTCGCAACCGGCTCGGAGAGCCTCCCGGAAGCTCTGAAACTCTACCGGTACGATCATGAACTCCTGAATGTCCAGGCGGTTGTCGGCGTGCCGACCTCCATTGAGGATGTTCAAGAGCGGCAGGGGGAGCTGGAAGGCGCAAGAAGAGGAAAAGGGGGAGATTTCCCGGATGTGTCGATAGAGCGCTAGGCCCTTGGCCTGCGCCGCGGCCCGGCAGACGGCCAGAGAGACGCCCAACATGGCGTTGGCCCCCAGCCTGGATTTGTTTGGGGTTCCATCCAGCTCCCTCAATTTCTGATCTATCTCCGCCTGATGCTGCGCGGACATCCCCTCCAGGGCGGGAGCGATTTGGGTCCGGATATTTTGAATCGCCTTTAGGACCCCATTTCCAGAAAATCGGGAGGGGTCCCGGTCTCGCAGCTCCAGGGCCTCGTGAAGGCCGGTGGAGGCTCCGCTGGGAACCATGGCGCGTCCCCAGCGTCCATTTTCCAAAAAGACCTCCGCTTCCAGGGTGGGTTTCCCCCGGGAGTCTAAAACCTCCCGCGCGGCGATCCTTTTGATTCTCACCTCTGTTTTTGTTTCAGGAGATTCTTGCCTTCCTCCAAGAGCCGTCTCAACTTCTGCGGGTTTTTGGCTTCCGCGTAGAGTCTCACTACGGGTTCCGTGCCGGAGGCGCGTAGCCCCAGCCAGCTTCCTTCCTTCAAGAGAAATTTGAACCCGTCCGTCTCGTCAATTCGCCAAACGGAGCTTCCCGCCAGGTCCAAGGGAGGGTGGACGCGCAGACGCTCCTGCAGTCTTTCTACGTCGGAAAGGTTTTGCAGGTGGAGGTTGAGGCGCTGGGAGTAAAAGGCTCCCACCTGTTTGTAGAGCTGCTGCTTGTACTGGGTGAGAGTCTTGCCGGTCGTGGCCACCAGCTCCACCGCCAGCAGGCAGGCCAGGATTCCGTCTTTCTCCGGGGCATGTCCCTGGATGCTGAGCCCGCCGGATTCCTCTCCCCCAAAGAGGTAGCCTCCTTCCCGCATCAACTCGCCGATGTATTTGAAGCCTACCGGGGTCTCCCGCACCTCAAGACCGTGGTGCTTGGCCACGGCGTCCACAAAGTGGGAGGTCATGACGCTCCGAACCACCTTTCCTCTGAGCCCCTTGTGGCGCACCAGATGATCCAGAAGAAGCCCTAGGATTTCGTTGGGAGGCAGCCATGTGCCTTTGGCATCCAGGATGCCGAATCGGTCCGCGTCTCCATCGCAGGAAAGACCCAGCCTCCAGGAGCTTTTCCTCATCCGGGCGGCGAGCTCGCTTAAGGTTTCCGGGGCAGGCTCGGAGGAGTGGCCGCCGAATAGGACGTCCCGCTCTGCGTGTAGGGGGTGCACCTGGCACCCCACCTCGGAAAGGAGGGGGAGGAGGTAGTGGGTTGCTGAGCCATGCTGCAGATCCACTCCCACTTTGAGTTTTGCTCTTTTGATTTTTGCCACCCCCAGCAGGGATTTCAGGTGGAGAACGTAAGCGGGGTGAAGGTCCGCCAGCTCGATTTTTTTCTCCTTTTGGGCGGTCTTCGGATCCACCCATCGGACCTCCTGATCGCGCAGCGCCCGCAGATGGCTTTCGATATCCTCGGTGACGGCGGAGGGAGCCGGCCCGGCCCAGTAGGGGTTCCACTTCAACCCGTTGTATTCGGCGGGGTTGTGACTGGCGGTGACGATGAGGCCCCCCAAGGCCTGGTTTTTCAGGATGTGGTGGGCGACGACCGGCGTGGGGACGTCGGAGTCCGACAGCAGGACGTGAAATCCGTTGGCGGCGAAGACCCCCGCGGCCTCCCTGGCGAACTGCTCCGAAAGAAACCGGGTGTCGTAGCCGACCACCACTCGGCCCAGGGGTTTTCCGGGCGAGCCGTTTTTGCCGGACGGCAGGCTACGTGCCGGCAGCCCTCGGGCTGGGAGCCCGAACTCCTCATGGGTTTTGAGATGTTGGGAGATGGCCTGGGCCACTAGGCGGACGTTGGAGAAGGTGAATTCTTCGGCGAAGATGGCCCGCCAGCCCGAAGTTCCGAAGCGAATGGCCATGAGGTGCGGCTACTATACAAAAAATGGCTGGAGGGTGCTAGGACGGAAGGCCTAGGTAGGGGTAGGTCCATTTTTCCGGTTTTTAGGGCCAAAGGGCCCATGCGCATTTTGCCGGGATTGGGTAAGATAAAACTAAGATGCTGCGTTTGCTGTCAGGTTTCCTGCTTGTGCCTGTTCTGGCGGGTTTTCTGCGTGCGGAGGGGCTCTGGGAGAAAGAGGCCGGAGAGGTCTTTGAGGCGGCGCAGCAGGTGCCCCTGCCTCCCTTCGATCCCAACTACCGAATGCGGGTGCAAAGCGACTTGGTCTATATTCCCATCAGCGTCTTTGACAGTAAGAACTTCCGGCCCATCCCAGGGCTCTCTTCCGGGCATTTCAAAATTGAAGACGAGGGGGAGAAGATTCTCCAGTTTGATCTGGCGTCGGAGGAGGTGCCCATCTCGGTGGGCATCCTGGTGGATGTAAGCGGCAGCATGCCGAATTATTCCGCTGCGGCTTGGAAAGGAGTGCACGCTCTGCTCAAAAATCTAAAACCACAGGACCGTTTTTTCGTGACGCTTTTTAACCGGCGGCAGCGGGAGGTTCCCGAGAAATACCTGAATCTAGGTCAACCTAGGGAACAGTCTATTATCAATACGTCGCTACAGTTGGGCTTTGTGGATGAGGATAAGGCGCATACCAACCTTTGCGAGGCGGTCTATTTTGGCTTGAGCCGCCTGCAAGCGGATCAGTCCGGCGGCTACGCCAAGCGCGCCCTGATCCTGGCGTCGGATGCCTATGACAATCCAGAGGGGGCGGTCTACGACTGTGAGGATGTCAAGAACTTCATAAAGGATTCGGAGGTTCAGATTTACCTGGTGGGCTATCCGGCCGATATTGGGAGGCCCATCCGAGATTTGCAGGATATGAATTGGGCTTGGCGGGAGGTTTGGTACTGGGGGGACCAGATGGTGAAACAGACCGGTGGACTGACCCTCCAGGCTTCCGATCCTCAAGAGGTGGAGGAGAAGGTGGTGGGTATCCTTGACATTCTGCGCCGGCAGTATGTGGCCTATTATCCTTTGCCGGAAGGGGCCTGTGAGTCGGGAAAGGATGAGAGAGAGATCAAAGTGGATTTGGAATTGAGCAAAGAAGATAAAAAACGCCTCAAGGAATCCGGATACCAAAAAGCCAAAATTCAATTTCGAGAGCAGTACCGCGTCTTTTGTCCCTCCTCACCCTAGTACCTGGCGCCTTCAGTCTTTTTTTGTTAGCTTTTTAGGGATGACCGTGCGCAGAGGATGGCTCCTCGCTTTGGGGCTCGCCTTGGTGGCCGCCTGGTGGGCGCGGCAGGTGTGGGAGCGCGGGGCCCGGCCTGCGGGACCCGACTACGGTCGGGGAGTGCCGGCTCAACACGCCTTTGGGGCCCGGCCTGTGGAGGAGTCGCTGCCGCCTGTCCCCGTGGCTCCTTTGGAATCTCCGGGCTCTCCGGCGTGGGTCCGCCCGCTTCAGATCTCTCCTGAAAAAAAGTCCCGCCGGGCTCAGTTTCTGTCTCCGGACTCGCGCCTGCCCATCGTGCCTCCCCAGAGGGTCCGCTCCGTCCGGAAGGTGGGGGCGGGTTCTTCCTCTGTGCGCAAGGGATACGCCCTCCCTCAGGTGGATTTAGAGAAAGAGGTATCTCCGGAAATTCAGCCATGACCCGGCGTCGGCTCTACCTTGCTTTTTTGTTTGCCTCGGTGTTTCTATTTACCGGATCGGTTTTTTTGCGCAAGTTCTTTGAGAATATCCCTCCCTTGGAGGTCTTGGAGACCTATGAGCCCTCCCTCACCACGCGGGTCTATGATGTTCACGGCGAGGTGATTGCGGAGCTTTTTACCGAGCGGCGGGCGCTCATCCCTCTGTCCCACATTCCCCTGCATCTTCAAAACGCCGTCCTGGCCACCGAGGACACCGATTTTTACGAGCACTGGGGGATTTCGTTGAAGGGGGCTCTTCGCGCGGCGGTCAGGAATTTCTTGGCGGGTCGGGTGGTTCAGGGGGGATCCACGATCACCATGCAGCTTTCGCGGATTATGTTCTTAAGCCAGGAGCGCACCATCCTGCGCAAGCTGCGGGAACAGTTTCTGGCTTTGCAGCTGGAGAGAAACTTCAGCAAGAAAGAAATTATGCAGATGTATCTCAACCAAGTGTATTTTGGCCACGGGGCCTACGGGGTCCAGTCGGCTTCCCGGATCTATTTTGGAAAGGAGGTGGAGGAACTCCGGCTGGCGGAGTGCGCCACACTGGCCGCCTTGGTGAAGGCCCCCGCGCATTACTCCCCTTTCAACCATCCGGAGAAGGCTCGGGGGCGCAGGGACGTGGTGCTGGCCCGCATGCGGGAGGAGGGCTACCTGACGGCCTTTGAGGAGTCCCAGGCCGGCACAGAGTCCATCCCCATGGATAGACCCTCTTTGGTGGGGGCACAGGCGCTCTACTTTGTGGAAGCGGTGCGGCAGGAACTGGAGCCCAAGTATGGTTTTGATGCCATCTGGCAGGGAGGACTGAAGATTTACACCACGTTGGATTTGGGGATGCAGAAGAAGGCGGAAGAGGTCCTGGAGAAGCATCTAAAGCTCTACGATGCGCTTAGGGAGAAGGAGCTTCAGGAGGAGCTGGAGGAAAATCCCGGACTCTACGAGGTGGAGGGCTCAACGGTCGCCTTCTCCACCGCCCCCATTCAGGGGGCTTTGGTCACCATCGAGGTGCGCAGCGGCGCCGTTCGGGCCATGGTGGGAGGACGCAGTTTTGAAACCTCTCAGTTCAACCGCGCGACCCAGGCGCTGCGCCAGCCGGGCTCCACCTTCAAACCGTTTGTCTGGGCTGCCGCCTTGGAGGATGGCTACATCCCCTCCACAGCAATTGAGGATCGTCCCTTGGCCTATTACAACGACGGCAAGGATTGGAGGCTTCTGGAGGATGCTACGGATTATTACACCATCCGCTTGGCGACCTCCCCCTTTCCTCCGGAAATGGTTTGGGTTCCGAACAATTTTGATGGCAAGTTCCTGGGCACCGTCACCCTGCGCCGGGCCTTGGAGCTTTCCAGAAATCTGGTTTCCATCCGGCTGACGGAGAGGGTGGGTCCTTCCGCTGTCGTCCAGATGGCCCGCAAGGCCGGGATCCAGGGCTCCATCCGACCGGTGCTTTCGATTGCCCTGGGTACGACGGTGGTTCCTTTGGTGGAATTGGTCAGCGCCTTTGGAACCTTTGCCAACAGCGGAATCCGCGCGGATCCTTACAAGGTGGTTCGGGTCGTGAACTCCGAGGGGAAGGTTTTGGAGGAGCATGTGCCGATAGAATCCGAGGTGCTTTCTCCGCAAACCACCTACATTCTAGTCAACATGATGAAGGGGGTGGTGGAGCGCGGAACGGGCAGAGGTGCCAGGTGGCTGAACCGTCCCCTGGCCGGCAAGACCGGGACCACGCAGGATCATAGGGATTTGTGGTTTGTGGGGTTTACCCCGGACATCGTGACCGGAGCCTGGATGGGATATGACGACTTTTCACCCCTGAGCCGGAAGAGGTGGACGGGAGGAGCCAAGGTGGTTCCCATGTGGGCGGAGTACATGCGCCACGTTTTAAAGGATTCTCCTGTCCGGGATTTTCCCGTTCCGGAGGGGATCGTTTTTGCCAAGATTGACGCCGAAACGGGGGCCTTGGCTTTGCCGGGGTGTCCCCAGGTCCTTCTGGAGGCCTATCGAAGAGGCGAGGAGCCTACCCAGTTTTGTCCCGTGGATCACACCGGACCCGCTCCCAAGGAGCAACCGGAGGAGGAGCCAGTCCCTGCCCCTGCGGAGGGTTAGCACCCTCCGCGGAGCTCCGGGTACCGTCGGGGCCTCAGAGAGGCCCAGCGTGCGAGCGATAAATTCTGGGGATGCGTGGATTGGCCGCGGTTCGGCGGATGGGCAAGGAGACGGCGTCTCCGATCTTTGCAGAGGGCACCCGCCGGCTGTCTAGGAGAATGTGGGAGATTCCACAGCGGCCGATGAAGGGCAGGCGCTCTCCCCGAAGCTCTCCGAAGAAGCTTTGTTTTGGGCCCAACCGGATCAGCCTGTCCAGAGGTTCCAGGGTCAGCCCATCTGAATAGCCCACCGGGAGGGTGGCCACTCGCATCGCCTCGGAGGCGACGTATTCGCTGCCGTACCCTACCGATTGGCCTCTCTTTAATTTCTGCATGGAGATGATGCGGGCATAGAAGTGCCACGGTTTTTTCAATGGAACCTGTCTGGAGACGGGGTTGATGCCGTATAGGAGGTTTCCGATGCGCACCATGTCCAGCTGCCAGTGTGGAAAATCCAGGAGGATGGAGCTGTTGGCGGCGTGCGCGATCAAGGGATTTCCATATTGAGCAGAAGCTTTCTGGGCCAGTTTCCGGAAGCCCAGAAGCTTCTCTTCTGCTTCGGTGACGTTTTTTCCAGCGACGTAGTCGAGATGGGTGGAAAGTCCCCGCAGCCGGATTTTTTTTAGCCCGGCGAGTTGTGAGAGATAGGAAGGTACCTCTTTCGGTGGGACTCCCCAACGGCCCAGGCCCGTGTCCACATCCACATGAACCTCAATTGGTTTTTTGGCTTTTCGGCATAGGGCTCTGGCCATCTCCAGGCGGTCCAAGGTCGGGGTCAGTCGCAGTGCCACAATCTCCTCCGCCATCTCCTCTAAGGCGGGAGCCATGAGCAGGATGGGCGCAAGGATTGCGTGGCGCCTGAGGTGTTGGGCCTCCTCCAGGGTGAGGACCCCCAGTTGTTGGGCTCCAGCCGCCAGCGCGGTTTTTCCAACCTCCCGGGCTCCGTGGCCGTAGCCGTCCGCCTTGACGACCGCCATCAAGCGCGTCGTGGGACGTAGGAGCCGCCGAACATAACGCACGTTGTGGGCGATGGCGGCCAGGTCAATCTCGATCCATTTTAGGAGTCCCTTCATCCGGCCCTCCCCGTCCTGCTCAGTTGTTAGAGGATTATACTACTGAGCCTCCAAATTTTTCCATTATTTTTGCGTGGCTCAGTAAATGGTAAAATCCCCTCTGGAATGTCCTTTTTTCGGTCGGTCCGGGCCAACGTCCTTCTGTTTTTCGTTTTGGCCGCAGCTTCCGCTTTGGGGACCTTGGTTCCCCAGATGGGGGAGAATCCTGCGGGGGTGGAAAAATTCCTTCAAACCTACCCCCTGTGGGGCCGGGTACTGGATTTTCTTTGGTTTTTCAACCTCTACCACAGTCCGTGGTTTCTTGGCCTGCTGGGGCTGATGGCCTTCAATATTGTAGTTTGCAAGCTTTGGAATGCGCCTCCGGACCCTGGCCTCTCGGAGATTGCTCCCGAGTTGTCACGGGGAGAAGACTGGAATTTTTTGGGGGCAGAGCTGCGGAAAAAATCCTTGAACGGCGAAGGTTTTTTGGAGCTTCCCTTGGAGAGCGCACGCAGCAGAGTCCGGGGATTGTTGCTTCAGAGGGGGTTTCGGGTTCAGGAGGAGCCCTCTTCGTTTGGGACTTTCCTGGTTTCCACCAAGCACCCCGGGCAGCGCTGGGGGTCCTATATCTCTCACATCAGCTTGGTGGTGATTTTGTTGGGGGCCTTGGTCAAGGGGCTGTTTGGCTTTGAGGAGTTTCTCCCCGTGGTGGAGGGAGGTTCGCAAAACTTGCGGCAGCGGCCCTGGGAGGTGTTCGTGGACCGCTTTGAAGTGGAGTATTATCCCCAGTCAAAGGTCCCCCGCCTCTTCGCCAGCCAGATTCGGGTTTATGACCACACGACTCGCAAGCACCTGGGTTCCAAGAGGATCCTGGTCAATGACCCCCTGGCTCTGAGCGGAGGTCGGATCTACCAAGCCTCTTGGGGGGCCACCGGGAGGTTTCGCCGGGCACGCCTTTTGGTCCAGGGGGTGGAGGTGGATCTGGAGCCCCATCAAAAAGTCCGCATCCCCTCCACCTCCATCGAGGTCCAGGCGGACCGGATGCTCCCCCAATTTGCCGTCTCGGCAGATCAGAGGCCCCAGACGGAATCTTTGGAATACGACAATCCTGCCGTGCGTTTTGTTTTTTATTATCGGGGAAGGCGAATGGATCCCGTATGGCTGTTGCTCCATTGGCCCCGGGTGAGCTTTCGGGAGAAGCCGGATGGGACCTTGGCGCATGCCCCTGCCCCCCCTTTTCTGCTGGCGGCGTTGGATCCGGTTTTTTTTTCCGGGCTTCAGGTGGCTCAAGATCCGGGATTTCCGATCATTGTGACGGGATCGGCGACCATGCTCCTGGGGCTTTCCCTCCTGTTCTATTTGCATCGCCGGCGCACCTGGTGCCTGTTGCGGGCCGAGGGGCCTAAAAAATCCCGGTGGGTCTTGGGGGGGTGGAGTTCCCGGGGCCCGGTGGCGTTTCGAAAGGAGTTTTCACAAATCCTGGAGGCGATCGAAGGCGGTGCCGGCGAGCGCCTCCCCCATTCCAGGGAGGTTTCATCCTATGCTTGAGACGATTTTCTTTAAAATTTCCTTCGGACTCTATCTGCTGGCGCTGGTTTTCTCCGGGGCCTATCTCTTCATTCGCCGGGAGGTTTACTCGCGCTGGGTTTGGAGGCTGTATGGCTTGGGACTGAGCTTTCATCTGACCAGTTTCGTTTGGCGCACAAAGAATTTCTGGGAAATTGCTGAAAACCGGTTCTATCTTCCCATCAATACCTTTTTTGGAGCCCTCTCTTACCTGGCCTTCGCCATCGGGATCATTTTTTGGCTGGTGGAGGGCAGGCACCGCTTGAACATTTTGGGCGCGTTCGTCCTGCCCTGGTCGGTGCTGGCTGCCGGCGCGGCGATGTTCTTTGCGGATCCCTCCCTCTCCGGCCTGGTGCCCTCTTTGCAGAGCTACTGGATCAACATCCACCCGCTGGTTTTGATGACCGCCTATGCCTTTTTGGCCAATGCCTTTGGGGTGGGGGTGGCTTTGCTGATTCAGGAACACCAGGTCAAATCCAGAAAGCCGAGTGAGCTCTGTTACCGGTTGCCGGCCATTGAGGAATTGGATCAGCTCCAATACCGTCTGATCGCCGGTTCCTTTCCGATCTTGAGCATCGGGATTGTGATGGGGGGCATCTGGGCCTACAACGCCTGGGGAAGATTTTGGGGGTGGGACGCCAAAGAAACCTGGGCGCTCATCACCTGGTTTGTCTATGTGGGGTACTTGCATCTGAGGCTTTTTTCCGGATGGCGCGGGCGCAAGACGGTCTATCTGGCCATGCTGGGTTTTGCCTGCGTGATCTTTACTTTTTTTGGAGTCAATTACTTAAGCGAACTGCACGGATACCTCTCGGGAGGTTGAGGCTCATGATTTCTCTCGTCGGTCTCAACCACCACACCTCCCCTCTGACGGTGCGGGAGCGGCTGGCCTCCCTTTCTTTGGAGCATTGGATCGAAAAAATTCCCAGGCCGTGTGGGGAGGATTTTGGGGCGGTGCTCCTTTCCACCTGCAACCGCTATGAGCTCTATTGGACGGGAGGCCTTTCGCAGGAGCTGCCTATCTCCGAATGGCAGAGGGAGGTCGGGCTGGACCTTGCGCCTTTTCTTTATCGTCTGAGGGGCTCCTCCGTCGCCCGGCATCTGTTCTTGGTCGCCTCGGGATTGGATTCCCTGGTCATCGGGGAGTCTGAGATTCTGGGGCAGGTGCGCCGGGCCTATGAACATTCCAGAGCCTGCGGCCTGGCGAATAAGCCGATCCATATGCTGTTTCAGAAGGCCCTTTATGTCGGCCGGGCCGTTCGAAGCGCGACCGGCATCGGGTGGGGGCAGACCTCGGTGGCCAGCGTGGCGGTTCAACTGGCGGAGCGCGTCTTTGGAGATTTAAAGAAAAGCCGCATCCTCATTCTGGGGGCGGGAAAGATCGCGGAGCTTTCGGCCAGGCATCTGGCTTCCCAGGGAACCCGCGAGGTTTGGATCGCCAACCGCACCTGGGAGAAGGCTGAGGATCTGGCCCGGCGGCTGCATGCGCGTCCCGTGGCCTGGGAGGAAGTTTTTTTAAAAATGTCGGAGGCGGACTTGGTCTTTTGCTCCACTGCCTCCGGTGAGCCTATTCTGAGGCGGTCCCAGGCGGAGGATTTGATGAAAAAAAGGGAGGGTCGTTCCCTGTTTCTCATTGACCTTTCCGTTCCGCGCAACGTGGAGGAATCGGTGCACTCTTTGGACGGCGTCTATCTCTACAACCTGGAGGACCTTCGGGGGATTGTCCAGATGAACGTTTCCAAGCGTTTGGGGGAGATGGACCGGGCCAGGCGGTTGGTATTTGAGAAGGCGGAGGAGTTTCATCGTTGGCATGAAGCCCTCCTCCTCGGCGGAGAGTACAGCTTTAAGTATGACCGAAAGATTGCTTGAGCATCGGATCGGCACCCGGGCCTCTCCCTTGGCCACAGCCCAGGCGCAGTGGCTGCGGGCGAAGCTGGCGGCGCGCTATCCGGAGCATGCATTTCGACTGTGCCCTATTCAAACTGCCGGAGATCTCCACCCACAAGGACACCCACAGTACCCTCCGCAGAGCTCCGGGTACGGCGGCCCGCCAGAGGCGGGACTGCTCCGCCAGGGAGGTAAAGGGGTCTTTGTGAAGGAATTGGACGAGGCCCTTGGGCGCGGGGAGATTGATTTGGCGGTGCATTCGGCGAAGGATGTGCCGGCGGAGCTGACGGGCGGGCTGCAAATAGTTTGTTTCCCGCAGCGCGAGGACCCGCACGACGTGGTCCTGGGAGAGATTTTTCCGGGGTGTCGGGTGGGGACCAGCTCTCTGCGCAGGCAGATACAGCTGCGCCGGATCTGTCCCCGGATAGAAGAGGTGCCTCTTCGCGGCAACGTGGGCACAAGGCTTGGCAAACTGGCGGCGGCAGAGTGCCATGCGGTGGTGTTGGCCTTGGCCGGCCTGAGGCGTTTGGGAAAGGCGGATATCCCTTTTCGGATCTTGGATGAAGAGGAGATGGTGCCGGCCCCCGGACAGGGGGCGTTGGCGGTGGTGGCCCGCAGGGACCGTCCGGAAATTTTGGATCTGTTGGCCCCCTTGGAAGACCTCGTCTGCCGGGTGGAGGTGGAGGCGGAGAGAAGTTTTATGAAGGCCATGGGGGGGGGATGCCGCATGCCGCTGGGGGCTCTGGCCCGCTGCGAGGGGAACTGGGTGAGGCTGCGCGTGTTTTGGTCCGATCCGGATGGAAAAAATCCCCTCTTTTTGGCCGGGAAAGACAAAGTCCAATCGGCTGTGCGCTTAGGGGAGCAGTTGGCGGAAAGGATTTTGGAGATGGCGCGATGAGGCGGAAACCCGTAGGGGTGCGGAGGATGACAGCACGCTGGACCCCTCTGGGGTCCCGGCGGGTACCCGTAGCTCTGCGCAGGGTGAGTCTGGGGCGCCGGAGAGCGGTGGGGGTGGAGATCCAACTTCCGGAGGCCCCCCTGGTTCTGGTTTTGGGCCGCAAAGGGTATTTGATGTGCGGCTATTTGAACCTGGAGGCTGCGGAGAGATTTCACGCCGCCGCCGCCATCGTGCGGGGGGTCCGGAACGTGCGGGAGATTTTGGAAAAAGGCGTTTGGAAGGTGACCCGACGCGCACGGCGCTTGGGGGTCCGTCCCGGCATTCCCGGCCGGGAGGCCCTGAAGAGGTTTTTGTGAAGTTTCCTTCTGCGGGACCCGACTACGGTCGGGGAGTGCCGGCTCAACGCGCCTTTGGGGCCCGGCCTCTTACCGGGGTTTCAGGCCGGGCGGCCCAGCTTCGGATTGCGGCCCACCCGCAAAGTGCCCAGGCGTTCTATCTTCTGGAACTTCTCCATCGCGGCATTCTTTCCAGACCCCTGCTCCTGGTGACCGAACGGGAAGAAGATGCGGT
>JACQJP010000003.1 GCA_016204975.1 Elusimicrobiota bacterium
AGAAACCCCAAGCCGACGTGCCCGGGATGGAACGTTTCTTCCGAACCTTCCCCGCTGCCATCGAAATCAGGGGAAGGGTTGCCGAGTTGAGCGACCCCTTGCCGGCCTTGTTGAATTTCCGGCCGGTCTGCCGACTCGGCAAAGGCGAGGTCCGCGGTCAGTTGGTCATAGGCGCCCAGCGCCCTGGCCTTTACCTGGGCCAGGACTTCTTGTTCCGGAGAGAATAGATCCTTTCCCTGAAAAAACTGGGCGAGTGCTTCCCCATCCTGAGTCAGCAGGGTGAGAAAGGGGACCAGGATCATCTCTCCCCTGGCCCCTCCGCCCTCGTAGCGGATCCAGACATCCGGCCGTTGGGACAGAAATGGATCATTCCTAAAGAAAGACGACAGGACAGTTCGGGTCCGGTCCCAGTCCTGGGTGAGCGCAGGAAACTCTTCCAGACGGCTTAAGACCGGGAAGTTTCCTAGAACCCACCCTTCGAAAAATTGCTGACTGTGCGCGGAACCCAGACCAAAACCAAAGAGAAACACAAGCGTCCAAAAGTTCATAAAACCTCCCCAGAGCTGAGATTTGATCTTCACGTAGGAATCCTATGAAACCCGTACAAAACTAAACAGGGACTTAGGTCCTATTCCAATCCAGGCATTGGACCCAAGAAACTTGTAGGACCAAAGTCCTACCCCAAAGGCCCAAAGGTCCTATCCGTAGGACTTGGATGTGTCGCTAGCACCCTGCGCAGGGCTTCAGGTACCCGCCGGGCGCCCAGAGGGCGCCAGCGTGCTAGGAAGAAGAAAGGAGGCGGGGGTAGAGAGGGAACTTCCGGCAGATTTTTTTGACCTCTGCCGCCGTGCGCTGGAGGGCGGCCTCCTCGCCGCGGCGGGCGATGGCCCGGGAAATCAACTCGGCGATCTGTTGCATTTCCTTCTCCTTCATGCCCCGGGTGGTCACTGCGGGGGTTCCGATGCGGACGCCGCTGGCGATGAAGGGCTTTTGGGGGTCGAAGGGGATGGCGTTTTTGTTGACGGTGATCCCCGTGCGCCCGAGGACCTCCTCCGCCTCCTTGCCGGTGACGCCCTTGGGCCTTAGATCCACGGAGAAAAGATGGCAGTCCGTTCCACCGGAGACAATGCGAAATCCATGGTCCTGAAGCCCTTGGGCCAAGGCGCGCGCATTCTTCAGGACTTGCCTCTGATAGGCCTTAAACTCCGGCCGGAGGGCCTCTCCGAAGCAGACCGCCTTGGCGGCGATGACGTGCATGAGAGGGCCGCCTTGGACACCCGGAAAGTTGAGCTTATCCACGGCGGCGGCATGCCCGGCTTGGCAGAGGATGAGCCCTCCCCGGGGCCCGCGCAAGGTCTTGTGGGTGGTGGAGGTGGTCAGATCCGCCAGGGGGACCGGACTGGGATAGAGCCCGGCTACGATCAAGCCCGCGTAGTGGGCGATGTCCGCCATAAAATAGGCTCCGGCCTCCCTGGCGATTGCGGCGAGCCTTTCCCAATCAAACCTCCTGGAATAATTCGAAGCCCCCGCCAGAATCAACTTGGGCTTGTGTTCCCGGGCCAGGCGCTCCGCCTCCTGATAATCAATGAGCTCATCCTCCCTGCGGACATGGAAGGCAACGACCTTGAAATACTTCCCGGAAAAATTGAGGGGATGCCCGTGGGAGAGATGCCCCCCGTGGGCCAGGTCCAGCCCCATGATCGTATCGCCGGGACTTAAAACCGTAAGGTAGGCGGTGATATTGGCCTGGGTGCCGGAATGAGGCTGTACGTTGGCATGCTCGGCTCCAAAAAGCTTCTTGGCGCGTTCGATGGCCAAGGATTCCACGATATCGACAAACTCGCAGCCTCCATAGTAGCGCCTGCCGGGATAGCCTTCGGCGTACTTGTTGGTCAAAACCGAGCCCTGAGCCTCCAAAACCGCCTCCGAGGCATAATTCTCGGAAGCGATCAGTTCCAGGCCCTCCACCTGGCGACGCGTCTCACCTAGGATGGCCCGATGGACGCTGGGATCTATTTTCTTAAGCAATCCGCTCACGGACCTTCTCCAGCAGTCTCTCCAGCGATTCCTTGAGGGTCTTAAGGCAGGATTCATAGACCTCGCGCGGCTGCCCCAGGGGGTCGGCAATATCGGGATCTGCCTCGATTCCCACAAAGCGCCGCAAAAGATGCGCCTTACCCTCAACCCCTGGAAAGCGTTCCACAATCTCGTCCAAGTGTTCTTGAGACATTCCCAAAATCAAATCCGCCTGCTCCACACTCTCGCGCGTCAAAGGCTGGGAACGATGCGCCACCCCGGAAATCCCTTCCTTCTCCAAAAGCTCATAGACGACCGCCGGAACCCTGAGCTGCGCGGATCCATAGGTGCCGCAGGAAGAAATTCGAATATCCTTCCAACCCTGGTCCGCAACCATCTTCTGAAAAACATGATGCGCCAAGGCGCTGCGGCAGGTGTTTCCGGTGCAAACAAACAGGATGTTCATTAGAGCCGCAGTCGGGGAATGACCCGCCTTAATTCTTGAAGGGGAATGGCTCCGGGTCGCAAAAGCCGAGGAATCCTCCCCGTCCCATCCACTACCGTAGACTCCCTGGCCATCCGGCACCGACCCCCGTCCAAAACCATGGCCACCTTGCTCCCAAAGGCCCTGCGGCTCTCCTGCGCCGAAACGCAGGGAGCGCCGCCGGAGAGGTTGCAGCTGGTGGCGGCCAAGGGAACCCCCAACCGGCGAATGAGACGCAGGGCCACGGGGTGGTTTGGAACCCTCAACCCCACGGTGCGGCCGCCTCCGGAAGCGAGGCGGCCCAGATGGGAGGCGGTAAGCACCAGCGTCAAAGGCCCCGGCCAGAAACGCCGAGCCAGGCGCTCAATCCCTCCGGGCCAATGGGAAACAAATAGCCTGGCCTGAGCCAAAGACTCTACCAAAATCTGCAGAGGCTTCGAAAGGGACCGCCGCTTGATCTGGCAGATCCTGCGGCGCGCCTCCAGGCACAGGAGGCTGGCCCCCAACCCATAGACCGTCTCCGTTGGAAAAAGGATCACCTCGCCTGTGGCCAAGTGCCGGACGGCGGAGGCAATCTGAGTAGAGCGCCTCATGGTTCTTTGAGAGGAAAAAAGAGAACCGTCACCTCCCCCCGAAAATTCTGGGAAGGCTCCAAGGACCCCAACAACTCCTCAGCGGTTCCGGAGAGCCACTGCTCATGGAGCTTGGTAAGCTCCCGAGCCACTGCGGTCCGAACCCCGCCTCCCCAGACAGCCACAGCATCTTCCAAAAGCTGCCGAACGCGGTAAGGGGATTCATAGACCACGACGGATTTCCCCAGCTCCCCGGCCTTTTGAAGCTCCCGACGACGACGCTGGGACCTGCGGGGCAAAAAACCCAAAAAAACAAATCCATCCGTAGGGAGCCCCGACCCCGCCAAGGCGATGACCGCGGCACAGGCTCCCGGAACCACCGTCACAGGATACCCCCGCCGGCGGGCCTCGGAGACCAACCGCGCCCCCGGATCGGACACGGTCGGTGTGCCCCCGTCCGAAACCAGGGCCACCGGCCGACCTTGAGCGAGCAGATGGAAAACGCCCTCGGCGGATCGGGTCCGACCCTCCACATACCGCAAAAGGGGCTTGTGGATATCGAGGTGGGCCAGGAGCTTTCGCGTCCTGCGCGTATCCTCGCAAAAAACCGCGTCACAATCCTTCAAGACTCGGACAGCCCGATAGGTGAGATCTTCCAGATTTCCGATGGGGGTGGCAACCAGATAGAGCACTAATGCGGGGGGGAAGGGGCCTGGGAAGCGGAGGGCAGGTCCTTTGAAGGATGGGAATGGGGCGCGCGGTGGTTCTCGCCTGCCAACTGCCTGTGCCGGAACTCCTGTTCCTCAATCTTTAGAAAGGCCTCCACCGCCCGAGGGTCAAACTGAGTCCCCGCGCCTTTGCGCAGCTCCGAGATGGCTTTTTCCCGAGGGAGGGCCTTGCGGTACGGACGGTCGGAGGTCATGGCATCCCAAGCGTCAATGATCGCTACGATCCGAGCACCCAAGGGAATCTCTTCCCCCTTCAACCCCTCGGGATACCCCTGGCCGTTATACCACTCCTGGTGATACAGGACCATACGGGCAACCGGACCCAAAAACTTGACCGGCGCCAGAATCTGATGGCCGATCGCCGGGTGCCTTTTCATCACCTCGTATTCCTCAGCGGTGAGCTTGCCCGGCTTTTGCAAAATCGTCTCGTCCACCCCGATCTTCCCGATATCGTGCAGAAGCGCCGCATACTCCACATATCGGACCATCTCGTCCGGAAGCCCCAAGGCGTGCGCCAGCTTGCGCGCGGTCTGGCGGGCCCGATCGGCATGGTCGTGCGTATAGGCATCCTTGGCGTCGATGGCCCGAGCCAGGGTCTGCACCATCTCCAGATAAAAGGTTTGCAGGTCATCATAAAGATCCAGATTCTCCAAAGCGATGGCGGCCTGATTGGCCAAAATCGTCAAAAGTTTAATGTCTGGATCCTCAAAACGCTGGAGAGGCTGTGGGGTATGCACATTTAAAACCCCCACGGTTTTATTCCTGACCCACAAGGGAACGCAAACAAAAGGGTGCTGGCAGTCTATGACCGGATCGGCAGGAAGGTAGCGAGGATCCTTTGCTGGATCTTCCACAAAAATCACCTGCCCCTTTTCCACAACCCGCCCGGCAATCCCCTCCCCCCTGCGGATGCGCACCTGCTCCACCGCGGACTGAACCAGCCCTTTGGAAGCCACCACTCGAAGCTCCCCCTGATCGTCCAAAAGCATCAAGGATGCGGTGGAGGTCTGTAGGAGCTTGCAGGCATTCTCCACGATGGTTTGACAAACCTCCCTTTTGGAGGCGCCTCCAAACTCCGACCTGGCCCGCTCATGGATTTCAATCACCATGGAAAGCAGGGCATCCATTTTTCGCAGGGCGTCCGGCAAGACCTGGTCGGTGGAGGAGGGGAGGCCTTCCTCAGGGAACTGGCTCCTTACCCGGTAGAGCTGCCACAAGGCAAGGGAAAGGGCCAGAACCAAAAAAACGCACAAAACCGGAAGTATTAAGGAAAGGATCATCCCGAAAACTAAGGGTAGCAGATACCCGCTGATCTTTCAAGGTGCCCGGTGTGCAGGTCTATAACCACTGAAAACCGGTGGTGCGCACCAGGGTCTCCTCGCGACTCCGGCCCATAGAAACCAAAGTCACCGGAACCCCGGTATGCCTTTCGATCCTATCCACAAAACGTCGAGCCGCCTCAGGAAGCTCCCTCCAGCGCCGAACCTGCCGGATGGACTCGGCAAAACCCGGACAATGTTCATACACCGGCTCCAACTCCTGCTGAACCGTCCGAGATGCGGGAAATCTCTTCAGAAGCTTCCCCCGATGGCGGTAGGCGACACACATCTTGAGAGGATGGATTCCCGAAAGCACATCCAGCTTGGTCAAGGCCAACCTTCGAATGCCGTTGGTTGCAACCGCACTTTGCACCACCACCAAATCCAACCACCCGATGCGGCGTGGTCGGCCGGTTGTGGCGCCATACTCCTTCCCCTTCTCTCGGATATAGCTAGCCAAGGGGTCGGGCATCTGCGTGGGGAAGGGCCCTGTCCCGACCCGTGTCGTAAAAGCCTTGACCACCCCCAACACCTCTGCGATCCTCTGCGGCGCCACGCCGGTCCCTACGGAGGCCGCGGCGGCGCCTGGGTTGGAGGAAGTCACAAAGGGATAGGTCCCATGATCCACATCTAAAAGAGCTCCCTGGGCGCTTTCAAAAAGGATCCTCTCTCCCCGTCGATCCGCCCGCTGAAGAAGGGCGGTCGTGTCCGCCGCACAAGAAGATAAAAATCTTCGCAGGCCAGGATAGGCCCTAAAGATTTTCTTCTCCATCCCGGAAAGGGAGCCTAAGCCTTTCAGCATCGGATACTTGTCCCTGAGATTGTTATGAAGGAGGCGCTGAAAAAGCGTGGGCTCTAGATAATCCGCCACCCGGATTCCGATCCGCGCAACCTTATCCGCATAGGCTGGACCGATTCCCTTCTGGGTCGTTCCCAAATGGACTCCGGTGCGCTCTTGAATCTGATCGATCCACCGGTGATAGGGTAAAATCACGTGCGCCGCCAAACTGACGTACAACCTCCCCCGTAGCCGGATGCCTCGAGCCTCCAAGAAGCGGACCTCCTCGCGCAGGGCCTCCGGATCCACCACCACCCCGTTGCCAATGACGCAGCGCTTTCCGGGCAAAAGGATCCCGGAGGGGATCAAATGCAGGATAAAAAATCTTCCATCAAAAACTACGGTGTGCCCCGCATTGTTGCCCCCCTGATAGCGCACGATCCAATCGGCCCGTTTACCCAGAAGATGCACGACCTTGCCCTTGCCCTCATCCCCCCACTGGGTTCCTAAAACGACTAAGTGAGCCCGCATCTTTTATTTCTTTTCATCCGTTGCGATCGCCAGGCGTGCAGCCCCCGCGGTCCTGGCCAGGTCTAAAATCTCGACGACGCTACCGTGCGAAACACGCTCATCCGCCCGCAAAATCACGAAAAGATCCTTCTCCGCGGCAAGCTGTCGAGAGAGCTCCTTAGAAAGGTCCTTTTTCAAGATGCGGCGGCGATTTAAAAAAATATGTCCCTCCGCATTCAAACTGACCAGAAGCCTCTTCTCGGCCTGTACCTGAGCGCTTCGGGCTTTTGGCAACTGCACCGGAATGGAAGATTGCACAATAAAACTGGAGGAGAGAAGGAAAAAAGTCAAAACCAGAAACACCACATCGGTCATCGGCGTCAAATCTAACCCCACTCTTCCCCATCCCCGACGGCGCTGAAGAATGCGCTCCCTCATGGAAAGTCTCCGGCTAGAAAAACCGTTTCCACCAAGCTTCCGGTTCCTTGTGCTCCAAAACTTTAATTTTGAGATCCGGGGGCAGCAGACTCTCTCCCGTCAGCGCCGGGGACAGCCGCACCTGCACGTCCACCTCTTCGCCCCTGAGAAAAACCCGCTCCACGGGGGCGGAGAACGGCACCAGGCCTTCGGCATTCCTCCCGCCCAAAAGGCGCGCCAAATACTGAGCGATGTCCCGGCCGTCAATGATCTGTACAGAAACCATGTCTCCGGGACTTAGCGCCTGACAGGGAATGCCGCCCTGGGAATCTCCCTCCAAAGCAACGCGCAAAACGAGCGACTCGGGCCGGTTCCAATCGGCGGGGGGCTCCCGGTCCGTTGGAACATTCCCCGGGCGCACCTCTCCCCGCATAGACTGAAACTGTCCCAGATAAAGCTCCTGCACGCAGAACTGAAACCTCAGACCCGCAGGCGGGAAAAAACCGGAGGAGGCCTCCACAAAAAAAGCGTGCAGCTCAGACTCCTGAACAGGTTTCAGCCTGCGAATAAGCTCCGCGGCCCTAAAGTCCAAATAGCGCAGCCACTGGTGCTCCAACCTTTGGCTGAGGTCTTGCAAAGCCCCTTGCTTCAAGCGCCAGCCATAGAGATGCTTTTCAAAATCGAACCATTCCATGTCCAGCTGGGACTCATGGACGAGGGGATTGTAGGAGACAACTGTCTTAAGACGGACTGTGCGGTTTTTCTTGAGGTTCAAAAAGACAATCAAAAGCCCATAGCGGGGAGGCTCCTCCTGCCGGAATTTTACCTTAAGAACCACAATGTTTTTCAAAAGCTGGGTGATTTTCCGAGACGCCTGTTCCAGATCATAGCCCGCCAACTCCAAGGCGAGATCCGCCTCGCCCCGCTCGCAGCCCGTTTCCTCCATTAAGAGTGCCGCCTTATCCTCCGCCATTACTTTTGCGTGGCTCAGTAAGCTCTGGGGTGGGATTTCTCGTATGCCCTTTTGAGATGCTCCAAGGAGACATGCGTATAAATCTGCGTCGTTGCAAGATGCCGGTGTCCCAGCATCTCCTGTACACTCCTTAAATCACACCCCCGGTCCAAAAGATGGGTGGCAAAGCTGTGGCGCAGCATGTGCGGGGTCAACCTCTTTTTCATGCCTGCCCGCAACGCCAAACGCCGCAAGACTAGGGCGATGCCGGAGGCGGAAAGCCTCCGGTCCCGGAAACTTAAAAAAAGCGGCGTGGCCTCTCCATCTGAGCGAGCCTGGAGATACTCTCTTAAAATCTTCAGGGCGGCCCCTCCCGCCGGAACCAAGCGTTCTATACCTCTCTTGCCAAAAACCCGCACCAATCCCGCCAGAAAATCCACATCCCCCACATTCAGGTTTTGAAGTTCAGAGAGACGCACCCCCGTGGAATAGAAAAGCTCCAGGATCGCCCGATCCCTCAAGAGTCCCAAACGCCGAAATCCCCTCCGGCGTCTACCCCTCCCTTGGGATGGGCTCATCTCGGCCGCCTTCAAAAGCCTTTGCACCTCCGTTTCACTCAAGAAAGGAGGCAGCCGCAAGGCATGTTTTAGAACTCCAATCCCCTCCAAAGGATCGCAGGAGAGCGCCTCCATCCGCAAAAGATACCGGATCCAGGAATGCAGAGCAGAAATCTTCCTGGAAACCGTGGGAGACTGACGCTTTAAATCCCGAAGCTCCGCCAAATAGGTCCTGAAATGCAGACGCTCCAGGCCCCGTGCCCCGGGAAAACGCCGCTCCAGAAATTGGAGGAATGACTCCAAGTCCTTTCGATAGGCGCGCAGGGTATGCGCGGAAAAATTTCTTTCCGCGCGCAGATGCGTCAGAAACCTCTGAACCCAGAGCCTCCACATCGGTCGCGCCCTCTCAGGGAACTCCGCGCCCTCGCTCGCTATAGGGGACTCCGCGCCCTCCTTGCGTTGTGCCCTCAGTTCGGGTCCTTAGAGGACAGACTGTCTGCAAATTCTTTGGAAACCCGGGCGGTGCTGCGACATCTGGGGTAGGCTGAGCAAGCCAAAAAATGACCCCGCTTGCCTTTCCTCAGCCACATGGGGCTGGAGCATTTTTTACACTTTTCTGTTGTCTCCACCGGCTGAGATTGGGGAATCTTCTTACCATCGGGGCCCAGGGAAAAGGTATTGATGCAACGGGGAAAACCCGAACAGGCCAGAAATCTTCCTCGGCGGCCCACCCGGATGACCAGAGGCAGTCCGCATTTGTCGCATTTCTCCCCAGTCTCCTCCGGCACCCTCTTTTTCCCGTGCTCATCCAAAGAAATCTTTCCCTTGCATTTGGGAAACTGGGAGCAGGATAGATACTTTCCGAAACGACTCTCACGCAACAGCATCACCTTTCCGCACACCGGGCACTTCTCCTCGGATCGGATGGGCTCGATGCGATTCTCCTTCATTTGCATCTGCGCCACTTGTAGAGACCGGCAGAAAGGATCATAGAAATCCCGAACCACCTCCTGCCACGCGCATTGCCCCTCTGCAACATCATCCAACCGCTCCTCCACCTTCGCGGTAAAAGAGAGGTCTACGATTTCCTTAAAAAAGCTTTTAAGTCCCTCGGTGACCACGGCCCCCAAGGAGGTGATAAACATGCGCCGGTCCTTGGGTTCCACGCGCACATAGCCCCTTTCTACAATCGTCTTCAGCGTCGGGGCGTAGGTGGAGGGACGTCCGATGCCGTGCTTCTCCAAGGCGCGAATGAGGCTGGCCTCGTGATAGCGGGGAGGAGGCGCAGTGCGGTGCGACCGGGGGAGCAACTCCAACAGCCTTAAGGAGTCACCCACCTCCAGCGGCGGCAACAAAACATCATTCTGAGATTTTTCCTCCTCCACTTCCCGATACACCTTCAAGTATCCCGGAAATTTCAACTGGCGTCCCGTGGCGTGGAAAACGGCCTCCCCCGCCTGGATATCCGCCGCCACAGTATCGTAAACGGCATCCGCCATCTGACTGGCGATAAAGCGCTGCCAAACGAGCCGGTAAAGCTTCAGCTGATCCACACTCAAATGGACGGCGATGGAATCCGGGGTCCGCCGGCTGGTGGTGGGACGTATGGCCTCGTGGGCCTCCTGCGCGCCCCGCACCTTTCCTTGAAAAACAGGAGGGGTATCCGGAAGGTAGGAGGCTCCATAAAGCGAACCGATGACCTCCCTGGCCTCCCCCTGGGCACTGGAGGCTAGGGATGTGGAATCGGTTCGCATGTAGGTGATGAGCCCCACGCGCTCCCGGTGCCCCAGCTCCACCCCCTCATAGAGAGACTGGGCCACCCGCATGGTGCGGTCGGAAGAAAAACTCAGCCGGTGCGAGGCCTCCTGTTGCAGAGAGCTGGTGATAAAGGGGGGGGCGGCCCGCCTGCGAACCTCCCTGGCCTGTTTCTCGGAAATCAAAAAGCCCGCCGAGCCAAGCGCCTCCAAAACCCCATCCACCTGCTCGGAGCTTTTGAGCCGCGTGGTCCGAACACGATACTCCTCCGCAAACAGAGAAAAACTTCTCCCCTCGTCAATCTTCTCATTGCGCCAAAGCTCCAGCTCCGCCTCAAAAGGAGGAAAACCCTCCTTTTCCAAGCGGGCCCCCACCGTCCAATATTCTTCCGAGGAAAACCCCTGAATCTCCTGATCCCTCTCCGCCACCAAACGCGTGGCGACGGACTGAACGCGCCCCGCGGAAAGTCCCCGCTTGATCTTCGCCCATAAAAGAGGGGACAGGCGGTACCCCACCAAGCGATCCAAGATCCGACGGGCCTGTTGCGCCTGCACCAGGTGGGGATCGATGGCACGCCCGGAATGCAGGGATTCCCGGACCGCCTCGGGGGTGATCTCATGAAAAGTGATGCGTTGAAAGGCGGACTCCTTGAGATTCAGGATCCGCGTCAGGTGCCAGGCGATGGATTCCCCCTCCCGGTCATGGTCCGTTGCCAGATACACCTTCTTGGATTTATTCGCCAACTGTTTAAGCGCGGGCAGCAGCTTTTTGGTGCGTGATAAAACCACATAGGTGGGCTCAAAACCGTTGCGCTCATCCACCCCCATTTTCCTCTCCGGCAGATCCCGCACATGTCCGTAAGTGCTGCGCACTACAAACGACTTTCCCAAAAACCGAGAAATGGTTCTCTCTTTGGTGGGCGACTCCACCAACACCAAGGACCTGCCGGGTCTTTTCTTGGCCTCCCCTTTACCTTTTGGCATAAATCTGTCCCGGTAAGGTAACAATTTTTTCCGCCAACTCCAACTCCAAAAGGGCGCGGGCAACCTGAGCCACGGAAAACTTCGCCTGGGAAACCAACTCCTCCAAAGAGAGCGGCTCCTCCAAAAGCTCCAACAGTCTTTTCTCCGCCACGGTCCCTCCCGGCTCCACACGCCCTTGGGGCCCGGCCTGTGGGACCCGACTACGGTCGGGGAGTGCCGGCTCCACATGCCTTTGGGGCCCGGCCTGTGGTCCAACAGTGGGAGGCCGAGGCACGGAGGGCTTTGAGGACATCCCCAACTCCTGGGAAATATCCTCAAAACGTTGAAGCAGGCAAGCCCCCTGCTGAATCAAAAAATGGGAGGCCTCGCTCATCTCGGAGTCCACCGGGCCGGGAAGCGCAAAAACAGATTTTCCCTGCTCCGCGGCCAGACGGGCCGTGATCAGCGCCCCGGAGCGGAGTCCCCCTTCGATGACCGTCGTCGCCTCGGAGAGCCCGGCGATCACCTGGTTTCTCTTGGGAAAATTCTCGGGCTTGGGCGAAGTCCTTAAAGCAAACTGAGAGACGACCGCCCCACCCCCCAAGACGATCTTTTCGGCCAAAGAACGGTTCTCCGGAGGATACACCTCGAGCAACCCGCTTCCTAAGACGGCGATCGTTTTGCCTCCCTTCTCCAGTGTGGCGCAATGGACCTGGCTGTCAATTCCACGGGCCAGGCCGCTGACCGTCGTCCAGCCCTCCCGCACCGCATCCCACACCAGACGCCGTGCACTCCTGGTGCCATAGGCTGTGGGCCGGCGCGTTCCCACCATCGCCAAAAGCCGCGGACCGGATAGTAGCGTGGCGTCTCCCCAGACGTACAAAACCAAAGGCGGGTCCGGTAAGTGAAGGAGCGTTTGGGGGTAGTCTGCATCCTGTGACACCAAAACTCGGACGTCCTTTTTCTGAGCCTCCTCCCACTCTTGGGCCCCATGAAATTCCCGGAGGATTCCAAAAAACCTTCCAAAGCCCTTCGGACCGAGGGCCGCCTCCCGCATCCACTCCGCCTCAGGCAGGCGCAGCAGCGCTTCAGCGGACCCATGCTGCTCCACCAAGCGCTGCCAAAGGCTCCCCCGGAAAGGATCCGCGGCGTTGAGCGTCAAACACGCAATGCGCTCTGAATCCATTTCTAAAGCAGCTCCTCCGCCAGATCCCGCCGGAAATCCTGCGGGGGGGCGGCTCGGCGCTGTACAGAATCGGACTCCCCTCTTGCCTTGGTCGCTAAAGGCGGGCGGGACAACCAGACTCTCAGCTGAGAAGAAAAACCCGGCCGAGCCACCTGAGAACTCAACTCCGCGGGAATGCGCCCTGCGGAGAGGATGAGCTCTAAGGGGTCCAGCTCCAGAACCTCCGACATTCTCCGCAGGACCTGCTCCTCGGAGGGGGGGCTCCTTTTTCCGGATAAAACCTTGGAGAAAAAAGAGGGGTCCAAATTCACCTGACGGCAAAAGTCTCGAAGGCCGATTCCCTTCGCCCGCATCCCCTCCCGGACCCGTTGGCGGAAGGTCTCCGAAAAGACTGGGGTCTTCCGCTTCACGGAACCTCCGGTCTCTGGATGCGCACCAGATCTCCCACCTGAAGCGGCCCGTGTGAGAAAACCACCCGGGCAGTGGAGAGGGCGCCTCGGGGCTCTCCTTCAATCTTCAACAGCCCCACCTGCTGCACCGCCACCCCCAAGCGCTTTCCCGTCCTGGGATGCCGAACCTTCTGGAGCTTGCGATAAACCGTCAGCTGCTGCCCGGGAGCAACCCCCTGCTCGACTCCCACATCTACGAAGACCAAATCCCCCAGGGAAATCATGAGCTTGTCTACGGGATCTTCCACAATCGTCCCTTCCCCCCTCCAGTCCGCCGGGGCCAAGAAAAGCTCCGGATCCGTCGCGCGCCGAGCTACCGAGTGGACCGGCTCCCGGAGAGGCAGGGGCGGAGGAACGGCGGCGGGGACCTCCGGCTCCTTCACCACCTCTATGGCCTCTGCAGGAGCTTCTTCGACCGGCGCGGGGGCCTTTGCCTTTTCCTCCACAATCTGGAGCCGTTGGCCCGGATAGATCAAGTGAGGACTTTTCACAGAAGGATTGGCCTTCCAGAGGCGGGGCCACCCCCAAGGGTCTTCATAGTAACGGCCGGCCAGATCCCAAAGGGTGTCTCCATAGACCACTGTATGTTCCTTACTCTCGGCTGCGGCAAAACTCGTCACCCAAACCAAGCCCAATACCGTCGCCATCCAAGAAATGCAAAACAACCGGTTCCTCTTTTCTCGAATAGACATCTTTAGTTTACCTCCTTGAAGTCACTGAGTCAGACAAAACAACGGAGCGGGGCTGCGATGCCGAACGTTTTAGAGAAGGGGGTGGCGGGGTTTCCCTGGAGCAAGGCCGTGGTTTGGCCGGCACTCGCATACAGCCGGCCAAATTGCCGGAGCGGGCCTTGCGGAGGGCCCGCGTCCTTGCGAAGGGAAATCCCGACAAACCCTTAACTCCTTTTTGCAAAAGTCCAGTCATAAAGGAATTGCTAAGTGAAAAGAGGCCGATCTAAGGAACGGTATTGGATCGCCTCCGCCACATGAGCCTCCTCAATGGCTTCGGAGCCCTCCAGATCCGCGAGGGTCCTGGAGACCTTTAAAATTCGGTCCAGGCTCCTGGCTGAAAAACCCAACTTCTCCATGGTACGTTCCAAAAGCCTGCGCCCCGCATCCCCCAAGGCGCAGTAACGTCGAACCTGGCGGGTAGTCATCGCTCCGTTGGCCCAGGCGCCCGTCCCCAAACGTTCCTCTTGAATCCGGCGTGCCTGAAGAACCCGCCGGCGAATGTCCGCGGAGGTCTCCTGGGAGTCCTCGGAGGACCTCCCTTCCCACTCCGACCACTTCACCATCGGAAGCTCTACCTGCAGATCCATGCGGTCCCACAAAGGGCCGGAGACCTTGCTGCGATAGCGCTGCACCTGAAAGGGACTGCAACGGCAAGTCCTCCGGGCGCTGCCAAAATATCCGCAGGGACAGGGATTCATCGCCGCCACCAAGATGAAATGAGCCGGGAAGCGAAGCACCTCCTTCGCCCTGGCTACCACGATAAAACGCTCCTCCAAGGGCTGCCTCAGGGCCTCCAGAACGTCCCGATGAAACTCCGGAAGTTCATCTAAGAACAACACGCCATGGTGCGCCAAGGAAATTTCCCCTGGTCTGGGGGCGGACCCCCCTCCCATCAAGGCCGCCGAGGAAATGGTATGGTGAGGCGAACGAAAAGGCCGCAGCTTAAGGAGTCCCGATCCGGCAGGCAAAAGGTTGGCCACGGAGTAGATCCGAGTCAGCTCCAGGCGCTCCTGCAGATTGAGAGGGGGCAGGATGGTGGCCAAGCGTTTGGCCAGCATGGATTTCCCGGTGCCGGGAGCGCCCACCAACAAAACATTGTGGGCCCCCGCGGCGGCAATCTCCAGAGCCCTTTTGGCAAAGCGCTGGCCCCGCACCTCCGAAAAATCCATGTCTGTGGAGGAAAAGGTCTCCGCGCCTTCCCCGGAGCCTCGAACCTCCTGCAGGGCTCCGGTTCCCTCCAGAAACCGGACCACCTCCCTTAAGTTCCGGGCCTCATACACCTGTAGGGCACCGAGGCAGGCAGCCTCCTGGCCGTTTCCCGGGGCCACGACGAATTTGGAGACCTGCGAAGCCGAGGCGCTCAGTGCCATGGGCAAAACCCCGAAGACTTTCCTCAACTCCCCGCTCAGAGCCAGCTCCCCCATCGTCGCCCATCCGGCCAGCCCGCCGTTAGAGGAAAGTTGTCCGGTGGCCTCCAGAATGCCCAAGGCGATGGGCAGATCAAAGGAGGTGCCCTCTTTGTGAACATCTGCGGGAGCCAGATTGACGATCACCCGCTTGGAAGGGACGTCGAATCCGGAATTGCGGATCGCGGAGACCACCCGCTCGCGGGCTTCCCGCAGGGCCGCATCCGGAAGCCCCACGATCTGAAGCGTCGGAAGGCCCGACACCACATCCACCTCGATATCGATGGGAAGCGCCTCGATGCCGCTTAAAGCGAAGCTGCGAATCTTAGAAAACATCACTGTGCCAGACGGGCGATATCCTTCGGAGAGGGAATCCTCCCTCCACGCATCCTTCCAATGGCGCCATCCTCTCCAAAAAAGCGAACCACCTCCAACGGACCCAAGGGCTCCTCCGTATGGCCAATGACCAGACCCGAATCGGGATCCTGAATAGGCCGCCCCAGGTGAAAAACCGAAAGAACCATGCCCCTCTCCAAACCGGAGGCCTTTCCCGCATTGAGATAGACGTCCTGTCCGACCACATCCGCCACGCGGCAGGACCACGGCTTTTGGTTGACCTGGGAGACGATGTTGTCTACAAACTGCACAATGGCAGCGCGCAAGGCTTCCCCCTCCAGCGTCTCATCATAGCCGCCCCGGGTTCCCAGCCCCAGAACTCCTCCCCAGCTCTTCTTGGCCCGCCCCTTTCCGGAATCCGCATACAGCACCTGCCCCGTTTCCACATCCACCGCCCGAATATCCACCGTCGCCTCCGCCACCTGGCGCTTGCTCTGCACCAAAAGATACTCGGACCCCTCCGTCCGGACTCCAAACTGGGACACCGCACCGGTCACGATGGCACTGAGCCCCAAAATCCTCCCCACCCGCGCCGCCGTGACGGGATCCACGCCTCCGGACATTCCCAGCTTCTGCTCCTCCATCAGACGACTCAGCTTTTCCCTTTCCACAACAATAAACTTCCCGGTCTTTGCCAACTCCGTGATCAAGACGTCCGAGGCGGCCGTCCCCAAACGCGCCTGACCGTATTTGGTCTTATTCTCGAAATCCACCACTCCGACGCGCCGCTTGGGTCCGGTCATCTTCGCCTCGGTCCTCTCGGTTTCTTTCACCGTCATCGGCGACTCCCGCCGAACGGAACGCCACGGCGCGCAGCCGGAAATCCAAACCCAACTCAAAATGACCGCTGCCCCGCATAGCACTTCCCTCCGGAACCTACACCGCCCATCTTTTCTTTTCCTCAGACTCATCCTGACCTCCTTGGAAACTGACGCATGAGTTTTTCGACCACCTCTCGGGAAGGCCCGGCCAGAGGATGCTTCATCAGATTCTCCGCCCATCTCGCAGCCAGTCTCTCCGCGAAGGCCTGGCGGGCCTGACGGGAGCTGGTGTGGAGCTCGGTTTTCCCCGAATCGCGCACCTCTTCCCAAAGGCTCTCCCCCGTCGCGCCGCTCAGCAACCTCAGACGCAAGCGCACCGATCTTTTTTGAAAAAAACCCAAGTTTTGATCCTCAAACTCCTCCACTTCCCCATAGAGAAGCCCTTCCACCTCGAGCACACGGCCAAGTTCCTGCGGCTCCACCGCCTTCAGCTGCCCACCCTGGGTGATGCCCAAATCCTTGAGGCGCAAGTCCACCTCCTCCAGGGAAACGGCGGCATAGCCCCGCTCGGCAACGGCCTTCTGAACCAAACGCCTCAAAAGCTCCGGCGCAGTCAGGTCCAGGCTTTGATTGGAAAAAGGAAGCACCGCCACCTTGGAAACGGAAACCAAAGGAGGGGAAACCGAGCGGGCCTTTCGTGTGGCGCAACCGAAAAACACCGCCAGCCCCCCCAGGAAAAAAACCCAGGCCCAGGCCCTCACCTCAAGGACGGGACAAAATCTCCAGCTCATAGGGAGCTACCCGCTGAATATCAATCTGAGGGTTTCTCACCCGCAACAGCTCCGCCGCTAACTCTTCCCCCCCACCCTTATTCATCCAGATCTCTAAAATAGCCTGCCCCGCAGCAAAGGAAAGCAACTCCACCTCCCGTACCTGAGGCAAACCCAGGAAGACCTGCTTTAAGTCCAAAAGGCGGTTGACATCCTGCACCCCCTTCGCCCGCACCTCCACAGGAGAGCCGGCGGTCAGGCTCTTCTCCAAAAGAGGCGCCAACTCCTCCGCCGCCAGGCGCCCCGCTGCCTCCAAGGCCTTTGCCGCAGCGATGGAAGGGGAGGGATCCAAGCCGCTGGCCTCCTTGGAGACCGATGCGATGATCCGCCCTGTTCCCGCCTGAACCGACTGCAAAACCGCGCGTGCCCGGTAAGAATGAAACCCCCCCAAACGAGTCTCCTGAAGGGCCTCGGCCTGAACCGGCCCCACCACCAGGATATCCGCCCCCACCTCTCGGCTGAAGGCAGCCGCCCCCGAGACGTCCCCCTCCTCCACCGCATCCAGAATCTTCTGCGTGGAGGCCGCTGCGGCCGCCGAGCGTTCCACCAGACTAAATCCCCGCTCGATGAGCTTTTGAGAGACCGCCGCCGTCCCATCCAAGGATTCCTGCATCCTGCCCTCTACCGATTCCTCCAACAAAACCGCCACCCGCGGTTTTTTCAGCGCCGGGCCAAGCTCCAGACCGGCATTCCTCAAGTCCTCCCCAATCTGCTCAAAGCGAACCAAGGCTCGGATCCGCACCTGCCATGCGTCTCCCTCCCTGCCTTCGCTCAGGAGTTCATACTTCTCCACATACCCCTGGGTGTTCGCCAGGATTTGCTGCTCCACCATGGTAGCCTTCTCCACCCGCAGGCGAGAAGAGAGGTACACCCCCACCACCTTCTCCACCGCCGCCCTCTGCGCCTCCAAAAGCGCCTTCCTTTTCGTCTCGATTAAATTCCCAGCCTCGTAGGGCGCCGCCCCCTCCGCCTCCACAATCTCTCCGCCGGGCACCTCTCCGACCCGGAGTCTCGAGCGCGATCCTCCGCATCCACTCCAAACCAAAGCCAGACAGAAAAAGGAGATGAAAACAGTCCTCATGATTTGAGCCCTCCTGTAGTTTTTTTCTTCGCCGACAGCGGAATAGATTTTACAAAGGGCAAAACGAAATGGATGGAGGTTCCCGCGCCGGCCTCCGACTCCGCCCAAATCCGGCCCCCATGCTTCTCCACCACCGATTTGGCGATCGCCAGACCTAGACCCGTACCCGGCGAACCCTGCCGGGAGCCCCCGCGAACCTGGTAAAACTTCTCAAAGATATGCTGGAGCTCCCGAGGGCCCACCCCGATGCCGGTGTCGGAAACCGTCACTTGCATAAAATCGCCTTTATTTTGTGCGATAAGCCCTATGCGGCCCCCGGGAGGGGTAAACTTGACCGCATTGGACAAGAGATTGTCCAAAACGCGACCCATCCATTTGGGGTCCGCCTGAACCATGGGCAGGGAGCCAGGAAGGTCGCTGCGGAACGTCAGGTGCTTTTCCTTGGCGCGGGCCGCGTAGTCCTTCATCTCCCGAGCGATGACCTCTTCCAGGGAAACCGGAACCAACTCCATGCGTAGCTCCTGGCTCTCCAAACTGGAAATATCCAATAGATCGGAAATCAACAGATCCAGGCGGTCCGACGCGTTGTCCGCAATGGTCAGGAACTGCCTTTGCAGTCCCTCCAACCGGCCCGCCTCCCCCTGCAAAAGAAGAGCCAAAAAACCCTTGATGGTCGTCAAAGGTGTTTTCAGCTCATGGCTGATGGTGGAGATAAACTCATCCTTGAGGTGATTGAGTCGCTTAAGCTCCATGGCGTTTTCCGAAAGGCGGGCATACAGCACCGCGTGATCTACAATGACCGCCGCTTCATCCGCAATCATGCTCGCCACCTGCAGGTGATCCTCCCCAAAAACCCCAGGACTGAAACTTCCGATGCGCAAAACGCCGATTCTGCGATTCTCCACCTTTAAGGGAACCACCATCAGGGATCGAACCCTCCACAGACTGGCAAAATGGGAAATGACGCTTGGATCCCGAAGGGCATCCTGGGTCATGAAGGGCTGCCCATTCAAGAAAACCCGGACCGAAGAGGACTGTCGGTTGGCAACCGGAATACGATATAAGGAGGTCTCATCGTTGGCAATGCCGTAGGCGCCGTGCTGGGTGACCAACTCCTGCGCTTTCTCATCGTAGAGCAAAAAGGCGCATAGATCTGCAGAAAGGGCCTTGGCGACAATGGAAACAATGGCGCTCAAGTTGGCCTGGAGCTTCGGTTGCGAGGTCATGGCGGAGGCCACCTCATAGAGGGTCTTCATCTCCCGCGCCCTCTGAATGAGGCGCGCATTGGTATCGGTCAGCTCCTGAATAGTGGCGGAAACCCCGCGCTCCAGGTCCTTTTTGACTCCCACCAGGGACCAGTAGGTGCCGGCATTGCCGTAAAGTTGAGAAAGGGTATTGGACCAAAAATGGAAGGAGGGGAAGCAAGAGCCGATATCCGAATGAGACCCGAGGATTCCCAAAAGACCCCAGACCTCTCCCTCTGAAATGAAGGGAAGAAGCCCCAGCGTCTCTACCTTCTCCAAACGACAGATTTCCAAGATTTCCGGATCCTCCTCCAAAAGCCGGTCCACGGAAAGGGTGGTCTGACGCCCTGAGAGCACCGCACGACCCAGAACTCCCTCCCCGGGTTTGAGCCAATAAGATCGAAAACCCGTTCCCTGAAAACCCCATTGGGTCAGCAGAACCCAAGGCTCATCCCGTTCCTCAAAGAAAAGGAAAATCTTGATTCTGGGATGGGAGCGGTGCAGCTCATCCCCAAAATGCTTTAAGCTGTCCTTAAACACCGCGGGGGAAGCCGGCAAGCGCAAATGCTCCGACAATTGTCGCAGCATCTCCTGAAGCCTGGACAAATCCCGCTCCCCCAGCCTTAAGGCCTTCTCCAACGGCAAGATGCGTCGGAAGCGGATGACCCACCACAATAAGATCGCCAAAACGGCCGTGGAAACCAAATAGAGAAAAGACTCGTACAAGAGCTCCATATTTTAACTCGTCGGATAAAGATCCAACGCCAAATTGAGAGCAGCAGTTTCGGAAGCTAAATCCTGAGCCTCCACGAGATACCCGGAGCAACCTTCCGCTTCCATCAATGCGGAGAAATAATACCTCCAATCTTTCTGAAAATCCAGAGCGGCCGCGTGCCCCTCCTGCGCCTGTGCCCAGGAACGCTGGGTGAGCTCTTCCTGGGCATACAAGATGACTAAGTGAGCACCCCCTGTGGCCTTCCACATCTCGTGAAGGTAGAAGGGATCCGGAAACCGTTTAGGATCATACGCCTTCTTAGGACCCGCCGGCAAGGAAAAGGTCAGCCCATGCCTCTGGGCCACAGCCTCAAAGTGGCGGCAGAAGCGCTCCACCTCCTTCTCCAAAGAAGGCCCGTGCAGGAAAAAAACTCGCCCACTGCGAGAGGCCGCCGTTCCAAGAAAGATCTCTGGGGAAGCCTGCGTCTTGGGCAAGTGTAGCAGCAAAGAGAGGGCACTCTCCAGATCCGCAACTGTTCCGGGCAGGCCTTTGATCTTCAAGTAAACCTGCAGCCGCTTCAGGCACCACTGCGCATATTTTAGATTCTCCGGAAGCTTGGAGGCCAAAAAGGGAAACGTATCGGGCTCCAGATCCAAGCGAAGCCGTTGGGTGATCCTTTTGACGATTGCCAGACGGACCTCCGGGCTGGGAGGCTTCACCTCCACCGTCAGTCCCCAGTCAAAGCGAAAACGCAACTGCTCCTGAAGCCCCAAGAGGGCTGGAGGGGACAGGTGGGAGGTAGCCACCACTTGCTTTCCTGTCTCGTAACAGGCGTTTAGAAGCGCGGAAAGCTCGGAACGATTCTCCTCGCGGAGACGAACCAGGTGAATGTTGTCAATTAACAATCCCTGGATCTGACGCAGCCAATCCCGCCAGACCTCCTTCTGCGGGGATTGGCCTGCTTGCAGAGCGAATTCGGAGAGCTGGAGCCCCGAGAAAAAGACGATCTTCGCCCGAGAAGAATGTCTCAAAATAGACTGCCCGATCGCCTGCATGAGATGTGTCTTGCCCATGCCGGACGCCCCCAACAAAAGCAGAGGGTTGTAGACGCTGCCGGGGTTGTCGGAGACCGCCATGGCGGCAGCATGGGTGAAACGATTATTGGCACCCACCACAAACTGCTCAAAGGTGTAGTTCGGATCCGAAATCGGCTGAGGGGGCACGCAGGATACGGCGGGTTTGAGAGGCTCCGGCTCCGGTGGTGCGATGGAGGGAGACGTAACTACGGCAGCCGGCACAGGTGTGGAGACGGCAGCAGGGATCCTCGCAGGTGCTGGGGCCACCGCATAAGAAGCTCCCCAGGCATTCAGCATGGCCTGAATGCGCTGCACGCCGGCGGCATCCAACCCATACAGATAAAGGGAGTAGTCGAACCCCTCCGCGACAGAGGGGCGGGGGCGGCTACAACGCATCCCCATCTTACGGATAAACTGGTTGAGATCCGGGCGATCGGCATTGAGATCCAGACGATGTCGCAAGGAATCCCTAGGGGAGGGCTCAGGCCGGATCTGCCATTTCCGGATCACCCCACCACCTCCCTCACCCCTGTCCCCCTTTGGGACTCAGCAGTAAAAGATCCACCACCAGATCCACCACCGTAGAGCGTCGGGTGGCCGCCTCCGCGGAAAAGGAGCGAAAAAGAATTCCCCGCTCGGAGACAGCCGCTTCCAGTTCCGAGGATTCTCGCTCGGTGGAATCTGTAAAAATGCCGATCAACGCCTCTGCCCCCAAGGATCCCACCCGGCTGGACACGGCCTCAGCGGAAAGATCTCCTGGAAAAACAAAGGTTGCCACCTTTTCGATGGAGATGGGCTTTTTAGAAACCCGAGAAGAAACCTCCGTTAAAAGAGCCAAAAATTGAGCAAAGGGTTCGCTCAAATCTGCGGGATGGAAAAAAGCTACCCGCCGCACCTGCTCCTGAGGCGACGCTGCGTTCGCGACTCCGGGGGGGGGCGGCACTTCGCCGACGACGGGCTCTGTTGCGCTTGCCGCCGGCTGTGGGACCCGACTACGGTCGGGGAGTGCCGGCTCAACACGCCCTTGGGGCCCGGCCTGCGGGGCAATGGGGCCCCCGGGGGCGGCTCCGGTCGCCGGCGCAGGTGCGGGTGCAGGTGGAGGGGTTTCCGGAACCTTTTCCGCAGGGGAGGAGGTGGGAGGAGACTCCGGCGGGGGAACCCCGGAGAGGATCGCGTTTAAATCAGACAAAATGGACTCGATCTCATCCCCCGGTTTGTCTCCTTTTTCCGGAAAACCATTCATGCCACACCTGCCCCCCTACCTCAGATTATACCCTTCAGCTGCAGGGAGAGGTTCTCCGGGTTGGTGGCGTTTTCCAAGGCATCCTCCTGGGTGATCTTTTCTTCCTTTATATATCGCAGAAGATCTTGGTCGAAAGTATGCATTCCGTAATACCCACCCTGCTCCATCGTCTTATAAAGCTCCGAGGTCTTCCCCTCCGCAATGAGTCGGCGAACCAAACTGGTGACCACCAACACCTCTGTGGCGGGGTACCGGCTCTGACCATCTGCGGAGGAAACCAGCCTTTGCGCCATCACCCCTTTCAGGACGTTGGCGATCTGCTGGCGTATCTGTTTCTGTTGCGACTCGGGAAAAACATCCACCAAGCGATCAACGGTCTGGACCGCGTCGATAGTATGGATGGTGGACAAAACCAAGTGCCCCGTCTCCGCCGCCGTCACTCCCGCCGCAATGGTCTCCAGATCCCGCATCTCCCCAACGACCACGACATCCGGGTCCTGCCGGAGAACGAGCCGCAAAGCCTTGGCAAAGGATTTAGTGTCCGAGCCCACCTCCCTCTGGATCACCGAAGACTGCCGGTCCTGATGGAAAAACTCTATGGGATCCTCAATGGTCACGATGCGGTAGGTTCGCGTTTCGTTCAAGTGCCGAATAAAACTGTTCATGCTGGTGGTCTTGCCGGCGCCGGTGATCCCTGCAAATAGGACCAACCCGCGGGTCTCCTGGGTCAGCTTTTTTAAGGCCTCCGGGGGAAGGTTGAGTCCCTCAAAGGTCCCGACCTGTAGCGGAACCACCCGCAGCGTCAGGGCAACCGTCCCTCTCTGCTGGTAGACATTGACCCGAAAACGGGAGACCCCATCCAGGGTATAGGCTAAATCCATCTCCTCTCCACCCTCAAAGACCTTCTTCTGACTCTCACTCATAAAATGATAGGCCATCTCGCGCACCTGGTCTGCGGGCAGAGCCTTGGACTTGGCGGCGATCAGCTTTCCATGCCGCCGCAGAACCGGAACGGAATCGGCCTTAAAGTGAATGTCGGAGATATCCCGCTGGACCATCAGCTTCAGCAAGTTATTGACGTCCATAAGAATCCCTCATTGGTGCGAACCCTCAAGAACAATCCGAATCCCTTTTTCCGAAAGCCACTCCTGGGCTAAGGGGCTGAGAATGCTGTGGGGAGAAATCTTGAGAACTTGAGTTCCGTCTTTCAAACGCTGTCTTATTTCGTACTCACTCAGAAAATATCTTCTGGCTGCCGTCCTCTGCGCAGCTTCGGGCACCCGCCGGGAAGCCGGGCCGCCGAGCTCCTCACAGAGCCAGTCCACCAGATCTTGCTCCCTCAACATCTCCAAAAAACCTCCGGCCTGTGGGACCCGACTACAGTCGGGGAGTGCCGGCTCCACACGTCTTTGGGGCCCGGCCTGTGGGACCCGACTACGGTCGGGGAGTGCCGGCTCCACACGCCCTTGGGGTCCGGCCTAGGATATCTTGATGCTGAGTTGGGCGAAATATTTTTCGAGGTCCTCATGCGGACGGGGAATCACGTGGACCGTCACCAACTCTCCCACCCGCTGTGCCGCCGCAGCCGCCGCTTCCACCGCTGCCCGCACGGCTCCCACCTCTCCCCGGCACAGGGTGGTCACAAATCCGGATCCGATCTTTTCATAACCCACCAGCCGTACCTTGGCCGCCTTGGCCATGGCGTCAGAAGCCTCAATCATCCCCACATAGCCCTTCGTCTCTACCAGCCCCAAAGCCTCTCTGCTCTCTGCCATCGAACCACGTCCTCCTTAGTATTTTTCTTCGCCCGGCCTGTGGGACCCGACTACGGTCGGGGAGTGCCGGCTCAACATGCCTTCGGGGCCCGGCCCAGTCACAATCGCCACGCTCGCGGAGGCCCCGATGCGCGTGGCCCCGGCCTGAAGCATGGCACGGACGGTCTGTTCATCCCGGATGCCGCCGGCCGCCTTCACCCCCATGCGAGGTCCCACTGTCTCCCGCAGCAAGGCCACATCCTCTACCGTCGCGCCGCTTGGCCCGAAGCCCGTAGAGGTCTTCACAAAATCCGCCCCCGCCTGCTGGGCCAACCGGCAAGCCCGCACCTTCTCTTCCCGGCTTAAGTAAGCCGTCTCCAGGATGACCTTCAAAACCTTGCCTCGCGCAGCCTCCCGAACCGCCCGAATATCTTCCAAAACGGACGCCTCATTGCCGGACTTTAGGGCCCCAATGTTGATCACCATATCTACTTCGTCGGCCCCGTTGGCGATGGCGTCCCTCGTTTCAATGGCCTTCACCGTCGATGTAGTGGAGCCAAGCGGAAAACCCACGACGGTACACACCGAAACCCCACTGCCTCGAAGGAGCTGTGCGGCGTACGATACGTAGGAAGGGTTGATGCAGACCGAGGCGAAACAAAACCGCCTGGCCTCCTCGCAAAGCCTGGCGATCTCCTCCTGCGTGGCAGAGGGATTCAGCAGGGTATGATCGATGCGACGTGCAATGGGAGAGCAATTTTCCGTGGGATGGCACACACACAAACGATCCGCCCCCAGGCTTTCCAATCCCTGCGGCGTCAGCTTCTCCAATGGGTTGCAATGGGAACAGGAGCCGTTGTGGGTATGATCCCTCTCCTCTATGGAGATTGGGGAAGCGGAAGGCGCAGCCTCCCTGGTAAAGGAAGTCCAGCTCTTTGAAAAGAGTTTTCCCGCGGTGCCCACCGTCACGGTGGGGGCCTCAAGCATCCCCCGTTCCAGGAGATGCCGGAGGACTTCCCGCACAATCTGTTCCAGCTCCTCTCGGTCACGGCTCATGCTGGCCTCCAGGCCTTCCCTAGGTAAACTCGATCCACCACGCCGCACACCAAAGTCCGTACGGGAGCCCGGGGATTTTCCAGCACCTGACGGGCGGAGTTGCCTTCATCCAAAACCAGAACAATATCCCCCGGACCCGAACCCATCTTACAATCCATCGCCAAAAGAGGCTCTCCTTGGGCGCAGTGCCCCACGGGGTCCCAAGTCTCCACCAGCAAAAGCTTCTGGCAGGAAAGGGATTCGTGTTTTTTCGTCGCCCATACGCTGCCCACCACCCGCGCTAAAAACATGACCGGCTATCCCAAATCCTCTCGGGCGGCCAGGTGACACCCATCCACAATCCCCACCACCGCCGCATCCACCGGAGGAATATCCGAAAAGGCCACCGCCGCCTCTCTGGCCGACACATAGAAGACAAACTCTCCCGCCCCCGCCCCCACCGCATCCGCCGCAACCAAAGGGGTTCCTGCAGGTTTGCGGTCCCAACCCGCGGGTTGAATCAACAGAAGCTTCTTGCCATCTAGTTTGGGGTCTTGCCGACTGCAATAAACCCGCCCAACGACCCAAGCCGCTCGCATCGCCCTATCCCCTCCGGCAAAGCCTTCTTTCTATTGCCTGGATCTGCCGGACCCGGCGCCGATGCCGCCCCTTTCCATAGGGAGTGCGCAGCCAAGCCTTCAAAATCGGCGCCACCTGCCCAGGCCGCAGCAGGCGCCCGGAAAAACATAGGACATTGGCATGGTTATGCTCTGCCGCAAGATGAGCAGAGGCAGGATTCCAAACCTCCGCGGCCCGGACGCCACGAAACTTGTTGGCTACGATGGACATTCCGATTCCGGTCCCGCATACCAAGATCCCCCGATGAAGCTTACCGCGAGAAACCTCCTGAGCCAGGGCGTGCGCGATGCGGGGGTAGTCCGTCCGCAAAGCCCGATATATCCCAAAATCCAGCGCCTCAAAACCCAGGCGAGCCAAGGCCCGAAGGATCGCCCCCTTGAGCCGAAAACCTGCATGGTCGCATCCAATGCCCACACCCTGCATACGCTAGAGCTTCCGGAACTGATTTTCGATGGCCGAGACCTTATAGAGCCGACGCTCATGCCGCCCCCCCTCAAAGGAGGTGGATAGCCAAACACGCAGGATTTCCTGCGCCGCCAGTTCCCCCAAAAGTTTTCCACCCAGGCACAGGATGTTGGCATCCTCATGCGCCGCCGCAAAGCGCGCGGAGATCATATCTGGGGCGGAAACCGCCCGAATCCCCGGCACCTTGTTGGCCGCCAGGCAGACCGCCCCCCCGAAGCCATCCAGAAGCACCCCGCGGTCAAACTGTTTACGGCTCACTGCCTCCGCGACCATCCAGGCCACGTCCGGATAATCCACGGGATCTAAGCTGTAACAGCCGTAATCGGTGACCTCCTGCCCCAACCCCTGGAGAAATCCCTTCAGTTTCTCCTTCAGGGAAAAACCGGCATGGTCGCTGCCTAGGACGAGTTTCACTCCAGCACCTCACCCATCAGCACAAACTCTTCTTTAAGGCGGAATGCGCCTGGGGAATCACCACCCGACTCACCAAAACCCCATCCAAAGCGGAAATGGCCTCGCAAGCGGCGGAGACGGCGGTCCGAACCGCACCCACCTCGGATGTCAGCACGAAATAGGCCTTCCCCCCAATGCCCTGCGCCTGATTGATCTCCATCAGATCTACTTGGGAGGCCTTGACTGCGGCATCCGCAGCCAAGACGGCGGCCGCCACGCTCTGGGTCTCCACAATACCCACCGCCTCCAGTTGCGCAACCGCTCTTTTTCTAAGCAGCGCCTCCAACACCTGGGGATGGGCATTGGGAATCACGAATGTCCCCTCCAACATGTCCCCCAACACCTCCCTGCCGGCCCGAATGGAGCTCTGCACCTCGCCTAGGCCGCCGCTCACCAAAACCAAGTACTTCCCGCGCGAAACAGGACGGGCATATTCCAAAGACACCCCCGCCATCTTACACATGGCATCGGAGGCCTCAATGCCCTTGGCAATGGACCGACTCTCCACCATTCCTATGCTTACTTGCATCTGTCGCGCCCCGAAGCGGAAATCTTCATAGAGCTCTCCTTTTACGCAATTCGAAAGTAGCCTACCAAACTGCACTGAAGCGGGCGCGCGAAGTGCGAGGGCTTGGTCAACCCATCCCCGGTGGGGGTCCCGATGGACATCGAGGCGTAGCCCTCCCCCATCCCCAAGCCGTAGAGGGTCGGGGCGTTTTTGACAAAAACCGAACAGGCCATGCGCCTAGCCATCAGCGTCAGGTGCGCCACATGAGTGGAATGCATCGAGGCGGTATGGTGATTGCCTCCCTCCACCTCCGCAGCAAACTCCACCGCCGTCTCCACATCCCGCATCCGGACCACCGGCAAAACCGGCAGAAGCTGCTCCGTCCAGACAAAGGGGTGATCTGAGGAGACCTCTCCCCATAAAAGACGAACGGAATCCGGAAGATCCACACCCAAAAGCTTGGCGAGGACCGAGGCGTTTTTCCCTATAAACTCTCGGTTGAGCGCAGGCTCCCTACAGCCCTTCCCGCCTGCAACGATCAAGGTCTGTGAGAGGCGGTCCATCTGTGCTCCCGAAAGCTCAAAGGCGCGCCCCTCCCGACGCAGAGAGTTCAAAAATGGCTGGGCGGCCGCTTCCGTCACCAGCACCTCCTTCTCTCCCGTGCACAGGACGCAGTTGTCAAAGCCGGCCCCGGTGACGATGTCTTCAGCGCACTTCGGAAAGACCGCAGTCTCATCCACCACCGCCGGAGGGTTCCCGGGTCCGGCGGCGATCGTCTTGCAGTTTTTTCCGATACTCATGGCCACCCGGACAATCGCCGGGCCCCCGGTGACCAGATTGAGTCCAATCCCAGGATGTGCCAGGATATCGCGGGTCACCTCCTGGGTGATGGGATCCACCGTCACAATCAAGCGGGGAGGCCCCCCGGCCTCCACAATGGCTTGGTTTAGAATCTGCATTGTCTTGCGGCAACAACGCCTTGCGGCCGGGTGCGGAGCAAAGACCACCGCATTGCCCGCAGCCAGGATGGCCAGGGCATTGTGGAGGATAGTGGAGGTGGGGTTGGTGGAGGGGGTCACCGCAGCCACCACTCCGAAGGGAGCCCATTCCACCAAGGTCAACCCTCGATCCCCGGTGTAGGAGCGGGAAACCAAGTCCTCCACCCCCGGGGTCTTTCTAGCCACCAACAAATTCTTCTGAAGCTTATCCTCCCATCTCCCAAAACCTGTCTCCTGATGGGCCAGTCGGGCCAGCTCCTCCGCATGCCCAATGGCCGAGCGCCGCATGGCCTCCAGGATCCCATGCCGAACCTGAAGCCCCAACTCCTGAAACTCCCGTTGAGCCTGGGCCGCACAGGAAACCGCGGCCTCCACGTTCGAAAAAACAAAATCTTCCGGGCGCAACTCTTCTCGGTCCTGAATGCGGCGAAGGACTTCCGAGACGACTTGCGTCAATTCCTTTTCCGAAAACGCCACGGGAAATTCCTCAGACCTGGTGGGGTTTCTATCCGCCCCCATCCTCACTCCTCACTTTTTCTAAAAACCAGCTTCCCATCTCTCTCCACCGAATCCACAATCGCAAAGATGGCACAATCCACCGGATGTCCTTCCGTAACTTGTGTTTGACGGGCGGAGGAGCCCTGAACCAGAAGAACCAACTCTCCCTCTCCGGCCCCTACCGCATCCACCGCCACCAGAGGCAAGCCCTTTCCCTCCCAACCGGCCGCCTTCCCCACAGACACATCCACCGGCTGCACCAAAAGGAGCTTACGGCCCACCAATCTCTCCTCCTTGCGGGTGCAGACGACGTTTCCGATGACTAGAGCAAAAATCACTGGACGATGGCCGTGGACCGCCCTTTATCTGCGGCGCCCCGCCGTCTCCGGAGTGGAAATGGGCATCTTACCTTCCAAATCCGCATGGGGCTGGGGAATGACATGAACAGCGATCAACTCCCCGACCTTCTGAGCCGAGGAAGCCCCCGCGTCGCAAGCGGCTCGACAGGCAGCCACCTCTCCCCGAAAAAGAACGGTCACCAACCCGGAGCCGATCTTCTCGTATCCTGCCAATTTCACGTTGGCAGACTTCACCGCCGCATCCGCCGCCTCAATGCAAGCTACCAACCCCTTCGTCTCAATCATTCCCAGAGCTTCCATCTATCGCATCCTCCTTAGACAATGTGAACCAAGTCGCCATTTTTCACCATACAGGCGTTGGCTTCATCGGTATCCAAATGAAACTCCAGTTTGAACTCGCCACTCACCCGACACAACACCTGTTCAAAGACCGTCTCCCGATCTCCCCCGGTGCCGGCTCGGACCCTGACGGACTCTCCGTTCTGGATTCCAAACTCTTTGGCCTCTTCCGGAGCAAAATGGATATGGCGCTTGGCCAGGATGCACCCCTCGGCAATATCCACTTCCCCCGCAGGGCCCACCAGCCGAACGGGCGAGGAACCCTCCAGCTTTCCGGAATCCCGAACCGGGGGTTTGATCCCCAAAACCATCGCATCGGTTTTGGAGATCTCCACCTGGGTCTTCGGCCGAGCGGGTGCGATGAGCCGCACATCGGAAATCTTGCCCTTGGGTCCCGCCAGGGTCACCGTCTCATAGCAGGCGTAATAGCCGGGTTGGACCACGGACTTCAGCTTCCTGGGCTGTGTCCCTTTCCCAAATAAATCTTCAAAATGTTTCTGAGACAGATGGACATGTCGGTTGGAAATTCCCACCGGAATGGGTCTTTGAGAGCGCTGAGCGCGTTCCATAATCTTCTCCGCAATTTTCTGAGCCAAAGCTTTAGACCGATCCATGGGTCGGGGTCAATTGAGAATGAAAGCTGATGATCCGCCAAAAATCCTGCGCGCTCAGGCTGGCCCCTCCGACCAAGGCCCCATCCACATCCGGCTGGGCCAAGAGGGAGTCCATGTGATCGGGTTGGACGGAACCCCCATATAAAATTCGAAGGGCCTGGGCCGCCTCCGGCCCATAGGCCTTGGCCACGCAGGAGCGTATAAACTGCTGGGCCTGCTGCGCCTGGTCCGGCCGAGCCGTCACGCCGGTCCCGATGGCCCATACCGGCTCATACGCCACCGCCATCTTTCCCAGCTCCGTAGGCGCCAAGTCCCCCAACCCCACCCCGATCTGCCTCTCCAATACCCGATGGGTTCGCTGGGCCTCGCGCTCCTCACCCCGCTCCCCGACACACACGATCGGATGAAGCCCCGCACAGAGCGCCGCACGCAGCTTCTGGCGGACCCGATCATCCGTTTCCGCAAAGTGCTCCCTGCGCTCGGAATGGCCCAGGATCACATAGGAGCAACCGACATCCAGAAGCTGGGTCGGAGAAATCTCTCCGGTGAAGGCCCCGGCCTGTTCCCAATGGGCATTCTGAGCCCCGAGCCGGATGGCAGAGTCTTTCAGCACCTCCGAGAGAGCCAGCAGGGCGGTAGCCGGTGCACACAGGACCACCGTACGGTCCCGCAGTTGGTCTGCCCCCAGGCGCCTCAACTCCCGAACAAACTCCAGCGCCTCTTTCAACTGCTTATGCATCTTCCAATTGGCAACGATCAGGGGCTGACGCTTCATGGTTCGACTTCGCACCCCAGGGAGTGTGGCCAATATGGCCTCAAACCCCGCGACTCAGAAAAGAGCATTTTAACAGAAAGGGGCAGGAGGGTCAACCTCATCCCACGACCTCGGAGGCCTTTAGGAGCTCCGAAACCTCCGCCCTTTCCACGACGGGAATCGAAAAACAAAAGCGGCTTCCCTTCCTGGGCTCCGACTCCACCCAGATGTGCCCCCCGTGCGCTTCCACAGCCAGGCGGCAAAAGGTCAGGCCCAGGCCGGCTCCCACCCTTCCGCGGCCGGAGCGGGGGGCCTGCGTAAATTTATCAAAAATGACCTTCTGCACCTCCCCCGGAATCCCCTCCCCGTCATCCCACACCACCACCTCCACCGCAGATTGCCTCAAGGCTCCGCACGCTTCCACCCACAGGCGGGAACGAATGCCTATCCGCCCCCCTCCCACCGTATATTTCAGGGCGTTCTGCAGAAGGTTGATCAGCACGCGGCCGATCAAGTCTTTGTCCGCAAAAAGCACCGGAAGATTTTTAGGAATTTCCACGCTGATGGTTTTATTCTGACTGTTCAAGGAAGATTCGATGGGATCAATGCAGTCTGCGATGATCGACTGCAGGGTGAAGGAATCCTTGCGCAACTCCAGCTTTCCCTCCTCCAACTTGGCCAAATCCAAAAGATTCTGGATCATCCGCAAAAGATCCGATCCGGCCCGATCCGCAATCATCAAAAGCTTTTTGGTCTCCGCATCCAGCTCCTCCTGGGGCTCCTCCAAAATAAAACGGACGCTGCCGATGACTCCGGTGATCGGCCCCTTCAAATCGTGCACAATCATATGAATCAAATCCCTCTTCAAGGTGTCCAACCTCTCCAAAGACTCCGCCATACGGTTAAACTCTTGAGTCAACCGGCCTATTTCATCCCGGCTCTTAACCCGCAACCGATATTTTAGCTGCCCCTGCGCAATCTGCCGGGTTCCCTCCTCCAGGCGGCGCAGAGGAAGCAGAAGCCGCCGCACCAGAAGCCCCCCAATCAAAAGAAAGGTTCCGCAAAGAAATAGAGTTCCCCAAATGACCCCCTGCCGCATCCAGGTCATAGCCTCAAAGGCCGTCTCCTGAGGCACCTGAACGATGACCCCCCAGTCCAACTCCGGAATGCTCCGGGTATACCCTACCCATTCCCTTCCCTGCGGATCCTCAAACCCCATCAGCCCCTGGGCATCCCGATGGGTCCTCAACCAACCGGCCACCAAGGGATTACGCGCCACCTGCTTTCCTAAGGCCCCCTTCCCCTCACTGGGATGCGCCAAGAGATTGCCCTCATGGTCCACCAGAAAAACCAATCCCGAACGGATCAACCCCAGTTCCGAGATGAGCTCTTGGATATGGGAAAGCCCTAATCTCGCTAGAAGCATTCCCCCATCCGGCCGGCTGATGGGGACCGCCATCAAAAGCTGGGGCTCCCCATCCGAGAAGGAGACGGGGCTGACGTAGAGGCGCCCCTGAAGATGTGCCGAAAACTCAGGGCGTTGCTCTCGGGAAAACAGCGGGACATTCTCCAAGATACGGCCTCCCCTACGGGCGACCTTGGAGGACTCCTGCCCGTTGCCGCGCACTACCGCCACCTCCAAAATCTCCGGATGGTAGCGCAGAATTCCCTGCAGCAGAAGGGTTTCGGCGGGCCGGCCTCCGCGCTTTAACTCCGAACGCTCCGCGACGGTATAGAGCAGCGAGCGCACCGACCGCATGTAAAAACCGATGCGGTCCTCCACCCGGCGGGCCATCTCCTGCTGCTCGCCCAAAACGGCGCGCCCCACCGCCCTCTGCCCGATGACCATCAAAATGCTGGCAATGAGCATGGTGGGCAAAATAGCGGCCAAGGTCACAAAGGCAAAAAGCTTGGTCCTCCAACTAAACAGGAAATTTCGAATTCGCTCCCGAGGGATTCCTTTCATGTTCTTTTGACTAGTATGTCTCCAATAATATCCGCGGCCTCATCCCCGCGGTCCGCCGCGTTCGACAGATGCCGATAGATTTCCCGAAGCTTTAAAATCTCCACGACGTTTGGGTTTTTAAATAGCTCCGCCAGAGCCTCCCGGTAGATATGCTCCACCATGTTCTCCGTCTTCTTGGCCCGAATGATATGCTCGGAGCAGACTTGCGGATAAGACCTTAGGAAACGCACCGCCGCCGTCACGTCTTGGCCGGCACGGTAGAGGGCCTCCGCCATGCGCCTTAAATGGTCGTTCGCCCGGACATCAAACAGCATCATCTCCTCCACGGTAGACTTGGCATAATCTATCATGTCATCCACCGCCCGGGACAACCCAAAAATGTCTTCCCGGTCCATGGGGGTCACAAAGGTCTGATTCAGCGCATCGATGAGCATCCTCCTCAAATCGTCCGCCTCCTTCTCCAGCTCCTCCACCCGCAGCCCCCGGGCCGTGTTGGGATCCTGAATAAACTCATAGAGAGCCCGCAACCCCTCCTCGGTCTTCTCCGCCTGGTCTAGGAGAAGCTTAAAGAAATCGTGGCGGCGCCGCCTAAATAAAAACATAGCGCAAAAACCGGGCCGTCCCATAGGCGATGGCTCCGGAAACCGGAATGGTCACCGCCCAGGCCCGGAAAAAACCCGCAAACAGATCCCAGCGCACCGCCCGGGGCCGGGTCCCCGCTCCGGCTCCAGCCAGGGAAGAAGCGATCAGGTGCCCGGTGGAGAGGGGTAGCCCGACGAGAGAAGAGCAGGCCAGTAGCGCCCCGGCGCTGCCTTGAGAGCACAGGCTATGAAGGCTCCGAATCCGATAAAGGCGGAAGCCCACCGCCCTAGTGATCCGGAGAGAACCCATCCAGACGCCCCCCGCGATCGCCGCAGCGCAGCCCAAGCGCACCCAGGCAGGAACCCCACCCTCTGAGGGAACCGCTCCTAGGTGGAACAACAAAGCCAGCGCCAGGATCCCCATAGATTTCTGTCCGTCGTTAGCGCCATGGGACATCGCCAAAAAAGCCATCCCGAAAATCTCCAGGCGCCTCAGCGGTCCTCCCAGGGGAGCGGCGAAACCCTCCAAAAGAGCCTCAAGCCACCGGGTCCAAAAGTAACTCAAGGCAAACCCCAAAAAGGGCGCCAGAAAAAGCCCAAGCAGCACCGCTAGGACGACCTCCGGGGTAAAACTTCCCCATCCCGAATGCATCCAGAAGGCTCCCAACAATCCCCCAAACAGGGCGTGGCTGGAAGAGGAGGGGTATCCGAACCATAGCCCAATTCCGTTCCATCCCAAAGCCCCGCAAAGGGCAGCCACCAGGCACAGAAGGCCCAGGCGCGTGCCGGACAACCCCGAGAAGACCGGATCCCGAAGCAAGCTGTAGCCCACCAGGCGGGCCACCGCCGTCCCAAAGAGCAAAGCCCCCACGAACTCAAAAAAAGCCGCTAAGAAGAGGGCACGTTCCGGGGAGAGGGCCCGAGAAGAAAGGACCGAAGCCACCAAATGCGCGGAATCGTTGAGGCCGTTGGAAAAAGCAAAAAAAAGAGATAAAAAAGCGACCGCCCACAATTCCGGGGCCTCGGCCATGGTTCACCCCTATTCTCGACGGGGAGTCTATCAATTTTCCCATAGCCCAGCAAGGAGATTTTTTGTACTGTAATGCCGTGTTAGTCTGGGTTTTAGTCCCTACTTATAAGGAAGGCGAAAACCTGCCGGCCTTCCTGGCCGCCCTCTATACCTTAAGGCTCCCCGCGCTTCACCTTCTCATTGTGGACGACGACAGCCCCGATGGCACCAGGCAAATTTTGGAGGAACTTAAAGAAAAATACCCCCTACTGCACACCCTGATCCGCACCGGAAGGCGGGGAAGGGGGCTGGCCGGCGTGGAGGGCTACCGGCACTGCCTGAAAGGCGGGGCGGAAATTGTGATCGAGATGGATGGGGACCTTTCCCACCACCCCAGGCATATCCCGGCTCTTCTGGCAGCCCTGAAAGACGCAGATGTGGCGATCGGCTCCCGGCAAATCCCCGGAGGTTGGGAAAGCGGGCGCCCCCTGTGGCGCCGGATCCTCACTCGAGCCGCCAACGCCTACGCCAGAAGAGTCCTGGGCCTGCCCATCCTGGATACCAACTCCGGCTATCGGGCCCTCCGGCGCCGGGCACTGGAAGCGATAGACCCCAAAAGTCTCAAATCCAAAGGCCCCTCCATCATTCACGAGGTGTTGTTTAAGGCGCACCGAAAAGGGCTGCGCCTGTGTGAGGTTCCCATCTTTTTTGAAGATCGAAGGACGGGGCAGTCCAAGCTGAGCCTGCCCCGCTTGGCGGCGGGCTACCTCTGGATATTAAAACTCAGATGGGAAGCGTTTCGAGGAAAAATCTAAACAGCCGAATGGGCCGCATTTGTCGCGCCCTCCATTTTTCGCAGTCCCCGCGAGAAAATCACTCAGTTCGCCCAGGCACGTAGAAAAACCGCTTATAGAGCCACCGGATATAATTCCGTTCTGCCGATCTTTCCAGACGAGATCCAGGCGCCGGCTCCAACCGAACCTCCACAAAACCCTCCGAGCCCATCTCCCGGGAGGGGTAAAAAACAAGGACATACTGATCTTTCAGCTGCCTGTACAGCGTCTTAAACACGCCTTGGAAATCATAAACGTGCAGTTTGGAAGAAAGCCAGGCGAATCCCCGCAATATCCTGTGGGGCAAATACACATAAAGGGAAACGCCGCCGGTTTTAGTGGAAAAAAAATCAGCGTCCTCGAACCCGGAAGAGAAAGCCTCGGGGATGAGGAAAATAACCTGGATGTTTTTTTTGATGGCTTCTTTCAAGGAAGCGCTGTAAGGGTCCCGAGAGCTTTCCCAACTCCAATGCTGATGATCATCAAGTGGTCCACCTGAAGTCAAAACCACCAAAACATTCTTAGAAATCTCACCGAGCTGCGGCATCTCCCTGATCGCGTCTTGGATCGCCTCATAGGGTCCATAACTATTCTCCAAGCAAGAGTCTCCCTTGTTTTGATTTAATTCCTCAATCTCTTTCTTGACCGATGCGGGGTTTTTCTTCTCGTCAATTCCCTTGATCCTGTGAAAATCATTGTCAAAGGCCACCACAAAATAACGATCCTCCGGACGTATTTCTTCCAAAAACTTCTTCCAATAACCCAGCAGTTTACCCAACTCGGCATCCCTAAACATCTGGCAACGGGCGTCGATCACAAACCCAATCTGGATAGGGACGTCCCGGTGCAGGCGCAGTTGATGCTCCTGTTCGCGCAATTTAAACAGTTCTCGCACAGATAGCTTAAGATCAGAAGGATCGAGGTCCGTTATGAACCCGTCAATAGATCCATTTTTCCCCACCTTCATCAACGTCACAGGAACCTGAACCAGATCCACATAAGCACGGAAGATATATCCCTCCCCTCGCGGCGCAGGAGGAAGCGCTGGATCTTGCCATTGCGCTGTTTTCTCCTGAAACTCAGAAAGCGTCTGCTCCAGCTGATTTTGAGCCGATTCATCGAGGCGAAAATCCCCCCCAGATTGCGAGAAACCCTCCCGGGTAATCCCCAAAAACAGGCAAACCAAAATAAAAGCCATTTTTTTCATGAGCTTAAGAGTATTGTAGCCATCCCTCCTCCAGCGAGCAAGGGTCCAAGGTCCTAGGAGGCCCAAGTCTTTGGACCTAGGCCAACTTAGGACCTTTGCGGAGAACGGTCCTGGATGGTTTTTAGAGGGGAAAGGAACCTATTTGGTTCGACTCCGCTCACCACTGAGGACTGGGCTTTTGCAAGCTTATTTATTTAGAGAAGTGGCCAGGGATTGCCTGGAGAAAAACTGGTGATGGATGAACTGAATCACGTTGCCTTCGGGATCCGTCACGTAAAAGGACCGGGCGCCGTCCCGATGCGTCTTCGGCTCTTGGGCCAGGGGAATCCCTCGCTCCCGCAACACCTGAGCCCAGCGGTCCACATCCTCCGGCGTCTTCAACAATATCCCAAAATGATCCAGGGAGCCTCCACCGGAAGAGCTCGCCTGGGCCCGATGGAGCGCCAGGACATCGCCATCGAGGGTGAGATAGACATTCTCCGCGTCGGGACGCCATTGGACACGGTATCCCAAAACGTCCACGTAGAAGCGCTCCGCGCGCTCCAAATCCAGAACCCGAAGCGCGATGTGACGAATGCCCAGTGTCCTGGGAAGGAGGCCTTTATTTTTTGCCTTTTTGGCTTTCCTGTGGAACGGGAATCCGCCGGTTTTCGGCATCGTAGGTATAGCGGGGGCGGCCGTTGACCTTGTGGATCAACACCTCCTCCACCTTCCATTTCCCTCCCTTTTTAGCAACGTAGAAATCCAGATCCAGCTTGTCGGAGGAAAACCGCCCCCTTTTCTGCTTGAAGTCCGCGCAGGCAAAAAAGCGGTCTTTTCCCAGGGAGACAATCCGATGCTTGTGGATGTGATCCAGCTTCAGCCTCCAGTCTACACCCAAGGCCGCGTCCCGGACCACAAAAAAGCCTTCCGTCTGCCCGCTTTTCTGCTCCAGGTACTGCTCCACCGTCTTAGAGAAATGCTCCCGAAGCTCCTGCTTTTTTTGCTCCGCGGCATCTGCTCCCTCCGCTTTTTTCCCGGCAGGATGTTCCTGGGAGTGCTCCGCCCCTTTCACCTTTTTCCCGGTAGGGTGTTCCTGGGAATGCTCGGTCGGGTGCTCCTTGGGATGCTCTCCCGCAAAAAGAGCCCCTGCCCCCCACCAACCCACACAGAAAGAAACTGCCCATACACTCCACTTCCAATTCCTAGACATGGTTCCGCACCTCCTCGTAGTTTCGCTCCAACTCAAAGTCCTCAAAGGACTCCCCATTGAGCTCCAGATAGGGGTAGATGAAGAAATTGAGTCGCCTTCCCCGCTGGGGAGGCTCCAGGAGAATCTCCCGGCCCTGAGTCAGCAAAATTCTATTGGGGTCCAGCCGTCCAAAGTAGTAATTCTTCCGCTCAGAATTCTTCCGGGCCTCCGAGACGTCCACCGGGACCCAACCCCTTTCTTCGGCATAAAACTCCGCCCAGCAATGGTATGCCGGTCCCAGATCCCCTCGAAGCTCCCGGGTCAAAGGCACCCCCATCAAAAACCTGGCCGGAATCCCGCCGGCCTGTGCCAGAGACAAAAACAGGGAGTGGAAATCGGTGCAATTGCCTTTTCCGACCGCGCACGCCCTCCGGACATCCCCCCGTCCCCAACCCGGGACGCTTTTGTCATATTCCATATGGTCAAAGACGTACCCATAAAGGTGCCGGCCTTTTTCCAGAACATCCCCCGCGCCCCCCAACAGATTTTTTGCGATGGAACGGACAGTGGCATCCACAACTGCCAGGCCCCTGGGCTCCAGATACAGCCGACGCTCCCTGCCGGCCAGATCCGCAGGAACAGTCCCGCGCTCCCGGATGCTCACCCGGGCCCGCAGCCGAATCTCCATCTGCCGGGGCAGGGGGGTGGCTAAATCCAGATAGACCATGCGATTGCCGAATTCCGGCTCCGCCGTCGGGCGGTAGGGGACCGGCGCCTGAAGTTCCAGGCTCTCCAGCCTTTGGTAGGGCCTCTCCAAAGGCACCGGCATCCAGATCCGCAAGCGGCCCGCCTTGGAAACCGGGCCCACGCGCACTACCTCGACCCAATCCACTTGGCGAAAATCCTTCAGAGGGGTCAGTTGGGAGGCGGGAACCGCCCAAAAGAGATAAACCCCCACAAAAACCGCCAGCCACCGAGCCGGAGTCATTGTCCCTCCAAACGATCCACAACCGCCGCCCCCACCGCATCGCTCCAGACATTGACCGAGGTCCGGCACATATCCAGGATGCGATCCAAGGGCAAGACCAAAGCCATCCACTCCGCGGGAAGCCCCAGGGTCTTTAGGACGACCGCGATTAAAACCAGACTCCCCATGGGAATGCCCGCCGTGCCGATGGAGGCCAAAAGCATCAGCCACACCACCTGAAATTGTTGCAGCAAACCGAGCTGGACCCCATGGGCCTGGGCCAAAAAGAAAACCATGACGGAGCCGTACAGGGCGGTGCCGTCCATGTTGACCGTGGCTCCGACGGGAACAACCAACTGGGAGACCCTCTCGGAGACCCCGGCCTTTCCCCGAAGCTGGCAGAGCGTCAGGGGGATCGTGGCGGAGGAGGAGGCGGTGGAAAAGGCGCATAGCAGAGCCGGTCCCAAAGCCCGAAAAAAACTCCAGGGGCTGCGGCCGGTGAAAAGGTAAAGGATCAGGGGCAGGGTGAGAAAAAAATGCAAGGCCAGCCCCAGAAGATTGGTCAGAAAGTACCGCCCCAGCCCTGCCGTCAGCGCCCCCAGCCTGCCGGAGGAGGCCATCTCCCCCACCACCTGCACCATCAGGGCAAACAACCCCAAGGGGGCCAAGCGCAAGACTCCTTGGGTCAGGCACAGCATCAGCTCATAGCCCGCCTGCGCCAAGGCCTTCAGAGGTCGCCCCACGTTCCCCGGAAGATAGAAGAAGGCAACCCCCGACAGAATCACGAAGAAAAGAACGGAGACGAAATCCCCCTCGGCAAAGGCCCGGAATGGATTTTCCGGCACAATCTTCAAGAACACCTCGGAGAATGTCGCCTCCCCAGACAAGACAGGAAAGGGCGGAAAAGATCCCTGCAGGTACAACGTCTCTCCCGGGCGCAGGAGCCGGAAAAAACCGATGCCGGTCAAAATAGCCAAAAGACTGGTAGCCAGATAGTAGAGCCCCGCCTTGAGCCCCAAACGGCCCAAACCCAAGGCCGTCGGCAAACTGATGATGCCCCAAAAGACGGAGAGGGCCACCAGGGGTACCGCCACCATCTTCAAGAGACTCAAAAACAAAAACCCCAGGGGACCCAGGTAGGCCGCCCCCGAAGGCCACCCATACCCCACCAGGCTTCCGGCGACCACCCCCGCCAAAATCCAAAGAGAAAGACGGTTTCCCACGAAAACTATTGTAAGATATTTCCTCCCAAGAGAGAACAGGCTTTCGCACCGGACTTTTGCAAAGATATTGAGAAGGGGACTGGCTGGGGATTGCCTGGAGAAAACCGTGTTTTGTCCGGCATACTGCATGCAGCCGGACAAAATGCCGGAGCGAGGCTGCGATGCCGAGAGTTTTTCGGAAGGCAACCCCGGCCAGGACCCCATAAGTGCCTCTTTGCAAAAGTCCAGATAGAAAAAAATAAATTATGAGAATCTTGGTGGCGGGCGCAACAGGTTTCATAGGAAGCGAAGTCTGCCGCGCCCTCGCGAAAAAGGGACACACGATCACCAACCTTACGCGCACCCCAAAACCTTCGTGGCCTACGGACGGCGCGAGCCTCTTCTGGGATGCCCGCAACCCAGGTGAGTGGGCACAGCACCTTCCGCAGTACCACGCGGTCCTGAACTTTTGCGGAGAACCCATCGTGAAAGGCCGCTGGACCCCAGCCCGGAAAAAACTTCTGCATGAGAGCCGGATCCTCTCCACCCGAGCTCTCGTGGAGGCGATCCGCCGGGCCTCCCCCAGACCAAAAGTCCTCATCAACGCCTCCGCCATCGGCTACTATGGAGACCGCGCAGAGGAGGTCCTGATCGAAAACTCTTTGCCGGGCCGGAGCTTCCTCGCGGAGCTTTGCCGCGACTGGGAAGGGGAGGCGCAAAAGGCGGAGACCTTGGGTATCCGGGTCATCCGCCTACGGATCGGAGTGGTGTTGGGAAAAGAGGGAGGGGCATTGACCCGCATGCTTTTGCCCTTCCGCCTGGGCCTGGGCGGCCCGTTGGGGTCGGGGCGCCAGTGGATGAGCTGGATCGAGAGAAAAGAGCTGGCCGACCTGGCCGTCTACCTTTTAGAGGAAGAACGCGCCTCCGGGGCCTTCAACGCCACCTCTCCCATGCCGGTGCCCAACCGGGAGTTCGCCAGAACCTTGGCCCAAATCCTCCGTCGCCCCTGCTTTTTTTCGGTGCCGGCCCCCCTGCTGAAGCTTCTGCTGGGCGAGATGTCCTGCGTGCTCTTAGACAGCCAAAAGGTCCTGCCCCAAAAGGCGCAGGAAATCGGCTATTCCTTCTCCCAGCCACGCCTCTCTTGCGCCCTCCAGGCCTGCCTAAAAAAATTTCCCCTTGAAAAATTCTGAAGTCCGGTTATACTTAATGATGTCCCATGGAAAGGCTGCTGTCCATTCCCTTGCTGGGCTTGCTGGCCCTTCCGCTTTTGGGGGCGGGGCGCCACGCCGGAGAGGCCGATAAAATCCAGGCCGAGGTGACCTTCCTAAACCCCTCCGGCCAAACCACGACCGACTCCTCCGGCATCACTTACCGCGTCGGAAGCTGGTCCTTCCACGAAAACAAGGTGTACCCCTCCCAATTCTGGGGGACCTTCCCTCTCTATTTCATGGGCCAAACCATGCACTTTCAGTTGACCCTCTCCAACACCACCCCCTTGGGGCAAAAACCCTTCCGGATAAAGATTCAAGCCCTGCACCACGTTCTAAACACAGACGGCTCCCTGGGTCAGCAGCTGGCCCTTCCCTCCGAATGGACGATAGAGGGCATGTTGCGGCCGGGGGAGACCACCAGCCGATCCTTTCCCGTCTTCATTCCCATAGATCCCAATCTCCCCTCCGGCCTGGACGTCACCAAGGTCCGCATCTTTCATCTCAACCAGGGCCAAAATTCGGAGGCGGGCCTCATCAAAGAGGTGTCGGCAGTTTGGTGCCCTCCCAGTTTAAAAGACGCTCCTTGAACCGCGGCGACTAAAATCCTACCATACCCTCCATGAAGCTGGTGAGCTTTGTGGATATTGAAAGCGGTCGACCCTCCATCGGCGCGGCGAAAAACGATAAAATCCTGGACCTGGGCCCGGTATCCGAAGACAAACTGGGAGCCTCTATGCTGGAGTTGATTGAGAACTCCGGAACCCTCCTCCCGCTCGCACAGCAACTCCTCAAACAAGCTCCCTCCCAGGCCTGGAGGCCTTCCACCCAGCTGCGGCTGCTGGCGCCGCTGCCCAACCCCACCGCCCTCAAGGACTGCTTCGCCTTTGAGGACCATGCCGTGGCCGGGGCGGTGCGCCGTGGAGAGACCCTGCCGGAGCAATGGTATGAGCTTCCGGCCTACTACAAAGGAAACCATCGGGCCATCTATGGTCCGGAGGAAGAGATCCCCTGGCCCTTCTACACCCGCCGACTGGACTTTGAATGCGAAATCGCCTGCGTCATCGGAAAAAAAGGAAAAAACATCCCGCCGGAAGAAGCGGAAAAATATCTCTTCGGCTACATGATATTCAACGACGTTTCCGCCAGAGACATTCAAAAAAAGGAGATGATTTTGCGGATGGGCCCCGCCAAAGGCAAAGACTTCGCCAACGTATTCGGACCTTATCTGGTGACGGCCGATGAGGTCCACCCGGAAAAAGATTTTTCGATGACCGTCCGGGTCAACGGCGAGATTTGGTCGGAGGGGCACTTCAAGGATCAATATTGGGGCTTTCCCCTGTTGATCTCCCACCTTTCCCAAGAAGAAACGATCTTTCCCGGGGACGTGGTGGGATCGGGAACCTTTTACAAGGGATGCGGGCTGGACCTCAACCGCTGGATCCAACCGGGAGACATCCTGGAGCTGGAGGTTCCCAAACTGGGGATCCTCAGAAATAAAATCGGAGCGCCTGCGGAGCAGCGCCAACTGAACTACAAAAGAGCCCGTCCTGCCTCCCACGCCCCCACGGCGCGCGGCTGAAATGGCGACCATTCTTCGACGAGGAAAAGTCCCCTCCACCCCCCATACGGAGTTCTACGCCCAAGACGGCATATTGGCCTTGGAAGAGATCCACGGGACCCTCGGCTTCAACGGGGCCTTCTCCCGCAAGATGCACCTGCGGCACTATCCTACCGAACTCATCGCCCCGCCGCGCGAGGGAAATTTTCATCTGTGCCCGCGCCCGTCCCCGGAAAAAACCCTCCAGCCCTACCACATTCCAACCGCCAGGATCCCTTCCGGAGCAGATCTGCCGCGCTCCAGAAAAGTCCTGTTGTGGGGCCCCCACACTGTCATCTCCATCGCCAAGCCCGACCGCAGCATGCCGGAAAATACCTTTTTCCGAAACGGGGAAAAACACGAACTCTTCTATGTCCAGGAGGGGGAGGGGACTTTGGACTCCGAATACGGCCGGCTGAGGATCGGACACGGGCTCTACCTGATCGTCCCCAAGGGAACCACCTACCGCATGGAGCTCAAATCCAAAAGTGCCTTCCTGCTGGTCGTCGAATCCTCCTGGCCCATCCAGTTCGCCCCCCATTATTTAAACGAAGCCGGGCAGGCCAGGATGATGGCGCCGGTGGTGGAGACCGAGATCGAGGCCCCGGAATTTTTGCCTCCCAGGGATGCCGCCGGAAAATTCCACATAGATGTCCAACATGCCTCCGGCCAGATCACCCGCCTGACCCTGGGACACCATCCCTTCGACCTGGCCGGCTGGGAAGGGGCGCTCTACCCCTTCGGGTTCGACATCCGAAACCACCATGGAATCGCCCGCGAAATCCACACCGCTCCCCCCATGCACCAGACCTTCCAATCCGGACGAGCTCCCTACAGCGGATTTTCCCTCTGCTCCTTCGTCTCCCAGATGGAAGGCTGGCACCCCAAAGAGGTCCCCGCGCCCTACGCCCACTACAACGTAGACTCCGACGAGGTGATGTTTTTTTCCAACTCCCACTACGGAGCCCGCAAGGGCGTGATTTCTGAAGGATCCCTCACCTTCCATCCCTCCGCCCTGCCTCACAGCCCTCAGGGGCATGCCGCCCTACGCTCCTTGAAAGACCGCGGAAAAATCAGCCGGCGTTTGGCGGTCATGGTGGACACCTTTTTTGAAAGCCTCCATCCAACCGCTGCGGCCCACCGCTACCGGGACCCGGGCTACCCCTTGAGCTGGCACCGCGCGGCTGGAAGGGGGCTGGAGCCTCAGGAGCTTCTGCATGGAACTTGACCCGGAAAAGCTCCCCCCTGCCGAGCGCTACGGCCTTTTGATCTCCGTCATCCAACCCAGGCCCATCGCCTGGGTCTCCACTCAAAACCACAAGGGCCAATCCAACCTCGCCCCCTTCAGCTTCTTCACCGGAATCACCGCCCAGCCGATGTCGGTGTGCTTCGCCCCCGTCCGTAATCGCCAGGGAAAAAAGAAAGATACCCTGATCAACATCGAGTCCACCGGAGAGTTTGTGATCAACGTAGCCACCCAGCAGAGCGCCGAGAAGATGAACCAAACCTCCGCCGAGTACCCCTACGGTGTCAGCGAGTTCGAAAGGGCGGGCCTGACCCCTTTGCCCTCGGTGCGGGTCCAGCCCCCCCGTGTCGGAGAATCCCCGGTAAGCCTGGAGTGCAAACTGATCCAGGTGATCCACTTAAGCGAAGGACCCCTGGGGGGCAACCTCGTCCTGGGGAGGATCGTATATGTCCACATCCAGGACCCGGTCTGGAAGGAAGGAAAAATTTCCCATCGGGACCTCCAAGCCATCGGACGCCTGGAGGGCAGTTTCTATGCGCGCGTGACCGACACCTTTGAGATGCCGCGCCCCAGGAGGCCTTCATGACGCAAACCGCAACCGCACAGACCCCCTCGCCCAGCGGACACAGGCCCGCCTTCCTCAACTTCCAGGTGGACCACATGACCCTGCTCTTGGATCCTAAGATGTACAACGTGTCCTACGCTATCTTCCGCACCCTCTTCGGAGCCGGCCAGGAGGATATCCTCTACGAAAAACGCAAGGAATGGGCGAAAGGCAAGGGAGAGACCTCCATGACCTTCGCGGTGCGCATCGGGGCCGATCAGGCCTCTGCGCAGCAAGCAGCCGCCCTGCGCCAAACCATCGTCGCGGTGGTCCAGCCCTCTGAGCCGGAAAGCCAGCCCTCCCACGTGCGGGACATGCTGGAAGGCCACTCCGCCTCGGCGCACTGGCAGCACATCGCCTTAAGAACCAGCGACCTTTTGGCCTTCCACCAATACGCCTTGCAACGAGGAATCAATTTCATCACCCCCATCCTGAAGGACGCCGATGAGGATCTGATCCAGACCTTCAGCGGGGAGTGGTTTTTTCCAGGGGCCGGACCCAGCGGCCTGTTTTTTGAGTTCGTGCAGAGAAACCCCAACCCCAACCTGCTCAAAAAGCTGGAGGAAAGAAACAAAGAAACCTGGTTCCGGGACCGGACCTTTCTCGGCCTTTACGCCGAAAAGGAGAAGGAGTACCGAAGCGGGACGGTGACCCCCTTTCTGGACCCCCGGCTTTTCGAAAAGCTTCAGAGCAGGTTGGCCTCAAAAAAACTCTGGGAGATTGGGGAAGAGGATTTGCGCTGGGCGGAAGGCGAGATGCAGGAATATGCTCGAAGGAAAAAACAACCAAGCACTCAAGAAGGATAGGACTTTTGCAAATCTATGGAGAAGGGGTCGGCTGGGGATTTGCCCTGCAGACCCCGTAGCGGAAAGGGGACCCTCCGGGGGAAACCGACGGGACTGGTTTCCCGGGGTCCGGGGGCTAAGGGCAAACCCCAGACAGGACCCCCAATTCCATTTTGCAAAAGTCCAATAAGGAGGAAGAATGGCCTACAATGATCTGTTCACCAACCTACATCTGATCATCCGTTGGTTGCACGTGATCGCAGGCATCACCTGGATCGGGCATCTGTATTTCTTCAACTTCGTCAACGTCCCCCTCCAGGGGGCGTTGGACGATGCGGTCAAGAAAGCGGTCAACCCCAAGCTCATGCCGCGGGCCCTGTGGTGGTTTCGCTGGGGAGCGATGGTGACCTTTCTGGCGGGACTGACCCTGTTTACTCTCAACTACATGTACGTCCCCGGCCTAGGGTTCGGCCCCAGTCCCCTCTTCAGTGATGCGGAGGGAATCACGGATCGGGCCATCTGGGTCCTGATGGGAATGTTCTTGGGAAGCGTCATGTGGTTCAACGTCTGGTTTATCATCTGGCCGATCCAAAAGCGGATTCTTTCCGGGCAAGCTCGTCCCGAGGAACTCCCCGTGCTGCGCCGGCGGGCCACATGGGTTTCGCGGGCCAACACGATCCTTTCGGGGCCGATGCTGTTCGGGATGCTGGCCCCCAGCCATTACGGCTCGATCAATGCCGTGACAGTGGTGGTATTTATTCTGCTGGGAGCGATCCCCCTCCACTGGGCTATTCGGGCTTCCTACAAGGTGGGCGCTTCGGTTTAGACCTCGATGGAGAAGGAGCTGCCGCAGGCGCAGGAGCCGGTGGCGTTTGGGTTTTTCAGTTCAAACCCGGAACGCATCAGCGTTTCGGTATAATCGAGCTGGGAACCGGAAAGGTAAACAAAGGACTGGGCATCCGCCACGACTTTCGATCCGTGGGCCTCAAAAACCTGATCCCCCTGTGCCAGATCTTCCGATAGCTCATACTCATAGCTAAAGCCGGAACACCCGCCGGCAGTCACCCTCAGGCGCAGAAAACCCCGGGAGATTCCCTTCTTTTGCAACAGGGCCTGGATCCTCTGTGCCGCTTGGGACGTGAGGGTGAGACTGGCGCTTGCCATTTTTCAGAAGGAATGGGACTGCCCGCAGGCGCAAGAGCTTTTGATGTTGGGATTTTGAATTTTAAAGCCGGACTCCGCAAGACCCTCTACATAATCCACGGTAGCGCCCTTTAGAAACTCTGCGCTCTGAGGATCTACCACCACGCGCACCCCATCGAAGGCAGACTCCAAATCCCCCTCCTGCTTCTCATCGAAAAGGAAGCTGTATTCGTAGCCGGAGCACCCCCCCTTTCGCACCTGAATACGAAGGGGCTTCCCTTGGGCTTGGGGATCCTGCTGCAAGATGCCCCGGATCTTGTCTGCGGCCGATTCCGTAATCTGAATCATTAAATCTCCCTCCTCCATTCTAACACGGATTCCCCTAGCGTGCAAGATCTTCCGAGCGGTCGCCTGCGATGCCGTAGCGCGACAGAATCTCCCCGTGGGCCTTTTGCGCCTGGGAGGCATCCAAGACGATCCGGGTGCCGAAGGTGGCGTGGGCCTCCAGATCCACCACCTGGTAGTTTCCCTGGGGATGCCGAAAGGCCTCTGCGAGATCCCGCATCTGGGAGATATTGCGTCCATTGACGCTCCGGACGATGACGTCCGTCACCTCATGGTAGCCGACATTGACCTCCTGCGGAAGCACCTTGGAAAGCACCACCACCTCCTTTCTCTCCTGGGAGGGGAGCCCATGAAAAAAATAATACTTGAAAATCTCCGGCACATTCTGCCACTCCCAGGTGCCCATGTAGTCCCGAGTCAGGGGCACAAACACCAGGCCCGCAAAAATAAAATAGGTGGGACGCACATCGTAGCGTGGCCCAGGCACCAAGCGGGTCTCATGCTCCAGCGGAACCAAAATCTTCTGAAGCCTCCCCTGCCGGGAGATCTCCGCCGGAACTTGCTGGCCGAGCTGGTAGGAGCTCAGGAGATGGGAGAAATGGACCCTCTCCCCCAAACGTTGCACCGTGGTTCCGTCGCCGGCCACACTTTTTCCTCCAAAAGAAACCAAAACGTCCCCCTCCTGCAGCAGGCCCCAAACCGAGGAGCCGTAACGCGTCCGAGTCACCAGCACCCCGGATTGAGCTGGAGAAAGCTGGAGCTGGTTCCGTAGGCTCTCATTCTCCGTCTTCTGCCAAAAAATCCCCAGGCTCCCAATGCCATCGTAGCGACCATCCCGGATGTCCTCCAGAAACCTTCTGATGATCGGCGCCGGAACCATGTATCCGATGTTCTCCGCCTGGGAGCCGCTGAAGGACTGGAAGGAGATCCCCGCCAGCCTGTCGTTCTGAATCACCGGCCCCCCGCTGTTGCCTGGATTGATCGCCGCATCGGTTTGAACGGTCAGAAAGCTCCTGCCGGAATGGACATACTCGGTGACCTCGATTCGGGAAACCACCCCTTTGGTGATGGAGAGCTCATCTCCCCCCAAGGGAAACCCATAGGCGGTCACCCGATCCCCCTGCGCCGGCAGGTCTCCCAATGGGATGGGGGAGGTGTCCTTGAAAAATGAGGAATCCGACACCCGAAGCAGGGCCAGCTCACAGTCATGCGCCACAAACTCGAGCTCCGCTGTAAACTTTTCCGGGCGGCCCGCCTTGCGAACCTGAAGGTACACCTGATCCCCCACCACATGGGCGTTGGTCAAGATGCGGTTTTCCCCCACGACACATCCTGACCCCGTGCGGCTCCTCTGGGGATGCATCTGCCAGGGCTGCTCATAATCCGGTCTCTTAAATATGGTAAAGACCTTGACCGTGGAGCTGCGAATCGAGGCCTGTGCCCCGGAGCCCGAAAGGGCCACCCAACCCACTCCGATCCACAAAAAAAGGACCGTTCTCTTCACCCCACCCATGATACAAACTTCCCTCCGAAGGGTGCTAGGACTTTAGGCCCAAGACTTCCTAGGCCCATTTTCACGCCTCTTCTGGGCCCTTCGTCCCATGACAGTTTAGCCCCCATCTAGTATGGTTAAGGGTGTCATGAAACCTGTCCTGGCGGCTTTCCTGGGTGGGCTCCTCTGCGCAGGAACCCTGCCGGCCTACACCCAAACCCCCGCCCCCCATGGCTCCCCCTGCGCGCCGCGGCCGACTCTCTTCTCCATCTCTGATCGCGACCCTCTGAATCCCTCCATCCTCTATGTGTGCGCTGCGGATTCGGAGCAAGAAGTCCCGGGATTTATCTACGTCGAAGCCGACGAAGACCCCTTCCCGATGAGCTTTGAAGAGCTCAAGGCGGCGGGCCTGGTCATCCAGAAGGTGGACGCCTCCGCTGAGTCCATCACCTTTGTCTACGGCGGCCGGTCCCAAACCCTGTCTGCAGACGCTCCGGAAGGACTGGACAGCCTGGAATCCCTGGTGCCTTGGCTGAGGGAAAGGCGTCAGAGCCTTGCGGCCCAAGCAGCCGAAAAAGAGAAGGAGAAGATTCAGCAGGCCCAAGGAGCCGCCCAGAAAATCCCGAACCCTTTCTCCGGAAACCCCCTGAAAAAAACCGCGCCGGAGTCGGTGGCGGTACCCTCCATTCTGCCCACCCAAATCCTCCCCGCGCCTGCGCAAAAGTCTCCGGAGGAAGAGATTCGGGAAATCGACATCGAGAAACTGGCGGAGGTCTTAGATCAAATCCGAAAAAACGACCCGAAAAAACTCCCCATCGATCAGGCCCAGACGTTGCTCAAAATCCATGAAGACCTGGAACAGGGACTGCAGAATTTAGAAGGAGAGCGGCTAGAGCTTGCAAACCGGAGGCAGCAAAACAGACAACCCATCCTTCAGCTCCTCCAGGAAGCCCAAAAGGCTCGTCAAGGAGCGGAGGAGAAAAAGAGAGAGGCGGACAAACTAAAAGGGGAGGAGAAAAGAAGGTTGCAGGAAGAAGCGG
>JACQJP010000038.1 GCA_016204975.1 Elusimicrobiota bacterium
AGCCAGACCTACGAAACGGGAGAAATTGTAGACAATACCCATGCCCTGGTGACCGGCGGCTACCTGGTGCGCCAGGACTGGAGCCGAGGCTCCTGGCGCTTCTATGCGGCGGATTTGGCCGGCACCTACCTCGCTCAGGCCTTGCACCGCGATACGGGCGGAGCCCCCTATGAGAGTTGGGGCTACCAGGTGACGCCGGAGGGAACGGTCCTATGCATCCCTTCCCCCTGCGACGACCCCGGCAATCCCCCCGCGCCTGCCAGATGACCGAGGGCACACCTCGAGGCTCCCTCCGGCTGCGGGGAGGGCACGACGTGATATACCTGCCTGCGTGATCCTCAGTAGGAGCCTCAACATCAAAGCACTTATCCTCGCTTTTTTAGCCGCCCTTTCTATTGGCTTTTGGGGGTATACCTTTGGCACGGACGCGAATTTGGACCAAATTTTGCCCTTTGTGCATAAAATCAATAATCCGGCTCTTTATCCAAATGATCCCTATGTGGATACGCTCTCAACATTTCCTAGTTTCTATCCTCATATTATCGCTTGGATGGCTCGGATTTTTCCTTTGGCTCCTTTACATTTCGTCCTTTATGCGGCCCTGAAGTATTTGCTTCTGCTAATCGTATTTAATCTGGCGCAATCTTTTTTTTCCAACAAAATGACGAGCTATCTGGCCTGTTTTCTTTTCGCCTTCTCGCCGTTAAATAATATTTTTTCGTTGTTAGGCGACGACCCTCTATTTAAAACCGCGCTTTTTCAGACCCCCCTTGCCGGAGTCTTAGCCTTGGCGGCTATTTATTTTTTCCTGCGACGGCGATACGTTGCGAGCTTTCTGATCGTTGGCTCAATTTATTATATCCAAGGGCTAACGGCTAATTTCCTTCTTGTCATGTTTGGTTTTGCAAGTTGGCCCGCTATATCAGAAAAAGACAGGAAGGCCGGCGAGCGCCTTAGTCTGGGCCTCGGTTGGGCGGCCTTCTTCCTGCTTTGGCTGCCTTGGCTTGTCATGTATTTTAATCGCCCCGGCCCCGCCCCGGCCTCCTCCACGCAGCTTTTTGTATCGATGCTAAAGGCCTGGTACCCCGGGCATTATTTCCCTTCTTTGTGGGGTGGGGCAAAATGGACAAACTTAGCGGCATTTATAGGGTTGTTTTCAATTTTTTTTCACAAAGGCTTTCCTCATTCTAAGGCTTCGACTGAAATCAAGCTATTTCTTGTCGCAATGGCAACAATGTGGTGCGTGGCTTTTGTTGTTGGCGAGCTGGTTCCCGTGCCCTCTCTGATCCTGCTGCAATTTTTTAGGAGCGACGTCTTTTTTGTAAGTCTTGGATTAATTTTTGCGGCCGACTATATACGGCGGCTGATCGAAACCCAAGCCCTCCGCGAAGTTTGTTGGGGCGCCTTGTTAGTGTTTGTTCTGGTGGAGTTTTCCGGACCCCGTCACCATGGTGCCGTGATGATTCTTTTGGTGCTTTGGCTATTTTTAAATCAAACCGTTTACCGCTTTGGACTCTTGGCCTGTTTGGCCCTTTGTCTTTATAATTCTATGGTTCATCCGGTGGCATTTAAGAAGGTCGCATTGGCATCAGGGCTCTTGACCACGCTTTTTGTGGCCAAAGGACGACATCACATGCCGTCATGGTTTAGCAGCAACCTTGCTGTTTTTTTGGCCGCTTTTGTTAATTTATTGCCCTACCACAGCTTGTTGCAGTACCGGATTCAATATAAACAATTCGATAATAAATCAGAAATTAAGAGAGACTGGGAAGATCTCGGACGTTGGGTTAAGGAGCACACTCCGGTGGAGAGCCTTTTCCTGAGCCCGCCTTATATGAATGGTTTTCGGGTTTATTCGCAGCGTTCCCCCTATGTGGAATGGATTGACGCGGCGGCCATGCATTGGGCGCGCGGGTATGAGAATGGGTGGGTGGAACGCATGGCCCAATTGGGATTTTGGGGGGAAACCTTGGGATCTTTGAGGTATGCTTCAGTTTGGCACGAAAATCCTTCCCTAGAGGCGGTGGGGGCTTTAGAGGCTTATGAAAGGATCAATGAAGATCAATTGTTAAAGTTTTCCAATCGGCATGGGGTAGATTATGTAGTGACGGAGCATGAAAAGAGCTTGCACTTTCCCGCAATCTACCAGAATAAGAGCTTTAGTCTCTATAGGATCGCTCCCTATTGATTTCGGCAGTGCGGCGAAGCCGCTGGTTCACCGTTTATCAGCTCTCCCCCTGATTCTTTCCCCTTATTTTTCTGCTACAATCTAAAGGAGGTTTATGGGCGGTCACTCTCACTGGGCGGGCATCAAGCATAAGAAGGCGGTCGTGGATGCGAAGAAGGGCAAGCTTTTCACCCGCCTGATCCGGGAGATAACCATCGCCGCCCGGTTGGGCGGGGGAAGTCTTGAGAACAACCCGCGCCTCCGGAAGGCCGTGGAGGAGGGCCGGGCCGCCAACATGCCTTCGGAAAACGTTGTGCGGGCGATTCAGCGTGGAACAGGGGAGCTGCCCGGGGTTCATCTAGAGGAGGTGACCTACGAGGGCTACGGCCCGGCGGGGATCGCCGTTTTGTGCGAGGCCACCACCGACAACCGCAACCGCACTACCTCCGAGGTGCGCCGCATCTTCTCCCAACATGGAGGAAACCTGGGCGAGACGGGCTGCGTCGCGTGGCTCTTTCAACTCAAGGGCTACATCAGCGTCCCCAAAAAAACTATCCCGGAGGAAAAGCTCTTGACCCTGGTCCTGGAGGCGGGGGCGGAGGATTTTCGGACCCGGGAGGCGGAGGTTTTCGAAGTGGTCACCGCCTGCTCCGATTTTGACGGAGTCCTGCGAAAGATTATAGAGGCGGGCATTGAGCCCGATACCGCCGAGCAGACCTACCTGCCCCAGAGTCAGGTCCCTGTCGGGCGAGAGGAGGCTCCCAGGGTTTTGGCCCTGACGGAGGCCTTGGAGGCGCAGGAGGACATCCGCAACGTCTACACCAACTTTGAGATTCCGGACGACATCCTGCAAAGCTTGAGTGCCTAACTGGATTTTTGCAGAATGGAATTGGGGTCCTGTCCAGGGTTGCCTTTCGAAAAACGCTCGCCATTTGCGAGGCTCGCTCCGGCAATTTGGCTGGCTGTATGCCCGTGCCGGCCAAACCACGGTTTTCTCCAGGCAATCCCTGGCCACCCCCCTTATATCTTTCAAAAGTTCACTACTTCACCATGAAGGTGTTAGGGATTGACCCCGGCATGGCCAGGACGGGATGGGCGCTTCTGGAGACCTCCGGGGACTCCCATGACGTCCGCAGGACCCTCTCCGGCGTTCTGGAAACTTCCGCTCGGGCCCCGGTGGGGGAAAGGCTCCGGTGCCTTCATCGCCTCCTGGGACAGTTGCTCAATCGTCAGCGCCCGGATGAGGTGGCGCTGGAGGAGATATTTTTCCTGAAACCGGCCCGGAGCCTCCAGGCGGTCGGGCAGGCTCGCGGGATAGTGCTTTTGGCCTGTGCGGAGATGTCCACACCCCTCTTTGAATACAATCCTCGCGTGGTCAAACAGTTCCTGACCGGCAACGGCAACGCCTCCAAACACCAGATGCAGAGGATGCTGCAGAAGGTGCTTGCCCATCGAGAGCCTTTTGCCTCGGATGATGCGGCGGATGCGGTCGCGATCGCCCTGTGCCACTTGAAGACTTCCCGGATTTTACGGATGCAGGCTCCCGGACAGGACACGCCGAGATGATCGCCTATCTTCGAGGGAGGGTCTTAGAAAAGGGCTCCTCGGATCTCGTGTTGGAGGTGCAGGGGGTGGGCTATCGGGTCCATCTGACCCCCACCTCTCTCGGGCGCGCCGGGCAGGTCCAGGAGGAGACGGAGTTCTATATCGAGGAGTCGGTGGGGCTCTACGGCGGACCCCCGCAGCTTTACGGCTTTCTCAACCCCGGGGAGAGGGAACTCTTTAAAATCTTCAAGGAGGCCGTTCCCAATACCGGTTCCAAAAAGGCCCTGGAGTATCTGGAGAGGGCCTCCAGGTCCCTGCCGGACTTTCGCCGTGCCGTTTTGGAGGGGGATGCCGGAATGCTGTCTCAGGTCTTCGGCTTTTCCCAAAAGACCGCCCTGCGCTTGGTCCAGACCCTGAAGGGTCGGCTGGGTTCGGTTGCGGTGGCGGGTTCTGTGCGTTGGAGCGCCGGAGAGGCTCATGACGGCCTCTGGGAGCAGGCTCTCTGCGCCCTCCTCGGCTTGGGGTATAAGAGAAAAGAGGCCCAGGAGGTTCTTCTCCAGGTTCGCGAGGAGTTGAGAGAGTCTCCTGAGATTTCCATGGAGTCCCTTTTAAAGAGCGCCTTGCGGAGGTTGTAGCGATGGAGGAAGCGGCCCAAGTCTTGGATCACACCCTGCGTCCACGGACGCTTGCGGAGTTCGTGGGGCAGGATCGGATGAAGGACAACCTCCGGATTTTTATGGAGGCGGCGAAAAAGCGCGGGGAACCTTTGGATCACTGCCTCTTTTACTCTCCCCCGGGGCTGGGCAAGACGACGCTCGCCTATATCCTGGCCAGGGAGATGGGGGCTAATCTTCGCACCACCTCCGGCCCCCTGTTGGAGCGAGTGGGAGACCTGGCGGCGCAGCTCACGGAGCTTGAGGAAGGGGATGTGCTTTTCATCGATGAAATCCATCGGCTCAGTCATCCGGTAGAGGAGGCCCTGTATCCGGTGATGGAAGATTTTCAATTCTTCATTCAGACCGGCAAGGGACCGGCCTCCAATCTGGTCAAGCTGGCCATTCCGCGTTTTACCCTGGTGGGGGCGACCACCCGGGCGGGACTTTTGACCAATCCCTTGCGGGATCGCTTCGGGATCGTCGAGAAATTGGAGTTCTACGGGGTGGGAGAGTTGGAACAGATTGTGGAGCGTTCCGCTGCGATTCTGAAGGTGCCTGTGGATGCCGAGGCCGGCCGGGAGATCGCCAGGCGTTCCAGAGCGACCCCCCGCGTGGCCAACCGGCTCCTGCGGCGCGTGCGGGACTTCGCGCAGGTCCAGGCAGAGGGGGAGATTACACCGGAGCTGGCTCGGCACGCCTTGAAGGAGCTGGAGGTGGACGAGGAGGGCTTGAACCCCACCGACCGAAGATTTCTGGCCGCCTTGATCGAAAAGTTCGGCGGCGGACCGGTCGGGATAGACACCCTTTCCCTTGCGGTCTCCGAGGAAATTGACACCCTCTGCGATCTCTATGAGCCCTACTTGGTTCAGGCCGGCTTTTTGAGCCGAACGGCGCGCGGCCGCGTGGCCACGGAACGCGCCTATCGGCATCTGAAACTTAACCCCACATCTTCCGCCGCCCTGCCGGGACTTGAGTAGAGATGCGCCGAGGAGTTCCGTGGGGGTCGGCGGCGTGCCTCCTGGTTGCAATCTCGGCAGTCTCCCCCGCCCGCCCGGAGACCGCCCTCCCTTCCCTGGATCTCCCCGATGGAATCATCCGGATCGCCATTTTGCAGGAGGGCAGCTACGCCGCCTTGAGCGCCATGGGAACCTACCGCGCCGTAGATTTGAAAACAGGCGAAACCCGGATTCTTTCGGAGCGCCATGTCTATCAAGTCGCGCCGAACCTGATGGGGGGGATTCGCCTGGGCCCCTGGAACTTTCATTCCCCGGTTCGCCTGATGCCGCAGCAGCCGGAGCACCACCTGCGAATTGACGGCCGCAGCTACAGGGACAGTGTCCTGGTGCGCTTGGACCCTCCAAAAAAAATGACCCTGATCAACGAACTAGGCATGGAAAGCTACCTCTATGGAGTGCTCCCCCATGAGCTGAGCTCCTCTTGGCCTCTGGAGGCGCTGAAGGCTCAAGCGGTCGTCTCCCGCACCTTCGCCTACCGCAATCTTGGCAAATACTGGCAGCAGGGATTTGACCTTTCGGCGGACACCTTTTCCCAGATGTACCTGGGAAAAAATTCCGAGGACCCGCTGACCAATCGGGCGGTGGATGAGACCCAGGGAGAGGTCCTGCTGTATCGCAGAGAACTTTTAAATGCCCTGTTTCACGCCTGCTGCGGGGGAAGGACGCGGGCCGCCGCGACGGCGTGGGGAGAGGGGGGAACGGTCTCGGGACCTTTGAGCGGGGTTCGCGACCCCTACTGCCGAACTTCTCCCCATTACACCTGGAGTCTATTTCTGACCCTTTCGGAGATCCGGGACGGGCTGCGCCGGGCGGGCTATCCCACCGAGGGGTTCTATGCCCTGCGTCTGGGAGACAGGGGCCCCTCCGGGTATCTCCTCCATGTCCGGGCTTTGGGAAAGTCTTTTGGGGAATCCATCCCCGCCCACCGTTTCAGGAATCTGTTCGGAGAAAATCGAGTGCGCAGCGTCTTCATCACCCGCATCTATCGGGAGGGGGAGGGCTACCGCTTGATCGGGCGAGGCTGGGGGCATGGAGTGGGAATGTGTCAGTGGGGGGCTCGGGCCCAGGCGGAGCAAGGACGCGGCTATAGGGAGATTCTCAAATTCTACTATCCCGGCACCATCCTGAAGTCTTTATGATGTTGGATTACCCTTTTCGGGAGGATCAGATCGCCACCTCCCCCTCCGTCCCCAGGGACAACTGCCGCCTGTTGGTTGTGCATAGGAGGGAAGGCCGTTGGGAGCATCGCCGCTTTCACCAGCTCGCCTCTTTGCTGCGTGCCGGGGATTGTCTGGTCTTGAACACCACGCGTGTCCTGCCTGCCAGGCTCCTGGGGCGCAGGGCCTCGGGGCGGGGCTTGGACCTCCTTGTGCTCCGGAAGCTTTCCGCAATGCAGTGGGAGGTCTTGGGAAGGAGGCTGCGCATTGGAGAAACCCTGTGTTTTTCCGAGGGGCTTAAGGCCCGTGTGCTGGGGCGAGGAGGCGAACGAAGTTGGGCGGTGGAGTTTTCCCAGGAGGAGATTCCCCAATACCTCCAGCGCCACGGACAGGCCCCTTTGCCTCCCTATATTCTAAAAAGAAGAAATGCTTGCGCACAGGATCTCCGGGACTATCAGACCGTCTATGCGCAGGTGCCCGGCTCCATCGCCGCCCCTACGGCCGGGCTGCACTTTACCGAGGAGCTTCTGGAGGGCCTGCGCCGCCGGGGCGTGGAAATCGCCGGCGTCCTGCTGCACCTCGGTTGGGGAAGCTTCCAGCCCCTTTCGGAGCAGGCGCTGGAGAGCGGCAGGCTTTCTGCGGAATATTTCGAGGTTTCCCCGGAAGACGCCCGCCGGATTCGGGAGACCCGTCGGGCAGGGGGGAGGGTGGTGGCGGTGGGGACC
>JACQJP010000040.1 GCA_016204975.1 Elusimicrobiota bacterium
AGTTTGGAGAGCGCCTCCTCCGGGTGGGAAGCGGTTTCCAGCAGGATCGGAGAGCCCGGCCTGTGGGACCCGACTACGGTCGGGGAGTGCCGGCTCAACACGCTGTTGGGGCCCGGCCCGCCCAAAAGGCCCCGGGCCATCTCCAGCAGTGCGGAGGCCTTGAGTGCCCGGGGGCTCTGAGGGGAGGTGAAGATGCAGCGTTTCAACCGAGGGAGCCTGAATAGGATTTTAAGCATGGCGGCGACGTCTTTGTCCTTTAAGAAGCCTGCCAGGATCTGTTTGGGCAGGTTTGCCCAGGGGGAAATCCGGAGGGTCCGGCATAGGTGCTCTATCGCTTGGGGATTGTGGGCGATGTCGAGGATCAGGGGACGGTCGCCGGCGGGGTGAGGATAAAGAACTTGGAAGCGGCAGGGCCAGGAGATTTCCGAGAAGCCTCGCCGGAGGGCCCCCTCCGGGATGTTCCAGCCCGTAGATCTCAGATGTTGGATGGCGCAGTAGGCGAGGCCTGCGTTTTGGGCCTGGTGAGGGCCCAACAGGGAAAGGGAGTAGGACTCGCCGGAAGGGGCTTGAATCTGTTGCCGCCCCTTTTCCCAATGGACCGCCAGGACCTTGAAGTAGCGCGGAGGAACGGTTTTGAGCGTGGCTCCCACGGCTCGGGCCGCGGTTTCCAGAACCCTTCGGATGGAAGGGCGGACTTCCAGAGTCCAGGCGGGAGAGCTGCTTTTTAAGATGCCTGCCTTCTCTTTGGCGATGTGGGTGAGGCTATGCCCCAGAAAATCGGTGTGGTCCAGGCCCAGGGAGGTGAGTAGGCACGCCAAGGGTTTTTCAAGGACATTGGTGGCGTCGAATCTTCCCCCCATGCCGGTTTCTATAATGGCGAGGTCTACGCCCCTTTCGGCGAAATACTGAAAGGCGATCGACGCAGTCAGCTCAAAGTAGGTGAGCGGGGTTTGTGTGCGCTTCTCTGCCGCGCAAGCTGCCGCAAGATGCCGGGCGAAATCCTCTTCGCCGATCGGACTTGCGCCGATCTGAATTCTTTCCCGCACCCCACAGAGGTGGGGCGAGGTGAAAAGACCGGTGCAAAAGCCCGCCCGGTGGAGGATGGAGGAGAGCATCGCACAGACCGACCCCTTGCCGTTGGTTCCGGCCACGTGCACCGCTGGGAAGCGCTTTTGGGGATTTCCGAGGGCTTCCAGATGCCTCTGGATGCGCGCGAGGCCCGGCTGGATGCGGTGCTCCTGGCGCGCGTCAAGCTCTTGGAGGGCTTGGGAATAGGAGAGATGGGGGATTTTCGATTGTCGGCGCTCGATTGTCGATTTCATTGCCGGATTCGTTTTATGAGCGCTCCGAGCTTGCGGAGTTTCCTCTCCATTTTTTCATATCCGCGGTCAATGTGGTAGACCCGCTGGAGGGAGCTTGTCCCTTTGGCGGCCAGGGCCGCCAGAACGAGCGCGGCTCCCCCGCGAATGTCGGAGGCCATGATGGGGGCGCCCGTCAACTGGGGGACCCCTTTGACCGTGGCTGTATCTTTGCGGACGTAGATTTTAGCCCCCATGCGTTGCAGCTCCGCCGCGTGGAGAAATCTTTTTTCAAAGATGGTTTCTTGGATGCGGCATTTCCCCCGGGCGGTCGCCATCAGCGCCATCCAGGGGGATTGGAGGTCGGTGGGAAAGCCCGGATAAGGACGCGTGTGGATGGAGGTAGCCCGCAGGATTTTTGGGGCCGATAGCGATAGTCCGGTTTTTTTTTCGGCACGGATGCGGCATCCGACACGGCGCAGCTTCTTTAAGAGGCCGGCGAGCGGCCCGGGGTCGGTTCGCGTCAGGCGCACTTGGCCGTGGGTGATCGCGGCGGCCAGGAGGTAAGTCCCCGCTTCCAGGCGGTCGGGGATCGTTCGGTGCTTAAATCCCCGCAGGCTCAATACCCCACGGATCCGAATCCGGCGGGTGCCGGCTCCCTCGATATCCGCTCCCATCTGTTTCAAGCATCGGGCGAGGTCCGCGATCTCGGGCTCGCGGGCCGCGTTTTCTATTGCGGTGGTTCCGGAGGCCAGGACCGCGGCCATCAGGATGTTTTCCGTAGCTCCGACGCTGGGGAAGGGCAGCCGGATGCGGTTTCCACGGAGCTTGGGAGAGGTGAGTTCGATGTCACCATGGCGATGCCGGATCACGGCGCCCAGCTTGGCAAATCCAAACAGGTGCAGATCAATGGGGCGCAGTCCGATGGCGCAGCCTCCGGGCAAGGGAAAGCAGGCCCGGCCCCATCGGGCCAGCAGGGGCCCGGCCACCAGGACGGAGGCTCGCATCTGGGAGACCAGGGAGTAGGGGACCTGAGGGGCGAGCTTTTTTCCTTGGGACTGCACCTCGACCGCCCCCTCGGTCCGGATCACCTTTTTGCCGATGCACTCCAGAAGGCGGATGACGGTTTGGATGTCCCTGAGACTGGGGACATTCTCCAGAAAGCATTTTTCATCCGTCAGGATGCTGGCCAATAGGATGGGAAGGGCCGCGTTTTTGGAGCCGCTGATGGGGACGGTGCCGCGCAGGGGCTTGCCTCCACGAATTAGAAATCGATCCATTTAATATCGCCCATAGGTGAAGCGATTGAAGCCGCTTAAGTCTTTTTGGATGCAGATGTTTTGGAAGCCGTGTTTTTGGAAGATGCGTCGGATTTTGGGGCCTTGGAAGGCCCCCATTTCCGTCAACCACCATCCCCCGCGCTTCAGGGTTAGGGCATATCGGTCCATCCACCCTTCAAAGACCTCCGTGCCTGTTTTTCCTCCGTAGAGGGCCAGACGGGGATCCCGGAGGACCTCCGGCTCCGCTTCTTGGAGGTCGGCCGCCGAGAGGTAGGGGGGGTTGGTGACGATGAGATCGAACCGGGCTGTTAAATCCTGGGTCGCAAGCCCGTCTGGAAAGAAACGGATGCGGTCGGAAACTGCATGGCGGAGGCCGTTTCGTTTGGCGACGGCGAGGGCTGGGGGGCTGGTGTCTATTGCGTCCACACAGGCCCGGGGGAGAAATTTAGCCAGGGCTACGGCGATGCAACCTGAGCCCGTGCCAAGGTCCAGAATCTTTATGTCGAGGCTCAGCGTGCCGGCGCGGTTTTGCGGCAGCTTCAGGGCCAGGGAGACCAGTTCCTCGGTTTCAGGGCGGGGGAGGAAGGTGTCGGGGGTCGCCTCCAGCTCCAGGCCCATGAAATAGGCCCGTCGGGTCAGGTGCCCCAGAGGAATTCGCCGCCGGCGAAGGCCCGTGAGGCGGTAAAAGAGTTTTGCCTGATTTCGGGTCAGGGTCTTTTGAGGGTTTAAGTGCCAGGCGTGACGCGGAACCTTCAGCACCTCTGCCAGAAGAAACTCGGCCTCGGCCTGCGGCTCGGAGATTTTTTTCTCCCGGAGTCGTCGGACCGCCTGCCGGAGAAGTTCAAGCGGTGAGTTTTTCTTGCAGGGTGCGAAGGATTTCATCTAGGTTTCCTTCGAGAATCACCGGAAGATTATGCCAGGAGGTGTTGATGCGGTGGTCGGTGACGCGGTTTTGGGAAAAGTTGTAGGTGCGGATTTTTTCGGACCGCTCCCCTGTTCCCACCTGCCTTCTTCTTGTGGAGGAAGTCTCCAGTGCGGCCGTATCCCGGGCACGGGAGTAGAGCTTGGCGCGCAACATCTTCATACAGGCCAGGCGGTTTTGATGCTGGGAACGCTCGTTTTGACACTGGACGACGAGGCCGGTGGGCAAGTGGGTAACGCGGACGGCTGTCTCCACCTTGTTGACGTTTTGCCCTCCGTGTCCCCCGGCGCGGTAGGTATCTATCTTGAGTTCTTTTGGATCGATCTGAATCTCTACCTCCTCCGCCTCCTGTAGGACCGCCACGGTGACGGTGGAGGTGTGGATTCTTCCGGAGGCCTCCGTCTTAGGAACTCTCTGGACTCGGTGGACCCCCCCCTCCCACTTCAGGCGACGGTATGCCTCTTTGCTGGAAACCAAGGCGATGGCCTCTTTATAGCCTCCCAGGCCGGTCAGGCGAAGGCTTAAAAGCTGCATCTTCCACCCCTTGGCTTCCGCGTAGCGGGTGTACATCCGCAGGAGCTCCGCTGCGAAAAGCGCCGCCTCCTCCCCCCCCGCTCCGGCGCGGATCTCCAGAAAGGCATTTTTGAGATCGGAGGGGTCCCTGGGCAGGAGGGCCTCTTGGATCTCCGGTTCCATAGAGGCCAGCCTGTTTTTTAGCTCTTGGATTTCCACCTCCGCCATCCGCCGCAGCTCGGGGTCTTTATCTTTTTGAAAATGTTCCAGGGAGCGCATCTCTTTTTCAATCCGCCGGTATTCCAGAATTTTGGCCACTGTGGGGGCCAGCTCCGCGTGCCGTTTGGCTTTTGCCGCGAGATCGGTCCCGGAGAGAGGCTCTTGGGGGTGTTCCTGGGCGAACTGCCTTTCCAACTCCGAGAATTCCTGCTCAATTTTTTTGAATTGTTCGCTCATGGAGATTGTTGCCTTTGGGAGAGATCTGTGGCGCCGGAAAGCCGCAGCTTTCCCGGAAGAGCCGTCCGGCTAGGACTCTTTTTTTTCAGATTTTTTTGGGGCGGGCTTTTGGGTTTTGGAAATGGCTTTGGTAGGGGTGGTCCGGAGGATGCGGGTCATGTCAACGGCGGCAGGTCCCCGGGCCACCTGTTTTTTTCTTTTCTGAAGCTTGACCATTTTGCCGCCTGTTTTGGCGAAACGCTTTTGAAACCTCTCCACGCGCCCGGCGGTGTCCAAGAGTTTTTGCTTTCCGGTGAAGAAGGGATGGCAGGCGGAGCAGATCTCCAAGCGGATCGTGGAACGTGTGGAATGGGTGGTGAAGGTGTTGCCGCAGGCGCACTCGACCTTCGCCGGCACGTAGTTGGGATGAATTCCGGCCTTCATGCCCTTATCTTATCAATTCTCGGCAGGGGAGTTCAATTGCGGCCGATCTTATGGCGTGGGTTGAGGGGGCGGCCGTGTTTGTCTCGGACCTCGAAATGCAGGTGGGGTCCGGTGGAAAGCCCCGTGGATCCCACGTGCCCGAGCAGGGTTTTCCCGCGCTCAACCCACTGGCCTTCCTGAGCCTGGATTTGGGAGAGGTGCCCGTAGAGGGTTGTGTCTGCGTCGGAGTGGCGGAGGATGACCACCTTCCCGTAGCCGGATCGGTATCCCGAAAAGATCACCGAACCTGAGCGGGAGGGATAGACCCGTGTGCCGTAGGGCTTGGAAAAGTCCCATCCGCTGTGGAAGCGCTGATATTTGAGGATGGGGTGCCACCGCATGCCGTAGGCGGAGCTGACGATGGGCCGGGAGCTGAAGGGAAAGCGGTAGGTGTCGAACTCCAGGTAGGTGTTGGGAATCAGGAGCCTTTGCCCGGGGTTGAGAGGCAACTCCTGCAGCATGGCCATGCCGGGCAGGTGGTTGGCCAGAAGTGTCTCCTCCTTCAGCTTTCGGGCCTTTTCAGGGTCTTTTTCATATTTTCGGATGATGGAGTCCAGGGTTTCCGGAGCTCCGTTTCCGTTTTGGACCCTGTGGAGGATTCCTTGTTTGTTGTGCACCAGGATTTCGTTTCCGGGATGGATCAGGAGCAGCTCCTGGTTGTTGGTGCTCTGGATGCTGGGGGTGTTGCTGCCGTAGGCGCCGGCGATTGTCCACGCGTTTTCCCCGGCTTGAACTTTGTGGGTCGTATAAACGAAGCGCTTCAGCTTCCGGAGGATCTGGGAGCGGGGTGTGGCGGGCCCCGCCGGGGTCTGCAGGGAGTACCTTTCCCATTCCAGGGCCCCCTGGGGCTCTTGCTTGCCCGGATGCAGGGTCAATAGCGGCAGGCACAAAAGCGATGCCAGAACCGTCCAGGGGACGCCTCGGTGCGGCATCCCTATTTGACTCCCTCCATGCTGGAGATCTCCATGGACCTTATGAAGTCCTTGTTGGATTTGGTGGCGGAGAGCTTTTCTAAGAGCAGTTCCATCGCCTCAATGGAGTTCAAAGGCGCCAGGACCTTCCGGAGGATCCAGACCTTGTTGAGCTCATCGGGGCTGAGCAGCAATTCCTCCTTTCGGGTGCCGCTGCGGTTGATCTCGATGGAGGGGAAGATGCGGCGGTCGGAGAGTTTTCGGTCCAGGTAGACCTCCATGTTGCCCGTTCCCTTGAACTCCTCGAAGATCACCTCGTCCATTCTGCTGCCCGTCTCCACCAGGGCGGTGGCCAGGATGGTGAGGCTTCCCCCCTCCTCGATGTTTCTGGCGGCGCCGAAAAACCGTTTGGGGCGCTGCAGGGAGGTGGCCTCCAGACCTCCGGAGAGAACCCGGCCGCTGGAGGGGGCGATGGTATTGTAGGCGCGGGCCAGGCGGGTGATGGAATCCAAGAGAATGACCACGTCTTTTCCGTGCTCCACCATCCGCTTGGCTTTCTCTAAGACCATCTCCGCAACCTGAACGTGCCTTTCCGCGGATTCGTCAAAGGTGGAGGAGATGACCTCTCCTTTTACGGAGCGCTGCATGTCGGTGACCTCCTCGGGGCGTTCATCGATCAAGAGGACGATCAACAACACCTCCGGGTGGTTTTCCGTCAAGGAGTTGGCGACCTTTTGCAGCATGATGGTTTTTCCGGTTTTGGGGGCGGCTACAATCAACCCTCTTTGTCCTTTGCCGACCGGGGAAACCAGATCCAGACAGCGGGTCAGGAGCTCGTCTTTCTTGGTCTCCAGCGTCAGATGTTCATCGGGATATAGGGGAGTGAGGTTGTCAAAAAAGTACCTCTCGCCGGCCTTCTCCACGGCGACGCCGTTGATGCCCTTGACCTGCAGCAGGGCGAAGAAACGTTCCCCCTCCTTGGGAGGGCGCACAAACCCGGAGACGGTGTCCCCCTTGCGCAGGCCGAACTTCTTGATCTGGGAAGGGGAGATGTAGATGTCGTCGGGTCCGGGGAGGTAGTTGTAGTCCGGAGATCTTAAAAAGCCGAAGCCATCCGGAAGAACCTCCAGGACCCCTTCGTCATAGATAGAGCCGTTCTGCTTGGCTTGGGACTCCAGGATTTTCGTGATCAGCTCCTGCTTTCTTAAGCCCGTGCTGTCTTCCAACTTCATCTCCCGGGCGACCTTATTGAGTTCCACGATGGTCATCTTGGTGAGCGCTGTGGCGTCCAGCTGTTTTTGGGTTTCCATGTCTCCTCCGCTTATTTTCTGTAGGTATGCGTCATGAGAGCCAAGGTTTTGTGCAGTTGGCAAATTTGATCCTTCAGGTGTTTGAGGCCTTTGCTGTTGTCCAAGACAAAATCGGAGGTCTTGCACTTAAGCTGCAGGGGCCACTGGGCGCGGATGCGTTGCAGGGCCTCCCGGCGGCTGAGGCCCCTTTGGCGCGCGTGGGCAAGCTGCTGCTGGAGCCGGCACCAGACCGAAAAACTTAGATCCACGCGTTTTTGAAGGCCCGCCTCGAAGAGCAGGGGGACATCCAAGAAAACCACTTTTTTCCGGGAGGCGGCGGCCTTTTGGAACAGGACACGCAGGATGTGGGGATGTAAAATCCTCTCCAGCAGTTTTCGCTTGGAGGGCGAGGTGAAGATCTGCTGCGCCAGGGCGGCTCGATCGGTGGTTCGAAAATGGCGTTTGACCCGGCGCAGGACCGTAGGGTGCATGCGCAGCAAGCGGTGCGCCTCCGTGTCCGCCTCATAGACGCTGTAGCGAAGCCTTTTGAGTTCTTTTGCCACGGTTGTCTTTCCGGAGGCCAGCCCGCCGGTCAGCCCGATGAGCAGCTTTTTTTGGGCGGCGGGCATTTTTAGGAGGCTCCCTTACGCTTTTTGGAATATCTCTCCATGGCCGTCCTCTCCTCCGAGGTCAGGGAGGACATCCCTTGCAGGAGGATTTTGTCCAAGATGCGATCCACCTCTCGCGCCGGATCCGTCCGGGGGGAAGGGGACCTTGGTCTTTTTTTCCACTGAATTCGGAAGAGTTCCCCGCGCTTCAGGTACAAGTATCCCGTGAGCATGCCGCCCAGATGGGCGAAGCGTGCGATCGTCGGCGTGGATCCTGAGGCGCTGGCCAGAAATTCGATGGCTCCAAACAGGATGGCCACGTGTTTGGCCTTCATGGGGATGAAAAAGTAAAGATAGATGATGGCGTCTGGATAGAGCAGGGCGAAGGCCACCAGGACCCCATAGATGGCTCCGGAGGCGCCGATGATGGGAATGGGGGAGGCGGGGGTCATCAGGACGCTTAAAAAGGCGGCCCCCACCCCGCAGAGCAGGTAATATTTCAGAAACTGCCGGCTGCCCCAGACCTCCTCCACCGGTTTTCCGAACATCCACAGGACCAGCAGGTTAAACAAGAGATGAAATATCCCTCCGTGGAGGAAGAGGTAGGTGAAAGGCTGCCAGAGCCAGAGTTCTCCCACCACCTTTTGGGGGATTAGGCCGAAGGTTTCGATCGTGGCGCGTGGGGCGATGCTTTGAAACACGAAGACCCCTCCGGTGACGATCAGGAGTTTCTTGACCGCCTGCGGAATGCCGCCGAAATCAATGGGCCCGTGGTGGATGCGCATTGATTAAGATCGGGTCATTTCAGCTCGGCCCAGTTTTTTCCCCATTTCACGTCCACGGTCAGGGGGACCTCCAAGGAGATGGCGTTTTCCATCTCCTTTCGGATCCAGGCGGCGGCGGACCGGAGCTCCTCCTCCGGAACCTCGAAGATCAGGTCGTCGTGGATCTGCAACAACAGCTTGATATTCCCCATCCCTTTTTCGGTCTTCAGCTTTTGATGAATGCGGATCATGGCCACTTTGATGATGTCTGCGGAGCTTCCTTGAATCGGGGTGTTGATGGCCACGCGTTCCGAAAAGCCACGGATGGATGGGTTTTTAGAAAGGATGTCCGGAATATAGCGGACGCGTCCGAAGAGGGTTTCCACCCTCTTTTCTCTGCGGACCAGCTCCAGGGTTTGCTGTATCCAGCGCTGGACCCCCTGATATCTTTCAAAATAGCGGTGGATGGTCTGCTGGGCCTCGCCGACGCTGATCCCCAGTTGTTGGGAGAGACCCCAGGCCTGTTGCCCATAGACGATTCCGAAGTTGACCGCCTTGGCCTCGGTCCGCATCCGGGGCGTGACCGCCTCCGGGGGAACGTGGAAGACCTCGGAGGCGGTTTGGGTGTGGATGTCCTGGCGGTTGCGGAAAGCGGTGCAAAGTCCGGCGTCCTTGGAACTGTGGGCCAAGACACGCAGATCTATCTGGGAGTAGTCCAGGCTCAGGAGCACTTTTTGAGGCGGAGCCAGAAAGGCCCGCCGGATTTTTTGCCCGAGGGCGCTGCGGACGGGGATGTTCTGCAGGTTCGGGTGGCTGCTGGAAAGGCGTCCGGTTTGGGTCACAGCCTGCTGAAAGTAGGTGTGGACGCGGGCGGTTTTGGGATCGGCCAGTTCCAGCAGGGCCTCCGCGTAAGTGGATTTGAGCTTCGCAATCTCCCGGTACTCTAAGAGCTTCTGGGGCAGCGGATGCTTTGGGGCGAGGATTTTCAGCACCTCCTCGTCTGTGGAGTATCCGGTTTTCGTTTTTCGGACCACGGGAAGCTTGAGGGTTTCAAAGAGGACGCGGGCGAGTTGTTTGGGGGAGTTCGGGTTGAAAGAGGTCCCCGCCAGTTTTTGCGTTTGCTGGTGCAGCTCCGTCAATTGCTGCTGGAAGTTTTTGGACAGTTCCTTCAAGTAGGGGATATCCACCAGGATGCCCCAATGCTCCATGTCGGCTAAGACTTGGGTCAGGGGCATCTCCATCTCAAAGAAGAGCTTCTCCAGCTTTTTTTCCTTCAACTCCTTTTCCAAGCGCGGCGCCAGGGCCCAGACCCAGACGGCCTCCTGCTCTGAGGGAGAATCTTGAAGGCTGAAGGGGGCCTGGAGGTATTCCAGAGAAAGGGCGGCGGCATCCTGTTTGGGCCGGGAGGGGTTCAGACAATAGGCGGCCAGGAGGGTGTCGAAGCGAATATTTTCCAAGCGGAGGCCATAGGGTTGGAGGGCCCGGATGGTTTTTTTGAGGTCGTGTCCGTACTTTTTCACCTTAGAATCCGCCAGGAGCTTTTGTATCTCCGGGTTTTTCTCGCCGAGAGCATGGGTATAGGTGGTGCAGTCGTCCAGGCCCAGGCTCAGACGCGCGGGGTTTTCCCCCGGGGGGGTCGTGCTCAGAGAGACCGCTTGCCCGCCCCGCCGACATTTTTGGATGAAACGCTTTAGGGAGTTTTCCGGTTTGGGCTCCAGGCGAAGCTTGCGACCGTTGAAGCGGATTTCCTTGAGGAGGCTGGCAAACTCCAGACGTTTTAAGAGCTCCAGGAGCTTCTCTTGGGGAGGTTGGATATGACAGTTTTGGGCAGAGATCTCGATGGGAACCTGGGAGTTCAATTGGATCAGTTGTCGGCTGATCCTCGCTTCTTCGGCGTGGCGCCGGAGCGAGTCGGCGATTTTTGGGGAAAGCCGGGGATCTTGGTTTTTCACGGCTTGGAGGAGATTCTCCAGACTCCCGAACTCCTGGATGAGCTTGCGCGCGGTTTTCTCCCCGATTCCGGAAACGCCCGGAATGTTGTCCGAGGCATCTCCCATCAGGGTGAAATAGTCCAGAAGCTTTTCAGGAGGTAGTTGATAGAGTTCTAGGACCTGGGAGGGGCGGTAGAGCTTCCTGCGCGACTCGTGGTACAGGGAGATCTTTTTAGAGACCAGCTGCATCAGATCTTTGTCGGAGCTGACCAGGACGGCCTCGAAGCCTGCCTGGATTGCCTTCTGGGCCAGGGTGGCCATGAGGTCATCCGCCTCGTATCCGGCCAGCTCCAGACAAGGCAGTCCCCAAGCCCTGGCCAAATCCCTGGCGAGCGGCATCTGTTCTTTAAGCGTTTCATCCAGCTTTTTGCGTGTGGCCTTGTACTCCTTGAAGGCCCGGTGGCGAAACGTCGGTCCGGGGGCGTCGAAACAGACCGCTAAAAAGTCCGGCTTTTTCTCCTTTAAAATCTTCAGCAAGGTTCGGCAAAACCCGTAGAGCGCGCCGACCGGCTCCCCGCGGGAGGTGGTCAGGTTGGGCAGGGCGTGGAAGGCCCGGTGCAGGGCGTTATGGGCGTCAATCAGATAGAGAGTCGGCATCCCCGGCCAGTCCCCTTCTTTAGGTTAGACTCTGGCGTTCAGAAGGTTTTTGATTTCTTCTTCCACGCTGCGGTCCAGCTCTGAGCTGTAGCCTGTCCAGTGCGCTTGGATGTAGCCCTTCCGGTCTATGAGAAAGAGGCTGGGGATGCCATAGACCTGATAGGACTGCATGACGCTGTTTTGAGTATCCAGCGCGATGGGGTAGGTGATCGAGAGGCGTTTGAGGAATGGGGAGACGGGTTTGGGGTTGGTGTCGATGTTGATGCCTACCACCATCAGGCCTTGGTCCTTGTACTTTTCGTACAGTTTTTGGAAGGAGGGCATGGATTCGTGGCAGGGAAGGCACCAGGTGGCCCAAAAATCAATGAGGACCAAGCTACCGCGCATGTCCCGGAGGCGCAAGAGGTTGCCCCGTGGGGTGGATAGCTCAAACTCCGGAGCTGGGCGAGGTTCCTGGGAGGCGTTGCGGCATCCCCAGGGCCCCAGCGCGGCGAGGACGAACAGGAGGAAGTGCGCTTTAAGCCCCGGGCCCCCCCTCCTATATATTTGCAAAAGTCCCGTCTTAACCAAGAAGAGACTCCAGCTTCTTTTTGATTTCTGACTTGGGGTGGACTCCGATCAACTGTTCCACCACTTGGCCGTTTTTGAAAAAAAGGAGGCTGGGAATGGCGGAGATCTTGTATTTGGCGGCGGTCATGGGGTGCTCATCGGTGTTGATTTTTGCCACCTTGATCCGGGCCTCATACTCCTTGGCAATCTCTTCCACGACCGGGGAGAGCATCCGGCAGGGACCGCACCAGGGGGCCCAAAAATCCACCATCACCGGGGCCTGGTTTTTAAGAACCTCTTGCTCGAAGCTATGGTCCGTCAGTTCCGTTTGCGGCATCATGGACCTCCACTTTTGGGATACGTTTCAGATCGGAGCGCCGTGGCTGGTGATTGTCAGGATATGAAAAACCGTCTATTGGGTAAGATCGAGGCTGGCGGTAAAAGGGTAGCAGAGTTCATCCTGCCTTGTCAAGCAGATAGTCAATTTCCTCCCACAGAGAGTCCACATGAATCGGCTTGGAGAGGTAGGCGTCCCCCCCCACCAACAGCCCCTCGGCGCGATCGGCGGGTTCGGTAAATTTTGCCGATAGAAAAACGATCGGAGTTTTTCGCAGGCGGTCGCTGCGGCGGAGCACCCGGCACAGCTCGAAACCGTGGATATCCGGCAGCTGCACATCCAGCAGAATCAGCGAGGGGGTGACTTGCTGAAGCTTCTGGAGCGCTTCGGTTCCGGAGGCAGCTCCCACCAGATGGACCTTCTTGAGCGACAGGGCGTCGCTGAGAGTCTCCTGAAAGTTAGGATCGTCGTCCACCAGCAGGATGTCCCGCTGCCCTTTTTTCTGAACAGCGCCTTTCATCGCTTAAAGTATACTCACTTCCCCCTTTTTGGAACAGGGTCTTAAGTCCTAAAAAGACCCGGAAAAAGGTCCTACCGCCGGGTAGGTCCATGGGCCCATGGCATTAGGGCGAAAAGAAAGAGGGGTCATAGGTCCTTTGGTCCTCCCAGGAGACTTCCTCGGGAACGCTCCTTCCGCGGCGGTTTTTTGGGGTCGGTTCCGGGCTTGGTTCTGAGCGCAGAAAACGCGGAGCCAAAAGCAGGGCTGCCACCGCAGGAATAAACATCAGAAGATAGTAGAAGAAGGGATTGGCGTAAAACGGCGTCCCGGACCACTCTAGCCGCGGAAACAGGTACTTGACCAGCAGATTTCCCAATGTGGAAAACAGCGAAACCCCGGAGAGAAACAGGCCCGTGGCAAACGTGGCATCCACCTTTCCGCCGATTTTGGCGGCCTCTTCCTGGAAGAGTTTGAAGGTGAGGTAGTAGGCAGAGGGGGCCATGGCGAAGCCGGCCAGGAGGAGAGTCACGAGATAGAGAAGGTATTGGGGGTGCCATAGGAGTCCCAACGAAGCTAGTCCCAAGGCTCCCATCTGGATCCAACGGGCGTCCGGCAGGCGGTGACCCCGTTTGAAGGTCAGCCAGTTGGAAAGGTGCATGCCTGCGTAGATGGAGGCAAACAGCATTCCCAAGGAGGTGGGATGGCTTTGAAAGATGGCGTCATTTAAGAGCGGGATCATCGTGGAACGGAATGGAATGAAGGTGAAAAAGACCAGGGCGCTCAGCACGACCAGATACCTTAGGGCGGGGCGCTGCCAGAAGGGTTTCAATTGGTTTCCCCAATAATTTTGGAGGCGTTCGGGGAGGTCTTTTCGGATGGCCTGGGAAGATTTCATCAGCTCCAGCGTTCTTTGGGTGGCTATGGAGCAGTGGTTGCAGATCTGTTGTCCCCAGAGGGGGATTTCCCGGCGGATTTGAGTGTAGGCATTGCGGATTTCCTGGAGAGTCGGCAGGGGAGGCCTGGAGAATCCTCGCCGGAAAATGAGGGACCAGACCAGGAGATGGAATGTGCCATAGGCAAGGAAGATGGGGGTGATTCCCAGGCTTCCCACCAGCCATCCGGCCAGGAGGCTCCCTGCGGCCATGATGCCGCTGTAGATTAAATCCAGCTTATTGTGGGCTTGATCCAAAGCTTCTCCCTTCAGGTTGTCTTTGATGTAGATGCGCTCCGCAACATTGGTGGATTGCATCAGAGCACCCAGGGCCACCCCGATGGGAATGACCGTCGCCAAGTTCAACCACCCCAGGTGCGCAAGAAGAGGCACCAGGAGCGCGATCCAGCCTCTGTGGAACGTGCTCTGGGTGAGCAGGGTTTCCGAGGGAATTTTTCTTTTCATGTGGCCGATCCATAGGCCGGAGGCGATGGAAGCGAGGGAAGCGGCCACGGTGAAGCTGGTCCAGCCGGAGGCCTGGGCGGTGGAGAGAATCAGGGTGGCCAGGGCGATGAGGGCCAGGCTGTTTAAGGCGATGACGATAAAACGGGCTCTATAGATGGCTCTGAGGGGTTTGGAAGGTTGGGTTTCCCTTTCCAGTAAGACTCCCGCCCCGTTTTTCGGTTGTCTGTGGAGGGTCACCCGTAGGGTCGGCGTTTTGCCTGGCAAAACGCGGTTTTGTTCCGGGAAAACCCCACCGACCTCTTCGGCAGTCAAAGTGTGCGTGTTGAAGTATTTGATAATTCGGTTGAGTTTGGAGTGGATTTCTTCTTCAGAGGGGATTTTGGAGTTCGTCGCTTCGCTCGATTTTTCAGGCAGAGAGGTTTCTTTCTGTTCTTCCGCTTGAATGTCCACCACCTGATGCCCGCGCGCTATCCAATCTACGGCAAACTCCCGCGCCTTCTCCAGAGGAACCCTCCAGAGAATCTCTCCGCTTTCTACGACTTTTACGGGTTCCGCTTGGAAGGCTTGTGCCCAGAAAAAGTCCAAGCCCTGCTGAGCCAAGGGATTCCAGAGGAGAGCGGGGGAATCCGGAAAGGGAAGATGAAGCTGAACCGGAGCCTGCGGGACCCGACTACGGTCGGGGAGTGCCGGCTCAAAACGCCTTTGGAGCCCGGCCTGCGGGGGCAAAGAAAACCGGGTCCTCAGGAGAACAAATTTTCCCGATGGAGAACCGAAGGCGGCCGAACCTCTAGCGGGTATTTGCGCAATGGCCTGATAGGCGGAAATGCCCGGGGAGGTGAGAAGCAGGCTGGCGCTAAGGCCTAGGGAGATCCATCTCCGGATCATGGAGTGGAGAGGGGCTGGTGAGTGCCGGACTGTTTATCGATTTGCCGGGCCAGGTAGAGGTAGAACGCGGCCAGGGCGCTTAAGACGACGTTCAAGACCCAGATCGCCTGGCTTCCCCAATGGTCAAAAATCCATCCCAGGCCTCCCATGGTGAGCATGGAAACTGCGGATAAGAGAATGCCGGCGAAGGCGATGACGCGACCTTCCGTGCCTTTGGGAGAGCGGGTTTGAAGGTGGGCATCAAAGCGCATGCCCGCGGCGACGTTGGTAATGCCGAAAAAGATCATGAGGAGCGCGACCCCCCAGAAGATCTGTTGCCCAAAGGCTTGCAGCGAGAGCCCGCTGACGGGGCCCAGGAGCCACAAGCTCACCAAACTGAGAGCGGCGATCTGTACCCAGCGCGCCGTGCGGATGCGCCGGCCGAATTTTGTCATCGAATAAAGACCGATCAAAAAGGCCCCCAGGCTGTAGGGGCTGGTGAACCAGTAGCTGACCTCCTCGCTGCCCAGCAGGTGCTTGGCAAAAAGCGGGGCGATGAGGGAATACAGTATGCCGTTGGCAATCCACAAAAAGACGTAGCCGATCGTCCCCAGCAGAAGCTGCTTGTCTTTGCGGATCACCCTCCAACCCTCCCAGGGTTTTTGAGGGGCTGCTTTTTCCAGGGTGTTTTTTTTGTCCGGCAGGGTGAGGGCCAAAAGTGCGGAAAGAAACATCGCGGCGGGAGCCAGGGCCAGAGTCTTGATCATGCCGAAGTGCGCCAGGATGAGGCCGGCCGCCAGCGGCATGGTCACCCCCACCGGTTCCATCTGCCAGTATTTTTTAGAGATATATCGCTCAATGGCCTTGCCGTTTTTGTTGAGCAGCAGGATCGGCCATTTTTGACCGGCCATATAGGCGATGGGGCCGATGACGCCGCTGAAGACGGAGACGGCGATGAACAAAGGCAAGGTCAAGAGCTTTTGGTCGATCAGAAAAATGGTCAGGATTTGGAGGAGAGCGCCGGCTGTGGTGGCGACGATAAACATTTTTTTTGCAGAAAGCCGGTCTGCCAGGGATCCTCCATAAAATTTGGAGAGGATGTTGGCGACCGTCACCGCGATTCCCACGTAGGAGATGGCCAGGGCGGCGCCGTACTCGTTCAGGAGGAAAATGGGAACGGCGAAACCGTAGACTTCAATGGCGATCTGTTTGAGCATTTTGACGAAGATAAAAATTTGGCTGTGGCGGATGTCTTTGGAGGTGGGGGTTGGGGGCTCTTCCTGGATTTTCTCTGCGGGAGGTCCTTGAGGGGTGATCTGGGGTTGCTGTTCGAGGGGTTCCTTCTCCGGTTGTGATTCGAGGGGTTCTTTCTCCGGTGGTTGTCCCAAGTCGTTCCAGGAGGGAATTGTGATTTCCGAAATGTCGCCGGTGGCTGGAATGGCCGCCAAGAGGTCATGGGTCGGACGGTAGGTGGAGGATCCGATGGAAGCCGGCGTCGGCGGGGCGCGGGGGCCGCTCGGAGGGGTTTCACCTCCCCCCCCGCCGGGAGGCTGCCAGTATTGTTCCCAGCGGTGGGGGTGGTTTGGCGGTAGCTTGCCGGTTTTCCGGTAGTAGGCGTCCAGCCTGCGTTGGATGCGCTCCTCCAGCCGGCGGTGGGTGCGCTGGATCTCCTCGAAGTCGTCGTCGCCGATGAACCAGCGAATGAGGAATCTTCGGAGCCTGGAGCCTTGCTTTTTAGGCTGTTGGGATTGTGTTTCCTGAATCAGGTGCCACAGCCTGTCTAAGCCGTAAGCGACGGTCAAGTCTCCCACGGCGTCCCCCGCGGTTTTGTCCGCTTCGTCTTCATTGTTGCGGGTGACAAATAGCTGCATCCCCTGAGCGATGAAGCTGGCCCAGAAGCGCCCCAACAGCCAGAGGGCTCCGGGAAGCGCCCGGACTGTCAGGCGGGTTGTCACCGACAAGGTTCGGACGGTGCGGGAGCTGTATGTGGGAGCATAGTCCGGAAAGACCTTGTTGCTCAGACCCTGGAACTCCGCCGGGTCCGCGTAGAATTGAGGCCGGTAGGCCTCAACCATCAGGCGTTGGGTCATCTTCTTGAGATAGTTGTAGTCTTCCCGGCCGCTTTTTCCGAAGACTCTCAAGATTTGCCCCAAACCCAGGATTCCCAGGGAGAGGATGGCGGGGATGGAGGCGGCAAATCCCCCCGCGATGGCTCCCGACCAGATATGTTTTCCTCGAACGTGCCTGAGTTCATGGGCCAGAACTCCTTTGATCTCCTCGGGAGACATCTGTTCCAGGAGTTCTTCGGTCACCAGGATCACCGCGCTTTTGTCCCGCCAGCCGGTGGCCATGGCGTTGGGGCCGCCGATGACGCCTTTGGGAATGAGGCCCAGCATCTTGAGCGGGGGTCCTCCGATAGCTTGCAGAACCTCCGCCATGATCGGCGTCAGTATCCGATGGGCCTCCGGCGTTTTTTCTTTGTCTACGGGGACGGCCCCAAACAGCTTGACCACCAGCCATTGGGAGATCAAGGCTCCCAAGACGGCCATGGCCATGCCCGGTAGGAGCGCGGATCTCCACTGGTCCAGTCCGAAGATGTAGAGTCCCATCATGAAGGAGAAGGCTCCCAAGGTGGCCACGGTGGTCAGCGTGACTACGGTATAGTGGTTGCGGATTTTGCGCCACAGCTCCTGGATGCGCCACCACAGGCTGTCCGGATTTTTTTGGGGCGCCTCGAAATCCGCCCAAGGATCGGGAAGCTTTCCTCCGCGGTCCGGGAGAAAGCGGGCCAGGAGCTTCTCGGTGCCGTAGGCGCCGTAGATGGCGCTCACCATCAGCCAGGGGAAGGTCCAGGGGGTCAAAAAGCCTTGGGAAGCTACGTAAACCGTTCCTCCGGCCCAAAGGAAGGGAAAGAGTTTTCCCCCGCCGATCAAACTCCACAGGAGCATCACGTTGCCGTAGAAGGCTGTGGGGGCGGTGTAGTCGCTTAGGAAAAGAAAGACCATGGCCGCCGCCGCCCAGATCTGGAAGGCCAGGCGGACGGCGCGGGAGATGGACTGCAGGCGGATCCCTACCCCGTATTGGGCGGCGTTTAGGATGTGTTTGAAGAAAAAGGAGATGGTGGTCATGGCCGGGATGGCTATGAGAGCCAGCAGGGCGCCGGGAGTCAACTGCGGCATGGAAGGGATGGGAATGGCAGGTAGCGAGGTCAACAGCGCCCAGATCCCGGAGAGTCCGATGGAGGCCATGGTCAGCCCTGCGGCAAAACTGCCGGCTCCCAAGGCCAGGCCGTAGAGGAAGCGGGGTTTTTGAAGTCCCGGGGTCCCTTTCTGCAGGAGCCGAATGGCAGTGCGGGTGTTGAAGAAAAAGAAGACCGGAAAGAAGAAAAGTCCTGCGGTAACCCAGAAGCTGGCTCCGGGAACAAAACCGAAGACCGGGGAGCTGGATGGGTCCACCAGGCTTAAGATGAGGGGATTGAGATATTCGATCGCTCCGAAGTGAAGCCCCCCGGCGGCCAGGGCTCCGAGAGCCGCGGCGCCTAAAAGCGTCGCGGAGCGTTTGAAGAAGCCGTCTTGAGGTTCTGGAGACTCCCCGCCGGTTTGAGAGGGCGGAACGGAAGGAGGCTTAGTTTCTTTTCCGCCCGGGGGGCTGTCAGGGTTTCCCTTCGCAAGGACGCTCGGCATCGCAGCCGAGCTCCGGAGTTTTGCCTGGCTCTCGCCTCCGGCTCGTAGCGTATTGCCAGGCAAAACACGGCCTTGCTCCAGGGAAATCCCTTCTGCCCCCGGCAGAAAAGACTCTAGAAATAGCTCACCGACTTTTCGATCCCAATAGGTTTTTCCCTCTTCGGCGGAGAGTTCTTTTGTTTTTGCGGCGGTCTCGGCGTAGCTTCCCGGCTCTGCTTGCAGAAGTGGAGGTAGCCGCAGGAAAGAGGAGAGGGGATGGGTGTCGGGCCGGTTGCGGTTGGCGGGCCCGGAGAGGTCCAGCCGCTTTTGCTGGAGGAGGATTCGTTCTAAAACGGCCTGTTTTTCTGCGTCGGGAACTGAAACGTATGGGAGCAGGTGTTGCAGAAAGTATGCGTCCGCAGAGGCGGGAAAGTTTTGAATGTGGGTGGGAGCATAGAGGAGGTTTTTTATCGCCGCTTGCAGGGGAATCGAGGCAGCGACGCGCACCTGTCGGACGGGTTTTCCTCCCGAAGGCGCCAGGATCGGCGATTGAGCCAGGGCCTCATAGAACCCTAGCCCCGGGGAGGTCAAAATGAGCGATGAGATCAGAAGGAGTGAGGTTGCAGTCAGTAAGTCATTTTTCCTTTGCATTATCGTGCGACTCCTTGTTTGGGTTGGGTATCCTGTGGAGGCTTGGTGTAGAAGTAGAGGAAAACGGTGGAGGTCCAGAATCCTAGTGTGAGCACCAGAGCGTAAAACTGCGTTAAGACGGGAGCCGCAGTGTAAAAAGCCCAAAGAAGGTACAGGGCAGGAACAGCGTTCGGGATCCAGGAGGGATACAAAACGGCTTGTTTTTGCCTGTGCGCGCGCTGGGCAAAGAAAAGATAGTTCAAGGCGTGGAGGACGACTCCTGCGCCCAACGGGATGAAATAGTCTGCGAGGTTGGTGTAAACTCTGGAGGAGACTTGAATCCAATCTGCCAGAAAGTTGATTCCGTAAGCCTCGCCTATCCTGCCCCAGAGGAGATGGTAAATGGCTCCGTTGTCCAGGATTCCGCTCAAGGCGATTCCGATTCCGGCGGCCAGCAGAGAGAGCAATTTGAGGCTCTGTGGGTGCCATTTTCTGTGGTTATTTTTTAGGTGGTTCGCCAGCACCAGCCCCATGAGGCTGACGGCGGCTAATATTCCCAAGGTGGGTTCCAGGATAAACTGGGTCAGCCAACGGGAAAAAGGCAGTGGGGCGAGGCTTAAAAATCCGGGCAGCCATCTACCGCCGATTTCGCCGCCGAACATGGCCCGGAAACCCAATCGTGAGATGGAGGTGGAAAAGGGATCGGCCGCAAAGAAGTAAAGGATTTGGGTTCCCCAGTTGAGCGTGGAGGCAAAAAGAACGGAAAGGAATAGGATCTTTAGGAAGTTTTTTACGGAGTTTGCTTCTGCTTGCTTCAGAGCTCTGATGACGGGGATCAGGATTGCCAACGCTCCGGATACAAAACCGGCGAAAAGGGCAGGCACATAAAGTCCCCGGCCCCAGGTGGCGGCGGCCAACAAAGGCATTCCCAGCAGCGCCGAGGCGATGAAGAGCAGGGAAATTCGGCTGATGCCCTTTTCATTGCGAAGCTCCGGGCCTGCGGAGGGCGGTTTTTGTCTATCTCTTTGGCTATCCTTGAGATGGC
>JACQJP010000041.1 GCA_016204975.1 Elusimicrobiota bacterium
AGAAGGGGCAGGCGGTGACGATCGCTTCCACCCCCAACTCCGCGGCCTCCCGGACTCTCAGATTGGAGAACCTCTCCTTGGCGGCGGTCTCCAGATACATCCTTCCGCCCCCTCCCCCGCAACACAAGCCCCCCTCCCGGTTCCTGGGGAGCTCCACCAGTTCCAGCCCCGGGACCCCCCTCAGAACCCTGCGGGGGGCCTCGTACTCCCCGTTCCTTCGTCCCAAATAGCATGGATCATGGAAAGCGACGCGGGAGGAGAGTTTCTGGCGGAAACGGATGCGGCCCGAATCCAGAAGCTCCGCCAGGTACTGGGTATAATGGAGGGGGCGGAATCCGGCGTCCGGCCTGGGCATGTGGTTTTTGAAGACATCCCAGCAATGGGGCGAAAGGGCCACCAGGGTGGAGACCTTCCTTTCCTTGAAAAGCTTCATGTTGGACTGGGCCATCTGCTCGAAATAACTCTTCTGCCCCAGGCTCAGGGCCGATTCACCGCAACACGGCTCCTGATCCCCTAATGTGCCGAACCGGACATCCGCCATCTTGAAAAGCCGGATCAGGGAGCCCGCCACCTTCTGAACCCTGCGATCGTAGGACCCCGTGCAGCCTATGTACAGGAGGATTTCGTGCCGGGCGGGATCGTAAGGCGGGATCTGAAGGCCCTTTCCCCAAAGGCTTCTCTCGGAAGGAGGGCGCCGGTAGGGGTTCCCGTCCCAATACAGGGACCAAAGCAGGTTCGGCAGGCCCTTGGGTGCTTTCCGCTCCATCCAATCCAGTTCCCTCAACCCCAGCATCACCCTGGAGACGGGGACGCCGCGGGGACACCTGGATTCGCAAGCTCCGCAAGTGGTGCACAGCCACACCGCCTCCCGCGCCTCCTGAAGCCCCAGTTGGGCGCCGCGCACGATCCGCCGCACCGAAAAAGGCTCTTTCCGCACAAGACCCCAAGGACAGGAGGCGGTGCAGGAGCCGCACTGAAAGCAGATGTCGGCGGCGCCCCCCGTCGCCCGCCGCACCCGCTCCAGAGCCAGATCGTCCAATAAAACCATCTTCCCCCCGGTGGAATCGCTCATGATTTAGAAGCGGCCTCCCCCTTGGATTTCCGCGCGTGATCTTTGGCCACGGCGTCCATCTCCTGCATCTTGGCCGCGAACTCCTTGCCCTCCGACGCCGAGATCCACTGGAGCTGGAACCTCTCCGGGACGATCCCTTTCCTCTCCAGGCCGCTCTTCCACGCCCTGAACCTTTTCCAGGTGCTCTGGTTGGCGTAGTTGTAGTGGCAGTCGGAGCTCTTCTCGGTCAGACGGCAGCCCGTCAGGAGCACCGCCCCGACCCCCTTCTCGAAGGCCCGCGTGACGAAGTCCTGCTCTATCCGGGCGGAGCACATGGTCCGGATGACGCGGGAGGAGGGAGGGTACTGGATCTTCTCTATCCCCGCCTGGTCCGCCCCGGCGTAGGAACACCAGTTGCAGGCGAACACAAGCACCTTCTCCTCCGGCTTCTCCGTCAAGGCCGCCTCGATTTGGGAGAGGATCTGGTCTTTCGTGAAATAGGGCATGTCAATGGCGTCGAAGTTGCACTGGGCGGCGCAGGTCCCGCACCCCATGCAGGCGGCCGAAAGGATGCGCACCTTTCCCTCCCGGACCTTTCCCAACTGTTCGATAGCCCCGAAGGGGCACACCTTGACGCAAGCCATGCAACCGGTGCATTTGTCCGGATCCAGCTTGGCGGTGAGAGGTTCTTTTTCTATCTTTCCCCTCGCCAGGAGGGCGGAGGCCTTGGAGGCCGCTGCCAGGGCCAGGGCGACCGAGTCCCTGACATCTTTGGGGGACTGCACCGCTCCCGCCAGGTATATCCCCTGGGAAGCGGTTTCGGCGGGGCCCAATTTGGGATGGAGTTCCAGGAGGAACCCGTCCCGGCTACGCGCCACCTTGAGCTGGGAGGAAACGTTCTCTTCGGCGGGCCTCAAGCCCGCCGCCAGAACCACCCAGTCCGTGGGGATTTGAACCTCCTCGCCCAAAAGCTCATCCCGGAATGTGACGGCTCCCTTCTGCCACCGGATCGCCTGGTCCGGAGGCTGGGAGACGGAATACCTGAAAAACTGGATCCCCCGGCGGCACGCCTCCTCGAACATTTCCTCGGCCCCCCGGCTGAACGTCCGGATATCCTTATATAGAACCCTTACCTTCCTCCCGGTCCTCCGGAGGGCCAGGGCTTGCCCTATGAGGGAGGCGCAACAGTACCTGGAGCACCCCGCCCCGTCCTTGCGCGAGCCCACGCAGCCTATGAACGTGACCCTGTCCGGGATCCCGTCCCCGCTCATCCTCCTCTCCAAATCCAGGTTGGTGAGGACATTGGGGTCTTGCCCGTACCCGAACTCCCGGGGCCGGTAGGGGGAAGCCCCCATCGCCAGAAGGATAGCCCCCACCTTGAGCTCCTCCCCCGTGGAGAGCCTGGCGTGGAAGCTGCCGACATGCCCTCCCACCTGTTCCACCTGAGTCCCCAAATGGATGCGGACTCCCGCCTGCTCCAGCTGCCTGCGAGAGACCTCCAGAAAATCGCGGGCCTTTATCCCCGAGGGCGCCAGGACATCCAGGAATCTGAGGATGCCTCCCAGCTCATTCTCCTTCTCCACCAAATGGGTCTCGAACCCCTGCCGGGCCAGGGCCGAGGCGGCCGTCATCCCCGCCACGCCGCCTCCTACCACAAGGGCAGCCGGCGCCACGGGCTGCTCGTCTGAGTGCAGGGGAGCGAGCCTCCGAGCCTTCTCCACCCCCATCCGTACCATGTCCATCGCCTTCAGGGTGGCGGACTCCTTGTCCTCCTTGTGCACCCAGGAGTCCTGGTTGCGGACGTTGACCATCTCCAAAAGGAAGGGGTTGAGGCCCGCCCGACACAGCACCCCCTTGAATATCCCCTCGTGGGTCTTGGGGGAACAGGCGGCAACCACCACCCGCGTGAGCTTCTTGTGCCGGATCACCTCCTCGATCTCCTTCTGGGTGTTTCCGGCGCAGGAGAACATCTGGGTCTGGGAGTGCTCCACTTGGGGGAGGGTCCTGGAGAACTCCGCCACCCTCTTGACATCCACCACCCCGGCGATGTTGGAGCCGCAGTGGCAGACGAATACCCCGATCCGCGGCGTCTCGACGCCGGGGATGGGCTCGGCCATCTCCTCCTTGGGCCACACCCTCTCACGGATGTGCCCCAGGGCCAGGGCCGCCGCGGCCCCCGCCTCCGCCACGGAGTCCGGGATGTCCTTGGGACCCGAGGCGCAGCCCGCGACGTACACCCCCGGGCGGCTCGTGTGCAGGAACCCTGTGCTCCCCTCCTCCACATTCAAAAACCCGTCCGGTCCCAGACCCACCCCCAGAGCCTGCGCCAAACGCTTGTGGCCCGCGGGCGGACACACCGCGGTCGCAAGAACCACTAAGTCGAAATCCTGCCTCCGGAGCGACCCTCCCTCCGTGTCCTCATACACGACGCGCACCGTCTGGTCCCCGTTGGGAAGAACGGAGGAGGGCCTCCCCCGGACAAACTTCGCCCCGGCCTCAGCGGTCCTCTGCCAGAACTCGTCGAAACCCTTCCCGTAGGCCCTGCGGTCCATATAGAGCACCGTCACGTCCTTGACCCCGTGGTCCATGAGCTGGAAGGCGTGTTTGACCGAGTACATGCAGCAGAACCTGGAGCAGCCCTTGAAGAATCTCCGGTCCCGGGAACCCACGCACAGGACCAGGAGCGCGTTTTTGGGATGGCGCCCGTCGGAGGGTCTGACCACATCCCCTCCCGTCGGTCCGGCGGAGGTGAGGAGCCTCTCCAACTCCATGGAGGTGAGGATGTCGGGATGGGTCCCGTAGCCGTACTCTTTGAGGCTGTCGGGAGCAATGAGGTCGTAGCCCGTCGCCAGGATGACCGCGGACACCTCCCGGGTCAGGACGAACTCCGTCATCTCAAAATCAATACATTTGGGCCCGCATGCCTCCAGGCACCTATGGCACGGCATGTAATTGGGAGGCCGGTTCAGGCAACTCTCAGGATCTATCACGTAGGCCCCCGGCACGGACTGGGGGATGGGAGTGTAGACGGCCTTGCGGAAGGCCATGAAGGAGTCGGACTCGTTGGACCGGACGACGGGACACGCCTGGGAGCACAGGTCGCACCGCGTGCAGCCGTCGGTCACGAACCTGGGCCTGCTCCGGATGGTTGCCCTGAAGTTCCCGGGCCCGCCCTCCAGGTCCGTCACCTCGGACAGGGCCAGGACCTCAATGTTTTTGTGCTGGCCCACCTCGCTCATCTTGGGCGCCTCGATGCAGATGGAGCAGTCCAGGGTGGGGAAGTTCTTGTCCAGGACCGCCATCTTACCGCCTATGCTCGGCGACTTCTCCACCATCACCACACGCACTCCGGCGTTGGCCAGGTCCAGGGCCGCCTGGATGCCGGCGATCCCTCCTCCCACGATCAAAACGGAACTTTCTCCGCCACTCCGTTTCATTTTGTCCCCACCGGGGCCTTCTCGGCCCACCGGAACCCCGCGTCGAAAGCCTTGAGATTCAGTTCCACCACCTTGGGCTTCACCGTCTTTCGGATCGCCTCCTCCATGGCCCGCTTCGTCACCGCACCCGTGATCCTAACGAAAAAACCCAGCATCACTACGTTGGCCGCGATCTTCAGACCCATCTCCTCCGCCAGCCGCGTCGCGGGGATAGAGTGGAAGGACCTCTCCTTCTCCTCAGGCTTGACCAGGGCCTCATCCAGGACCAGGACCCCCCCGGCCTTAAGGTCGGGCCGGAATCTCCGGTAGGCCTCCTGGAACATCGCGACCAGGATATTGGGCCTCGTCACCAGGGGAAAATCTATCGCCTTGTCCGATAGGATGACATCGGCGTTGGAAGCCCCTCCGCGGGCCTCGGGTCCGTAGGTCTGCGTCAACACCGCCTCCTTCCCGTCGAAAAGGGTCGCCGCCCTCCCGGTCAAAACTCCCATTAGGGCGATCCCCTGGCCCCCGTACCCCGCGAAACGGATCTCAACCATGAGAGGTTTCCTGCGGTATCTTCCCGGGCTGGTAATGCGGCCTGTCCAGGTTGAGAAAGTTGCCCAGAACGATGGGCCTTTTCTTGTCCCTTAGGTCTATGTCCATGTCTGGCAGGGAGGCCTTGTGGTCCACCACGCACCGTTCGCGGTAAAGCTCCATCTCCTCCAATCCGTCCCCGATCCCGTTGGGGCGCCCGAACCCGGTGGGGCAGGGGGAGAGCACCTCGATGAAAGCGAACCCTTTCTTCTTCATGACTGACCGGACGGCCTCCTTGAGCTGGCGCACATGCAGGGTGGTCCAGCGCGCCACGAACACCGCCCCCACCGCGGACGCCAGATAAGGCAGGTTGAAGGGCCTTTCCCAGTTCCCGAAGGGGGCAGTCGTGGCCTTCGCCCCGAAGGGGGTGGTGGGCCCCGCCTGCCCTCCCGTCATCCCGTAATTAAAATTGTTGATGCAGATCACGTTCAGGTCCACATTGCGCCGGGCAGCGTGGATGAAGTGGTTCCCCCCTATGGCGAAGAGGTCCCCGTCGCCCGCGAACACCGTCACCTCCAGGTCCGGTCGGACCAGGGCCAGGCCGGTGGCGAAGGGGATGGAGCGGCCGTGGGTGGTGTGGTAGGAGTCCACGTTGAGGTATCCCGGGACGCGGCTGGAGCACCCTATCCCCGAGACGCACACGTGGCGATCCAGGGGGATCCCCGACTCCGTCATGGCCTGGGCGAGGCAGTGCATCGCCGCCCCTATCCCGCAGCCGGGGCAGAGGATGTGGGGGAACCTGTCCGCGCGGAAAAGCTCATCCAGAGGATGCCGTGCGACCACCGTCTCCTTGCTCATCGTCCGGCCTCCGCCAGGACCTCGAGGACGGCCTCCGGCTCCAGGACCTTGCCTCCCGCGTGGGTGAGCGTCGCCGGAGGCCTGCCGATGCACCGCTCCACCTCGCGCGCCATCTGCCCCAGGTTCAGTTCCGCCACCACAAACGCCTTTTTTTTCTTTCCCTTGTCCAGCTCCCTCAGCCGGCTCTCCGGAAAAGGCCAGAGGGTGACGGGACGCAGAAGCCCCGCGCGGATGCCTTTCTCCCGTGCCATATCCACGGCCCGCCTGGCCGACCGGGACATGCAGCCGTAGGCCACCACCACCACCTCGGCATCCTTGAGGCGGTACTCCTCGGCTTCCACGATCCTGCCGGCGTTGAGCTTGATTTTGTTCACAAGCCGCCTCACCAAACGGTCATGCACATCGGGACTGTTGGTGGGGTACCCCCTTTCGTCGTGAGTCAGGCTGGTGAAATGCGCCCGATATCCCTCCCCCGCGTGGGCCAGGGCGGGCACCAAGTCCTTGCCGTTCGTATGGAAAGACAGGAACCGGCCGTTACCCTTGAGCCGGGGAAGCCTCTTGCGTTGCACCCGGGTGATCCTGGAGGCGGGGGGGATGACCACCCTCTCCGTCATGTGCCCCACCACCTCGTCCGCCATCAGAAAAACCGGGACGCGGTAGGTGTCCGCGGTATCAAAGGCCCTGAGGGTCAGATCGAAGAACTCCTGGGGGCTTGCGGGGGAGTACGCCACGATCGCGTAATCCCCATGGGAGCCCCACCGGGCCTGCATCACGTCCGCCTGGCCCACCGCGGTGGGCAGCCCCGTGGAGGGGGAGCCCCTCTGGACATTGACCACCACGCAGGGCACCTCCATCATCACCGCCAACCCCACATTCTCCATCATGAGGCTGAAGCCCGGGCCGGAGGTGGCGGTCATGGACCGCGCCCCGGCCACCGAAGCCCCCACGATGGCGGCCATACTCCCCAGCTCGTCCTCCATCTGGGCGAACGTGCCCCCCACCTGGGAAAGCCTGATGGCCAAGTGCTCCGCGATCTCGGTGGAGGGGGTGATTGGGTACCCGGCGAAAAACCCCAGCCCCGCCGCCAAAGACCCCTCCGCGCAAGCATGGTCACCCGACATGAAATGCGTCCCGGTCAGGACCCTCAAAAGACCTCCTCGGTGTATATGGCCAGCTCGGGGCACACCAAATCGCAGAACTGGCAGCGGATGCAGGCCTCCCCCTTCCCTTCCGCCACCACGGGGTAATGATATCCCTTCGCGTTCATATCTTTGGAAGGGGCCAGGACCTCCTTGGGGCAGAACTCGATGCAAAAGTTGCAACCTTTGCAGCGTTGGGGAAGAACGTGGACCGCGCCCCGGGGAATCCTGGCCTGGGAAAGGTTCAAGGGCCGCCGCGCCCCGGGAACTCCACGGTCTCCGGCCGGCTTATTTTCCATTCTTCTTTCGCACGAAAATGTGCTCGGCCAGGACGGGATCCACCGCTAGGATCGTCTCACCCACCGACACCACGAAAGCGGGGAACGTCTGTCCGATGCGCACGCAGGCCCCGGGCACAAGCCCCATGGACAGAAGGCGGTGCAGCTCGGGGCGGCCCGCGGGGGCCAGATAGGCGATCTTGCCCTCCTGGCCGTCTCTGAAAGAGGACAAGGGGGCCACGATGGGTCCCGTTCGCTCCAGGGATCTTTCACAGCAGCGCCCCTGCGGAACAGGCAGGCCGTGCGGGCAGGCGCGAGGGTGCCCCAGGAGGATGCAGATGGCCTCCTCCACGTCCCGGGTGATGACATGCTCCATCCGGCAGGCATTGGGATCCAACTGATCTCCGGGAAGCTCCAGAACGTCCTGCAGAAGCCTTTCGGAGAGGCGGTGACGCCGGACGATGTCCTTGGCCAAATCCCGCCCCTGCGGAGTCATCTCCAAAACTCCGTCTTTTTCAGCGACCCACTGCTTACCCAACAACTCCTCCAACACGCCCCCCCGGACCGCCTCATCCAAAATCCTCCGGAGCTCTACGGGATCGCGGACGTCCTGCTCGAACTGCCCCCATAAGACACTCAGGGCCTGCTGGACGTCCTCCTCCTCCTTCGTCGGTATCGGATATTTTTTGTTCAACCTCTCGTTCATGTGCCTCCCACCCTGTTTTACCGCCATCCCAAAGCCAGAAGCGCCTGATTCAACGCTGCTGAAACCGCCACCGCATACATCAAAACCGTCCCGCTGATGGCCAGGGCCGCCCCCATCCCGCGCTCCCTGACGACCATCAGCCACTGGGCCACGCAGGGCATAAAGAGCGTGATGGCAACCAGGGCCACCGCAGACTGCCGCAGGCTCAAAAGCCCCTGGCGCTGCATCTGGTAGAGTCCCGCCGCGCCGTAGTCCCTCCGGAAAAAACCGACCAGGAAGGCCCCCGCCGCCTCTTCCGGAAGCCCCAAGGTACCGGAGACGAAGGGAGAAGCCAGACGCTCGACATCTTTCAAAAGACCGAAGGCGTCCAAAAGAAAGAGAGCCGCCGTCGCATAGACGAAAAGCGGCAGGACCTCCCGAAGATACCACTTGAGTCTCGCCCCGACCTTCCTGAAAAGATTGCTCCATTGAGGAAACCTCATGGGGGGAATTTCCAGGATGAAGTGGGCGGCGGCCCCCGGCAAAATCCGCGAAGCCAAGGCGCCCGTGCCGAGCAGGCTCCCCACCATGACGAGAAGCCACACCAGCAAGACGGAGCCCGAGGCGCCGGCCGTCATCCCCAGGATGACTCCCAACTGGGCTGAGCAGGGAACGGCCAGAGCCAGAAGAAATGTGGCCAGTATCTTCTCCCGGCGGGTGTCCAAAATCCTGGTCGTCAAAACGGCCATCGTCCCGCAGCCCAGCCCCAGGATCATGGGAAAAACCGCCTTGCCGTTTAGGCCCACCATCTTGAAAAAACGGTTGAGCAAAACCGACAAGCGGGGGAGGTACCCGGAATCCTCCAAAATTCCCAGGGCCAGAAAGAAGGTGGTCACGATCGGCAAAATGATGGCGAAGGCGTAGGTCAAAGCCATGGTGAAGACGCCGTACTGTCCGACGAAAAAATCGCGAACGAAAACCCACGGAAAAATCGCCTCCATCGCCCGGGCCAAAGGGGGATTAACCCAGGAGCCGAAGACGGTTTTCTCCAAAAAATTAACGGCTGTCTGCGCGCCCAAAACCCCGACGAATTCATAGAGACCCCAAAGCACGGCCCCCGCCAGCAAATAACCGGGCCACGGCCTCAAGCACAGGCGCCCCAACGACTCCAAAAAGCGATCCGCCCCCGAGACGCCGGAAGAGCCCGGAGCCGTGAAGACCTCCGCCGCGATTGCGACCGCCTCCTCCCGACGGGCCCGCAGAAAAACGGCGGAGGCCGCCCGGGGAAGCGAGGGAGGCCGCTCCGGCGGCCGGTTCCCACTGGATGAAGAAAGGGCGCAGGCTCTCTCCACAGCCGATCGGAGCTCGCCCAATCCCTCGCGGGTAATGGCCACGGTCTCCGCCACCGGAATTTTTAGGATTTCTGAAAGCCTGCGGACGTCCACTCGGCACCCGCGGGAGAGGGCCTCGTCTTTCATATTCAGGCACAAGACCAACGGGATCCGCAGCCCCAAAAGCTCCAGGGTCAGAACCAAGGCGCGCGGTAAATCCTTCATATCCGCCACCTGAACCACGGCGTCGGGTCCGGCGAGCAGCAGGGACCGCGTCACCCTTTCCTCGTCGCTGTGCGCCGCCAGGGAATAGATGCCCGGGCTGTCCACGAACTCGGCAGCTCCGCCCCCGATCTCCCCCACCCCCCGCGAGACGTCCACGGTGGTGCCCGGATAATTCGAAACGGCGACGTATTTTCCGGTCAGAGCGTTGAAGAGGACGGACTTGCCGACATTGGGCTGTCCGGCCAAGACGACGCGCCGGGTCTCACTCTCCCATGTAGACATAAGGTCGCGCCTTCTCCCGATCGCGGACATTCACAATCCTAGCCCTTTCCTGCCGCACTTCCCGAAACAAATTCTCCAGACGCTTTTGAAGCTCAGCGAATTCCTTTCGGCGTTGGACCTTCCGCACCCGGGCGTCATAGCTCAGAAAATCGATGATCGCCCGGCCCTCCTCCCAACTGAACTGATAGTCCTTTCCCCGGCTCCGGGCCCGGACATGCATCCGGTCCACGTATCTCTTCCAATCCTCCCTCCGGATGTGGGGGGCATTGATCGGACGGGCCAAGGTGTGGCATTGAGAGCACCGGGTGGAAAAAAACTTGTAGCCCCGGCGTCCTTCCCCGGGGTAGGAGGAAACGTCAATGGAATCGGGTCCCAAATCATAGGCGAACTGAGATCTCAGTTGCTGTTCCGTGAACCGTGAGGACGCGCCTTCCTTCCCGACACCTTTCCGACAAGCTCCCAACACCACCAGAGAAATAACAGCCCACGCAAGCACATTCATGACCTTTCCCCCTTTTTTCTATCCAGCTGGAAGGTTAGTCTTCCCAGCGGCTGACTCTTCGTTGATCTCCCAAACCGTCAGAATGGGAAACACCCGGGTAAATACCAAAAAGAGCAGACAGAAACCGGAAAACCAGGCCGCCGTGATGGAGCATTCCACCCAGCTCGGAGTGTAGCGGCCGATTTCCCAGGAGAGGTAGGGCCTTGCGCCGCTGGGAACGATGATCGAGTACCTCTCCAGCCACATCCCGATGTTGATGACGATGCCAAGCCAGACCAGATTGGCAATGGTCCTAAGTCTCCGGATGGCCAGCACAGGGAGTGGAATGATGAAGCAGCAGGTGAACATGGTCCAGAAAAGCCAGGCATATTCCCCGAAGAACTTGGCGTTAAACACCGCCATGTGGGCCGTCTCCCTCCCGTAGAAGACGGTGAGGAACTCCACGCAAGTGAAGTAGAACCAGAAGCAACAGAGGGCCAGGAGAAACTTGCCTATCCTGTTGAAGTGGTCCTCCGTAAGATAAGTCTCCAGGTGGAAGAGCTTCCGGATAGCGATCATCGCCACGATCACGGTGGCGACTCCCGAATAGATGGCCCCGACGACGAAGTAGGGGCCGATCACCGCGGTATGCCAGCCGGGCTTGGTGGTCAGTCCGAACACGAAGGAGACGTTGGTATGAACTGAAATCACCAGGGCGAAAAGAAACACGGACATCCCACCCATGATTTTGTGAAGCGTTTTCCACTGGACTTTGGTCCCCGTCCATCCCAAGGCAAGCATTTCATACAACCATCTTCGGACCGGCCCCACTGCGCTGGAGAGCCTGTCCCGGCACAGGGCGATGTCCGGAATAAGCGCCAGATAGAAGTAAAGGCAGGAGGTGGCCAGATAAGTGGTGATGCATAAAACGTCCCAAAGAATAGGGGAGGTGAAGTGGGGATAAAGGATGACGTTGAGCAGCCTGTCGGGACGTCCCAGATCCACGATCACGGAACTGGCGCCGAAGGGAAGCGAGAATACCGTGATGGCCTCAGCCGCCCGGGTAAAGGGCCTCCTCCACTCGGTTTCCGCGATCCGCAGAATGGAGGATATCAGGGTCCCCGCGTGGGAGATGCCGATGAAGAAGACAAAATTGACCAGGTAGATTCCCCAAAAAACGGGGGCATTCAGACCGGTCACCCTGAGCCCGTTTTTGATCTGCCAACCCCAAGCCAGAAGCCCCCAGAAAAACACCCCGCCTAAGAGGGAGACGGCGATCCAGAAGCCTCTCCCCGGTTTTGCGATCAAAGGGGCGAGGACCTTGGATTCGACGTCGACGGCGCTCGGTTTGGACATCTATCCCTCTTTTTCTTCAGCAGCAATTTCTTCAAAAACGGTCCCGCAGACATGGCAGGCGGGGGCCTTCATTTCCCATACAGTCAGTAAAGGAAATATACGGGTGAAGAGCATAAAGAGCAAGATGAATCCGGCAAACCAGCCGGCTGTGATCGTCCATTCCACCCAGGAAGGCGAATAGGGAGGCGTTCCCCAGGAAAGGTATGGGCTGGCCCCCGGAGGAACAATGATGGAATACCTTTCCAACCACATCCCTACATTCGCCGAGAGGCCCGCAAAGAGAAGTTTGAGAACCAGGGGACCCCGTCTGGTGATTAGCAAGGCGAAGGGAACGCAAAAGCACAGAACCAGCATGGCCCAAAAACTAAGCCGAAAAGGCCCTGTCAATTTAGCCCAAAAAATCGCCATCTCGGGAACGTGCCTGCCGTAAAAGGTGGTTAAATACTCCACGCAGGTGTAATACATCCAGAAACAGGCGAGGGCGAGGAAAAATTTTCGGAGCGCATTGAAATGATCCTCGGTAATCCAATGTTCCAAATGGAAAAAATATCGAACCGCGACGACAATGGCGGAGAGCGCGCCCAACCCTTGGAGGGCGGCCCCGATCACAAAGTAGGGCCCGATGGCGGCGCTATGCCACCCCGGCTTGTTGGTCATCCCGAAAATAAATCCCACGTTGGTGTGGACCGAAATCACCAAAGCCAACAGCACCACGGATAAAACGGTCATGAGGGAATGGTGCAGTCTTTTCTCCTTCACGGTTCCTTTCCAACCCAAAGCGAGCCAACGGTAGATGGGCGTCATTCCAAGTCCGTGTCGGCTCAACCGGTCCCGGCACAACGCCATATCCGGGACCAACGCGATGTAAAAATAGAGACAGGACATGACCATGTAGGTTGAAATGCATAGGATGTCCCACAGGATGGGAGAGGTCAAATGCGGATAGAGCAGGACGTTAAAGAGGCGGTCGGGCCGCCCCAGATCAACGATCACGCATGTCGCCGCAAACGGCAAGCTCGTCACGGTGATCATTTCGGCGATGCGCGTGAAGGAACGCCTCCACGGCGCGCGGGTGATGCGGAGAATCGCCGAGATGAGCGTTCCGGCATGGGAGATGCCGATAAAAAAGACGAAATTGATGATATAGATGCCCCAAAATTCCGGGACACCCAATCCCGTGACGCGCAGGCCGCTCTTTATTTGCCAGGACCAAGCCAATATCCCGCCCAAGAAGACGACGGAAAGGGCCAGGGCCGCCGTCCAGAAGCCCCGCCCTGGTTTTTCAGCCAGAGGGATAAGGACCTCCGCTTCGACGTCCGATGTCGTTTCAGACATCTATCCCTCCCGCAAATAGATGACTTTGGGTTTGGTGCCCAATTCCTCCAGCATCTTGAAAGACCTGTGGCTCAAGGCCAATCGGGAAACTTCGCTCTCGGGATCGTTCAGGTCTCCGAAGACGATGGCCTGGGCGGGACAGGCGGCCTGGCAGGCGGTTACATAATCGCCTTCCTCAATCTTCCGGCCCTCCTCCCTGGCTTTATCCTTGGCTCTTTGCAGCCTCTGGTGGCAGAAGAGGCACTTTTCCACGACTCCTTTGTAGCGTACCGAGACATCCGGATTGAAAGGCGTCTGGGTCTCCTTGGGCCACTGAGGCTCCCCCCAGTTGAAGAACTTGCAGGTGTAGGGGCAGGCGTTGACGCAGTAGCGGCAGCCGATGCAACGGTCATAGACCTGCCCCACGATCCCCTCCGGGTTCATGAACGTGGCCGAGGTCGGACAGACCCTGGTGCAGGGGGGATCTTCACACTGCTGGCAGGGCATGGGAACCAGGCTCTGACGAATATGGGAACCCTCCGCCTCCGTCCTGGGAAGGATCTTAAGCCAGCGGATGACCCTTCCCAGAGCCGCTTCTTCGGGCCCCCCCAGCATCTGGTTATTCTCCACCGAGCAGGCCACCACACAGGCCTGGCATCCCGTGCAGCGGTCCAGGTCAATCACCATCCCCCAGCGATGTTTTCCCCGGGCCTGGACCTGCTCGTCTTCTCCCCGCGCCGCGAAAGCCCGGGAAGTAAATGCCCAAACCCCGCCTACCGCGGCCCCGAACCACTTCAAGAAGTCTCTTCGGTTTTGATCCTTAATCTCCATAAATCTTCACGCGAACGGCCTGCCAGATCGGCTGGCCCGACTTGTCCGTCCGCCCAGCCAGGAGATCCGCAGGGTTCGCTCCGATCCCTTCAGAGTAGCGCCCCATGGCCGTATGCCCCAGGCCGAAGGGGAGGGACACGGTGTCTTCCCTGATGCCCTGGTAATGCCTCGCCCTCGCACGGATCTTTCCATAAGGGGATTCCACCCAGACCATTTGTCCATCCCTGATTCCCAATTTCTCCGCCGCGGCCGGATGCATCTCCACCCAGGTTTCCCACTGTTCTCCCAAGTGGGCCCCGGCAAGGCTGTGGAGGTAGGGGAGGTGGGCTCCTTCCCCGAAGGAAAAAGCCAGGGGAACGTGAATATAGAGATGGAAAGGATGGGAGGCGTCCGGGAGGTCGCGCCCTTTCGGTTTTAATTCGCCCGTCGGCAGAGCCAGCTTCCCTGTTTGCGTCTTGAGCGTGGATTTAACGCCTGAGCTCTCCCCCACGTATTCCCACCATCCCCCCTTCTTCATGATCTCCTCAGCCCTGACTTTCTGGACCGCTTTCTCCAAAGACTCCACGAAACTCTCCCACGGAAGAGCCGAGGCAATCCTCCCCCCCAAAGACTTGGCCAGCCCCAAGATAAAGTCGCCATGGTCCCCTGTATCGTAGAGGGGGCTGACCACAGGAGGAGCAAAGCTGATGATGCCCTGTCCTTGGAGGGTCGGGGAAAAGCCGTATTGCCAGGCTTCCAGGGAATGGTGGGGCGGGAGGATGATATCCGCAATTTGAGAGGACTCGTCTATGAAGGGAGAAAAGCTAACGATGAACCCAATCCTCTCCAGGGCTTTTCTCCATTGGGCGCCTTGGGGACTCAAAAAAACCGGATTGACCCGCTCCATCCAGAGGAGCTCGATAGGACTTTGAGAGGAAGCGAGGATGCGCTCGGGGATTTCATGAAGAGATGCTATGGGAGCCGTCCTGGGTTTGGGAATAGCGGCAGAGGGCAGGGTCAATTGGTATCTTTCTGCCTCGCTGGAGAGAACTCCCCGCCTGACGCCTATGGATCCTACCAGGGCATTGAGGCTGTGTACCGCGATTTGGGTGAAAAGACTGCTTCGCTGAGTGATTCCAATGGCAGGTTTAATGGAGGTCATTTGCCTCGCAATTTCTACGATTTGTTTGGTCTTGACGCCTGAAATTTCGGATACTTTCTCAGGGGAATACTCCCGAAGAATCATCTTCCTGTATTCCTCGAATCCGGACGTCCATCGGCCCGCAAAGTTTTTGTCGTAAAGATTATCATCCATCAAAACATAGGCTACTCCCAAGGCCAGGAAGCCTTCCGTGTCCGGGCGGATGGAAATCCATTCATCCGCCTTGGCGGCCGTAGTGGAAAGTCTGGGTTCAATCTGGACGATCCGCACCCTCCTTTCCGGCCTTGCCCGGCGCAGTTCGCTGAAAGCCCTTTGAGCCTCCACGGGCGAAGGAAAGCTTTGAAGCCAATCCCATCCAAAGGACACGATGAGGCTTGCGTTCTGTAGGTCGTAGAATAACCCCTCCGAAGAGCCGTGCATCAGCCGGAAGGCGTCCAGGGGTCCCTCCGCCAAAGACCAGTTCCACTCCCAAAAATTAGGAGTCCCGAACACCTGGGCGAAGCGCTTTTGGATCTTGTGACGGATATCTCTTATGGGAGCCGCCAGTATAGCCAGGGCTTCCGGTCTGTTGCGCTTTAAGAGATGAGAAAGTTTATCGAGGAGAATCTGATGGGCTTGGTCCCAAGATATTTTCTCCCACTGAGCGGACCCCTTGGTTCCCCTTTGCCTAATCGGCGAGCGCAGCCGGTCGGGGTGGTAGAGATCCTGGAGAATGGCCCCGCCCTTGGGACAGTGCGCTCCCTGACTCAAAGGATGGCCCGGCATTCCGGAAACTCCCACCGGCTTTCCGTTGACCACCCGGATCTGAAGCATGCACAGGGCCGGACAAAGCTTGCAGAGGGCCGGCCTATGGGCTTCGGAGTCCAGTCTGGGCAGAGGTTTTTCTTGGGGAGACAGCACCTTCGCCTTGATGGCTTTCGGTAGAGTGAAGCCCGCGACCAGAAAGCCGGCCCACTTGAGTAAATTTCTCCGTGAGATTTCTAGGTCCATATTTTCCTATCGGTGGCACGCCATGCAGTCTGTTGTCACTCTCTCTTTTCTATGGCACTCCATGCACCTTTCCATCCGGAGAGGCACAGGTTGTCTACCCAGGGGTCTCTCCATTTTTCCGACCTCGCCATGGCAAATTCTGCAGTCCAAGCCCCCTTTCTCCACGTGGCGCACATGGGAGAACCGAACATGTCGTGGAGCTTCGTAGATTTTCTTCCAGGGAATCGGCTTCATCTCCTGCATGTATTGCTCGAGGGCCTTCGGGGTTTTAGGGCTCGCCTTGCCGGGTTGGTGACACAGGGCGCAGGTGGAGATGTTGGGAACACTGGCCTTGGCGCTGTCTTTGGCTCCCACGTGACAAGCGTCACAGGCAATGCCAAACTCTACATGCTTTTTGTGATTGAAAGGGACGGGCTGAGTGACCTCCCAGGTTTGGTAGATCCACAGCCCTGCTCCCATCAGCACAGCTCCTACAACCGCCCATCCCAGCCAGGCGTATATCCGTTCCATAAGAGCTCAAGTCCTTCGACAGCTTTGCCTCGTCGGTCTCTCCGCTTACTTCTCCTCCTTTACGGGAATTCTTGGAGAAGAAAACTCCTTGGCCAGAGACGTCACTCCAGCCATGGCCCCGAGACCCATGGTCTCCACGGCGCTGGAGGGAACGATTACGACAGTGGAGTTCTGGCGCATCCCCTCCAGCAGGATATTCATCGCCCTTAAGTGCAGGGCCACGGGGTTTTCGACGTAGGCTTTGGCGGCTTCCTTGAATTTGCTGGCCACTTGAGACTCCGATTCTCCCAGGATCAGGCGGGCCTGACGCTCTCTCTCCGCCTGGGCCTGCATGGACATCGCATTTTGAAGCGCCACGGGGATTTTCACGTCCCGAATTTCCACGGACAGGGCCTTGATGCCCCAGGCTTCGGTCCGCTCATCGATCATCTGGCAGAGCCTGGCGTCTATCTTCCTCCTTCCCACCAGCATCTCGGCAAGATCGGTCTCTCCGATCACGTCCCTGAGCGCCGTCTGAGACGACCAGGATGTCGCTTCCCGATAGTTCTCCACCTCCAGCGCCGCCTTCATCGGGTCTATCGTCCTCCAGAAAAGCACCGCGTCCACATCCACGGGCACGCTGTCTTTGGTGAGGGTTTGCTCCGCGGTGAATGGGGTGGTGATGACCCGCATGTCGATCCAGTACGGAACCGTGTCGAGGAATGGAAAGATCCCGAACAAACCCGGCCCCTTAAGGCCGTGGAACTTTCCCAGCCTGAGCACCACGGCCCTCTGCCACTGACGGGCCACTCTCAGGGCCAATACCATAAACAGCCCCAGCAGGACGCCGGCCAGCGCCATCAGAGGATTGGCCGACCGAAAACCGGTAGCCCCCCCAATGGCCGCTAGGGCCACAAACAGACTTAATGTCAACGGGTGAATACCCATGTTCATTACCTCCTGATCTCTCTCGTGGTTATTCTTCTTCCTCCTCCCTGCTTCCCGGAGGGGATTTTAGACTAAAAAGATATTGAGCCAGGTCCTCCAACTCTCCTCCGGAAAGCGTCTTCTCCCAGGAAGGCATATCCAAGGGAGGCTCCTGGTCTTTTTCCTCCAGTTTGGCGGGGTGAGTCCCCTTGCGGATTTTGTCCTTTAAATCGTTGAAGGTGAAAGCATCCCCAAGGTCATAGAGGTTGGGGACCACGCCGTCCGGATCGGCGTTTGGATTTTTGACCCCTCCCTCCCCCTCGGGCCCGTGGCAGACGCCGCAGCGAAACTCCCTGTAGAGGAGGCGTCCCTTCAGGATGGGAGAATCTTCATCTAAAGATCGAGACTTCTCGGCGAGGGCAGCGAAAACTTTTTCGGTGGGGGAGATGGCCCAGAGAGGGCTCCAGAGCCTGGCTCTATAAGCGAGAAACCCGTAGAAGAGGAAAAGACCCGCCCATACGGAAAGGACAAGTACGACCAAGTTGAGCGACCCTCGATCCTTCATTTTATCTAGTCGCCTTTTGGTTTTTGAATCTCTTTTTCCTTGACTCTCTCTTGTTTCTGAACCCCCTTCTTCTCTTGTAGTTTCTTTTCAATCAAATTCTTTTTTCGAATAGAAGAATCGTAGATCAGGAAATCAACGATCTTTCCGGCGCTTGTAGCGTCCAAACCCGAGCGCTTCTTCTTCCGCATTTTCTCGATGTAGGGCGCCCACTCCTCCGGCAGCGCGTAGGGAGAGTTTATGGCCCTGGCCAGGGTGTGGCACTTGGAGCATTTTTTGGCGAAGACCTTGTAGTTCTGCTGCTGCTTCTCGGGATATCCGGAGACATCGATTTCCTCGGGACCATCGTCCCAGGGAAACTCCTCTTTCGAGGCCGCCTTATCCCGCGTCGTCGACTCCGCGGCGCCGCCGGGCTCCCGGGGCACCGCGCAGAAAATCGCCGATGCCGCGAATGCGGCGAAAAAACCCAGCACGAACCGCTTGCACTTGCTCTTTTCCATAGCACCTCCGGGCCGTCAAGAATGTCCGACGATTACTGAGCAAAACTTGAGACCGGCCCCCCCGGGGGAGGCTTCGTCCAAACGGCGGGCTCGGGATGCAGAAAGGAGGTTAGCGGGACCGAGGAAGCTCGAGAAGGCCCCGCGACTTTCGCACCACACCGGTCTTTTTTCAACGAACATTGTCCAACCCGCTGCTGAGATACTCAGAACCCTACTTCCACCTGAAGAGTCCAGCGATGGTCCTTGGGGGCTCCTTCCCTTTTAGTGTTCGCGAAGTACTCCACAAACGCCCGGCCGTTCTCCGCAAAGTAATGCGAGAGCTGGCCCGTGAAGTTGCCGAACTGTTTGGTTCCATCCGTCGTTTGAAACCAATCCTGTCGGATCAAGGGCACCAGGAAAGGCCGGTCGTCCTTGTTCACGGCGTAAAAGGCCTCGGTGTAAGCCCCTCGATTGGCCTCCCTGGCTTGCGTGACGGTATTCTTGTCGTAGAAATACGCGAAGGCTCCCCTGGCCGTCACTCCGAAGAGTTCCACCAAGGCGTCCAACCCGGCGCGGGAAAACTTCTTTTTACCCGCCGCCGGAAGCCCCTCGTGTCCCGCGCTGGCAAAGCCTCCCACCGCAACGCCTCTGAGAGAATCAAAAGCCAGCCGGATGACGCCGTCTTTGGGCCCCTCCCCCTCGGCGTCCCCCTTGTCGGAGGACAGGCCGGCCGCGTAATAGAGCGATCCCACGTTCTCTCTGCCGATCTCCCCATATGCGGCTACGGTTTGCTTTTCCCCGTCCAAGCTGTCGCCCGAGAGATATCCCTGCATGGCAAAGTCTCTCGACGAGCGGGTCAACTTCCCCATATTGGAGAGAGTCTGGAAGGGATCCATCATAAAGAAGGATCTGTTGGCGAGCAGGAGATTCAGATACCGGGAGGGATGGTAACCGACCTGCAACTCTCCCAATTCCGGGCTGAAGCCCATTTCATCTTCCGCTTCCACCTCCGTAAAGTAAGACACGTGTTTGGAGGCGTCCCCTCCGGCAACGAAGAGCTCCAACTCGTGAAGGGCGCGGAGCTTGAATTCCCTGTCGCTTTGTTTTTTGTCGTAGGGCCTAGACTTCACCATGGCTCCCCAGGGAAATATCTTTTCCGTCCAGAGGGACCCATCCTTGGCCTCCAGAACCCCTTCCTTGCTTCCTCTTTCACGCACGTATCCGTTCAGTTTGAACTCCCTCCCGTAATCGTTAAGCGCCGGGAAGGCGGTATGGCATTGGGAACAACTGATGCCGTACTTTCTGGCAAAAGCCGGCACCGCCTGCACGTCCCCTACGGAGCTTGGCCGCACGGGGCACAGCCTCATCGTCTTGTGAAGCAGCGGAGGCACGATCCATATGCCTAGAAATACGCCGAGCATGAAAACTCCCGTGCCTAACCAACGCTTCCATTTTTCATTTCTCATGTTGTCTTACCTCCTTTCTGTTTCTCCGACTATTTGTCATTGAACTTCCATCCTGTGAAACAAAGTCCGCCACATAGGGACGGACCAAATCCCAAGAGCTATCACCATGAGCTGAGAAGCGACGAAAGCGGACAAAGCGATCAATGTCTTGTCCATAAATCCATAGGAATGCAATCCTATGCCGAGCATATTCACCCCGAACCAGGATAAAGCCGTTATGACATTCCCAAACACAGCCATCACCGCAAGGCCCCGTTCGCGGATGTAGCCTCCCCAGCGGGCGTGCAGAATGAAAGCGCTCCACAACACGATCAGAAGCGCCCCGTTTTCCTTGGGGTCCCAGCCCCAGAATCTTCCCCAGCTCTGGTCCGCCCAGATGCCGCCTAAGACTGTTCCCAGAAAACTGAAGAAAAGACTGAAGCAAAGGACTCCGTAGATGGATCGAGGCAGGGTACGTCCCGTATCCCCGTTTATGGCGCGCGTCCACAGCCCGCCCAGGATGTAAACATGGGCCAGGGCCCCGGCCAGAAACATACCGCTGTAGCCGATGGTGATAGTGATCACATGAGTGGCTAGCCAGAAGTTAGAATCCAGCACCGCGCGCATCACCTCCATGGTGTCTCCCGAACCTGTCAGGTGATGGGCAACGATCAGCGTGGCAAAGCCAACGGCCCCCGACATGGCGATCGCAAACCCCCTGCGCGTCATCCTTTCCACGACAATCCCCAAAAGAACCGCGGTCCAGCCCACGAAAACCGCCGAGGAGTAGAGGTTGGTCACGGGGGGACGACCCTCCAGGAACATCCTGGAAAGAAGGCCCAATGTATGGACGGCAAAACCCAGAAGCAGAAGCACCGATGAGGACCGCCCAAGCGGCACGGGCCAGAGAAGCCATGAAGCGCAGACCAGAAGCAGCGCCGCCAAGTACAGAAGCATTCCTTTGTAAAAAGGCTGGGTACGATTGAAAAGGAATTCGTATCCGGCGCGCTTTGCAGCTTGCGGCTGGCTGGACTTGAGCCGATTTCTATAAGCAGCCAAGACGGCATTAAAACTTCGGCCGTCCGAATCCTCATAAGCTCGGAGCATTTCCGCATAGCTGAAGACCGCAGGAGGGATTTCTCCGGTCCTGGCCGATTCCAAGAGAGCGTCTCCCACGTTTTGCCATTTCTCAATCTCTTGGCCTTGGGTGGGGGGTATGGAACGGAAGTAAGCAGCTTGGGAAAGAAACTCAAATTGGGAAAAGAATCTTCCCAGAGCGGCCAGGGCTTCCTGGTCGAAATCCTTCGCGCCGGAATGAGCCTTATGGAAGGCCTCCCGGCCAGGGCCTAGAATCTTTTGGTAAGCCTTTAGTTCACCGGAAAAATTCCGGGAGTCAGCTGGTTGAAAGCTGTTTTTGAGGCGCTGGTAGACCATAAGTCTGTGGCCTAAGTTCAGAATCGCCCTATGGAACCGACTCCTTGAGGGAACCTCTATATGTTCGGCATGTGCCGCCTGCTCGCTGATGGCCGCAAGACGTGGGCTAAGCGTCTTAAAGGAAAAGTATTTTCCATCCTTGGGCTCCTTGCCCATGAGGCCCAACACATCGGGATCGTCAATGCGGAATATTTTTCTTAAGTCCGCTTTCTGTGGGTTGGCCATGGTTTCCAGCATCCACTCGAGGGCTGAAATGCGATGTCCTTCGGCGGCAAGGGTCTGTCGCCCCTGGATCATGAGCAACGTAGCCCTAGCCACCGTGTCTAGGGGCTTGATGCGACCCTCATGCAGAACCGGAAGCGCCCCAAACCCAATAAGATCCGGCCCTTTGGTCTTATAGGATGTGAGCGGCAGGGAGAGCCAAGTGGCAGCGAGGACCAGCAGTAGCCACGAAAGGGGTTTCCAGTTCATGGCACAACCCTCCTTGGCTTGGTTGAGGCGGACAAACGAAGCAAAAAATGAAACAGCAAGCCCAAACTAATTAGGACACAAGCCAAGTACGGCAGGAGCCAGGCGGGATTTTGGACGACTTGAAGGACCGACAGGGTGTCTTCCTTGCCGAAGCTGGCTTGGTAGAAGGCCAGACCTTCGTAGCGCAGCGGGTTGTTCATGGAGATCAAGACATCTCGATCTTCGTTTTTCTCGGGATGCTTGAGCCGAATGAGACTCGAAAAGTTCTTGGGGATCTCCGTGCCGGGGTAGCGCTCATGCGTGAAGTCTTTCAAGGTGATAGAGAAGGGAAGAAGCCGCCTCTTGGGCCGGACCGCGAGTTGGTAAGTCCGGCCTATCCCTGTCGTCTCGCTCGCCTCCAACTCCACTTGTCCCGGTGACTCGATATAGTTTAAGGTCTGGCCCTCCTCAATGGCCATCTGACTTTCCACAGAAAGCAGTCCAGTCATGAACTCACCCAATACGAGCAGAAGCAGCCCGAAATGGACAGCCCACATCCCGGCCTTTCTCCAGGAGAGCTCCAGCCTTTGCGCATGCGCGGCCACAAGATTGACGAGCAACAGGAGCCCCACCAGGGCCCCTCCGGGGAAGACGGGAACCTGCCATGGGGTCCAGGGAAGTGGAGCGGTCACAAAAAAGGATCGTATGTAGCGGTCCACGGCCCCGAGCGTGCCCAGGTGGACCTGCGCCAAAGTGCAAAGGACCACCAGGACCATCAGCAGTCCCAGGCAGGCAAGCGTGAGCTTAAGGGAGGCCAAGCCCCTCCAGCAGACGATCCAGAACTGGACATTTGCAAAATGGAATTGGGGTCCTGTAGCCACTCCCCCTATATATCTGCAAAAGTCCGGCTGTAAGTTTGAAGAACCATGTCTTTTCGCTCTTTTCATGACTTTGCCCCGAGAGCTGCCTTCACGGCTTCGAGGATATCGTTTGCTGGAGCATTCCCCGCATAGTAAAAGATCCCGTGCTCGAGGCTCTTGACATCGTTAGCCCCAGGATTTTGGGTGGCGTAGATGATCTTTGTTTGCGGACACACCCTGCGGAATGTGCCGATGCCCATGGGCACCCATTTCTCCGCCTTGCGGAGGCACAGAACCAAGACATCGGGTTTGTCCTCCAAGACACGACTCATAAGATGCTCCTGATCTTGGCAGGTGTCTGAGTCGCATCCCATCTTTCCAAGGCCTGACTCCAAATCCTGCCGAAGCTCCCCATCCCGGCAATAGAGCATAACCTGGGGCATTTCTGTGATCTCCAAAATCTTATGGAGCATCAAACCTGCCACACAGATAAGGGTAGATTGGGCAAATAAAGCGGGTTTAAGCTGGGTACGGGTTCTAAATTCTTGGAACGTATTCCAAGTATTTGGAAAGGGCGGGACGCGCAGACGGCATCAGGTGCGGAAGGATTCTGATTTGATCTCGTGCTTTTTGAGGTGCCAGTAGAAGCTGCTCAAGGGCAGGCCGGCGGACTGGGCCGCAGCCCTGGCGTCTCCATGGGTTTTCCTAAGCAAGGATTCGAAATAGTCTTTTTCAAAGGTTTGGAGATGCCTGTCTCTAAGCCGGAAAAAGCCTTCCGGGGAGGAGTCCGAGGTCGGCGGAGTCGTCACTAGGAATCCCGGCAAGACGTCCGCCGTCAGGATGTCTTTTTCACAGAGCACAATGGCTTTCTTGAGCACATTCTGAAGCTCCCGAATGTTGCCGGGCCAAGGATAGTGGGCAAGGATCTCAAGGGCTTGGTCCTCCACGGAGCGGATGCGCTTACCCATCTCCCGGACAAATCGGGGAAGATAATGCTCCACCAACAATGGAATGTCTTCCGCTCTTTCCCTCAGTGAAGGTATTTGGAGGGTGATGACGTTGAGCCGGTAGTACAACTCCTCACGGAACCGCCCCTCTTGGACCTCCTTGGCGATATCCTTGTTTGTGGCCGCAACCACCCGTACATCCACGGAGATGGAATCTTTGCCGCCGATCCTGCGAAACTGCCTCTCCTGAAGCGTCCTCAGGAGCTTGGCTTGCATGGAGGGAGAGAGTTCACAGATTTCATCTAAGAAAAAGGTGCCACAGTGAGCGAATTCCAAAAGCCCCGGAGTGGAAGCGGAAGCGTCCGTGTAGGCTCCCTTTTCATGGCCGAAAAACTCGTTTTCCAGCAGATTTTCCGGGATAGCCCCGCAATCTACCGGCACGAACCGGCCGGAGCGTCGGCTTTGGGCATGGATCTTTCTGGCGATCAGCTCCTTGCCGGTCCCGGATTCCCCAAGGATCATGACGTCTGCCGGGGTGCGGGCCACTTTGTTCACCATCTCCAAAACTGCCCGAATCTTTGGACTTTGCCCGATGATATCAGACGATCCATGCCGCTTCTCCAGATGCGATACCAGGAGCCTGTTTTCACCCTTGATCCTGCGTTCTTCCAGGAGGCGCGCCACCTTAAAGCGGAGTTCTTCTGGATTAAGAGGTTTGATCAGGTAGTCGGAGGCGCCGGTCCGCAGGGCCTCCACGGCGCTGTCCACCTCCGGAAAAGCGGTCATGAGGATGATGGGCAGATCGGGATCGGCCTCCTTGGAAGCCTTGAGAAGCTCCGTTCCGGCAAGCCCCGGCATCTTGATATCGGCCACGACCAAATCGAAGGATTCCTTTCCAAGCCTTTCCAGGGCCCGCCTGGGATCGGATTCCAAGGTTATAGAGAGATCCTCTCCTGAGAGGGCCTCCCGGCAAGTGGAGAGCATGTCGGGCTCGTCATCTACGATAAGGATAGAATGCTTTCTCATTGCTCTTGGCCTCCTCTTGTCCCGGCCGGGCCAAAACTTGGGGCCCTCGAGCACGAGACACCCAGATCTTCCCGGTACTGAGCGATGGATCTTCGGGAAACCCAAATGCCTGTTTTGCCCCAGAGCATCTTCCTCAATACTCTATCCGGGCAAGGAGCTCCACCGTTGGGAAGGATCTCCTCTAGAACCCGCAAAAGCCACCTTTTCTTACTTAGAAACATCTCCTTCAAAGGAACCTCTCTATGGGTGGACGTCAGGATGCTTTTCCCAAAAACCAGGCGGCTCACGGAGCTTGGGTCCAGCTCAAGCGATCTTGCCGCCTCTCTCTGGGAAAGCGCCTTCCGGGCGGCAGGGTCGCCGCTTTCGAGGTACTCGCTCTGGCGGGCAAGCAGGAGCTTGAGAAGCCGGTTCATGCTGTTTTTTCTTTCGTTGATGAACTCAAGCTTCCCAAGTAGCCCCTTGAGCCTCGCAAGGTCCTTGGAGCTGAAGGCGCCTTCTTTTTTAAGCTCCTCAAGCCTGTCATGGCGAATTCGGTAGCGGCCCCTGGCCTGCGACAGAGACATATAGACCAAGGTCCATCCTTCGGCGTCCTTTTCGACGCGCGCGATGAGAGTATAGCCTATCTCAGCCGCCCGGGCCGGAGTCTGCACAGAGGCCGGGTTCGAAGGTCCGCTTTGGATACTGCGGATCTGAAACTCATTGACAAAGTCAACGATGTCTTGAGCTTCCTCGGTGCCAACCCCGCACGCTTGGGCGATATCTAAAATCCCCGCGTCCTCTTCGGCATACAGAAAATAACGGGCAAACCTTTCCTCCCCGATGCGGCGGATCAAAGACACCCTCTCCGGGCTCTCGGATGCCATGGAGGCAATATCCAGAGCATCCTGCGCCGGCAAGATTTCCTCTTTAAGTTCAATTGAGAGGGGCAACCACCGGGTCTGAGGGAACCTCTGGAACTGGACCACCTTGCGGCAACGCTCTGCGGGGTAGGTCAGTTTGAGAAAGAGAGGGTTCTTCTCCACCTCCACAATGAGGCGCTCCAGCTCGGATTCCGACAAACCAAAAATCTGGCCGAGCTTGATCCTCGCTCCCAAGGCGGCCTTGATCTTGTGTTTCAACCCATGGGAAACAGTGTCCATCTCACTTGGAGCCTGCCAAATCTTTTGCCCCGCTGGTTGTCCAGCGGGGATCGCGCTCCGGCTTGCTTGCCGAGGTCTGCACCGGAAGGACGACAAAAAACGAGCTGCCGCTTCCCGGCTGGCTTTGCACCCTAATCTCGCCGCCGCAAGATTTGACCAAGGCAAGGCTGACGGGAAGCCCAAGGCCCGTTCCCCTGTCTTGGGGTTTGGTGGTAAAAAAGGGATCGAAGATTTTCGAAAAGTTCTCTTCAGGAATTCCCTCGCCGGTGTCCGAGATCACAACCTCCACCTGGCTATCCGAAAATCGCGTCGTCAATTTGAGTCTTCCTCCCCGGGGCATTGCGTCCACCGCGTTGCCGAGTAGATTCAAGAAGGCATGCACAAAGTCATTGTGGTTGCCCAGCACGGCTGGGAGTGAGGGGGATAGGGAGCGTTCCACCGCGATGCCCGCCCTGAGGATCTTGTACTCCAACATGAAGAGCGCATCCAGCAGGGCTTGGTTGAGGTTTACAACGGTCTTAGGCTTGGCGCGCCCCTTAAAAAAGCCCAAAAGGGTCTGAATGATCCCGCCTACCCGGCCGGCCTGGCGGTCCACGATTTGCAGGGTCTCCTTCAAGAATTCCGGAGACAAATCCTCCATCGGCCGGGATTGGGCGAGCCTCATGCGCGTGGAGATAATTCCGATAGGATTGTTGATCTCATGGACAATGTATGCCACCAATTGGCCAAGGACGCTCAGTTTCTCGGTTTTTAGAAACTGCTGGTGGCTTTCTCTTAGGCGCTGCATGATGGCCGTGGTAAAGTACGCGATCCCCGACAAAAGGATGATAAAGGCTCCTGAGATTCCAGAGACAAAAGAAAATTGGCGGGCCGGGCAGGGCGGTCCCGCCCCAGGCGCATGCAATATCAAAGAGGAGCGGTAATGCTCCAGAATACGGGAGTACTCTCCCAAGCCCAGAAAAAGAAAAAGCGCAACCGCCCCACCCGTTACGAGGAAAGCGTCCTTGCGTGGTAGAAGTATTCCGGCCAAGACGACGTGGAAGGCGTATAGCATAAAAAGAGGGTTTTCGATTCCTCCGGAGAAATGAAGGAGATAGGTCAGGATCAGAAGATCGGAAACGAGTTGGGTCAGAAGATGCGCTCGAAGGCTTCGCAACCGCGCCTTGGTCTTAAGGAAAGCGAGGTTGGTCGCAAGGAGGGCCGCCACACCCAGCCATAGCGGACGGCTCACTTCCTTCGGTAGAAGCTGGAGGACATGCTGGGACAGAAAGACCGCTGTTGCGGCACCCAGAATCGCCAGCCAGCGCATCTGAATAAACCAATCGAGCCGGCTCCCAGCTTCTCCCAGGTTGAGACCAGCCCCGGCCGCCTCCGGAAGCGAAGACTTACCCATTCGGGCAAGGAACCACGCAACCACCCCGGAAACGAGCAGAGTAGAACCGATCCCTCTCAGGATGTGAAGCGCGTGGATGAGTCGCGCATCGGCCCCCTGTAGCCAAATGCGCTCCACCAGCTCGTATCCCACGAAAATGAGGGCGATCAGGCCCAAGACTAGCCCCAGCATCTGGGGACCCCGTAAGCCCCGGGTACCAGGCATAAGGAAACCGGCTGCGCCCGGCAATTTGCCGAGTTTTGTTTTTGAGTGGAGGTTGTGGTTCATTCCTTAATTGCTTGCGCAACAGGTCTGCCGGACTTAAGGATATACCCAATAGTCAAAAGCGCCTATGATGTAAATCATAGTGCCCCAAGCGGCATGCTTACGGGTGAACCCACATCCAGACGCCGAGACCGATAAAGACGGTCGCCGCAATCCGTTGCAGAACAGCTTCGGGAACCAGCTTCACAGCTCCTTGGCCGAAGACCACCCCCAAAGCGGTCACAGCGACCAGCGCCGCGACCGCTCCCAAAAACACCGTAAACGGTTTTCCGGATGAGGCCGTCAACGTGATGACGGCCAGTTGGGTCTTGTCCCCCATCTCGGCCAGAAAGAGGGTCGTGAACGCCGTCATAAGAATATTTAGGTCCATACACTCTCCTTTTTTTATTTTTAAGATTGCCCGACAAGCAGCAGGAGGATGTCGGAATGGACAAACCGTCTTTCCAGCATCTTGAAACCCGCCGCTTCCATGTGCTCGCCGGTCCGACGGTCAAAGCGCGCGCCGTAGAGGCGCGCCACCAAAGGCGCAAACATCCGCATCCACAAGCGCCGTATGGAGTTTTGGGAGTAAACATACTCCAAAAGATAGACCTTCCCTCCGGGTTTGAGTACGCGCCGCACTTCCCGCAGAGCCCGCTCCTGTAATTCATCCGGCAAAACACAAAAAAGAAAAGTGCTCACGCAAACATCGAACTCGCCGTCCTTGAAATCCAGGCCGAGGGCATCCGTGACCACAATTTGCGGCGCCCTGCCCAAGGCCCGGATGCGGCGCCTAGCGCGTTCGAGCATCTCCGGGCTCAGGTCTGCAGTGACCACATCCGAATCCGCAGGATAAAATGGTGCATTTCGACCTGTACCTGCCCCTAAATCAAGAATTCGGCCGCCCACATCTTTCCATAACTTGCGGCGAATCGTCTTGTAGCGAAACTGCTCCAGCGGCCAGTCGATCAAGTCATAATAGAGGCTGGCCCGCTGGTATAGCCTGCGCAAAAAGTCTGTTTCTGATTTCATGGATTATAGAGTCAAGAGACAATTTTACCAGGGCGCAGTCAAGGCGCAAAAAAACAGCGGATTACGACTGCTTTTGGGAAGGAATCAGGAGGCACCCGTAGATGGGGACGCCGTCACGCTGCGGACCCGATCCATGACCTCTTTGGTCTCGCCAGTGGAGAGAAGCTGGTCACAGGCGGGATAGAGAATCTGCTCTTCCTTGGCGTTGTGATCTTTGAGCACACGGAGCATGGCCTCCGTGTGGCTTTTGGCGAGCTTGCCGTCCTGTTCCCGGAGGGCCTTAAGCGCCGCGGCCTTATGTTTGCGGATCTCCTCGTGCTCCATCTTCATGACCCGGATGGGGCCCGTCTCCATTGTGGAAGCCTTTGCGGAGATCGAGGGGAACAAGATTCCCTCCTCCCAGTGGATATGCCGCTCCAGGCGGCGGTTGAACTCCTTGAACGGTGCGAGGGCTTCTCTAGGCGACTCGAAGGGAACACCGCTTAGGATGGCGTCTATCTCTCTGTGATCCTGCTCGAAAAAGTCTGAAATCCGATCCGTCTTCGTTTCTCGCTTGGGTTCCATGTTACCTCCCGAAGGCCAATCCCTCCCAGATCCGGCTCAGTTTGTGCAGGCATGGCTTAAAAGGCCCAGCTACCATCATACAAAACGGCAAGGAGCGCGCCCTTCTATGCGGCAACCAATCTCTGAATGATCGGGAGGGTCTGTTTCGCCTTGCTTTCCAAGACACAGAAGGGAACAAATCTCAGCCCCAACGCTTCGGCCATCTTGGCGATGCGGTCCATGGACGCCGTTCTCAGGCCGCGGCCCTTCAGATCGCGGGAAATGGCGCTCTTCTGCGTCCCCATCACCTTCGCCAGATCGGAATAAGTCCAGTGCTTTCTCTCCAGCGCGTTGAGAAGCTGGACCTCCAGCTTAAAGAGCTCGTAGCTCTCTTCATGGCGCTTGCGGTAGGCGGGGTCTTCCATCTTCCTCGCCAAGAGACCCTTGGCTTTAGTTTTCATAGTAGGTTCCCTCCTTGACGCGCTTTAAATAGTTGTTCTTACAGCGCACGGCGACTTTCAGGTGTTCCGGTCCTGGTCCATTTCGGCCAAACCCTCGTAATATTCCCGAGCCGGCATGTCGTCCTCTATTGTGTAGTACCACTCCGCCGTCAGATGGCGTCCTGGATGGATCAGGATGTCATCGTAGTCCGGGCAGATGGCCAGATGCCCCGCCAGGTCTGGCTGGCTCTTTCCTTTATCAGTATCAGTCATGGCATCCTCATCATGCGATGCGATACTTGCCTGTCTTGTGCCCACCCTCCCGCTTGATGAGGTCGGCATTCAGAAGGGGCTTAAGAATATGGTGAGCGCCGGGCTTGGTCACCTTAAGCTCGGTCTGGATTTCCTGGATGCCCAAAGGAGCCTGCCTGAGCAAGGCCATAAGTTTTTCCTGCTTTGGCGTCAGGGTGATCTGCTTGCCCTTGACTGATGCGCTGACGGCCTCGATCCTGCTCCAAGCTTGCCGTAACGCTTCGTTGACCGCCTCGGCGATGAACTCTACCCATCCGCTCAGGTCGTGGCCCTGGGTCTGAGCCCTATGGAATGCCCGATAATAGCTTTGCCTGTCTTCTAGCAGAACTTCATCGGTGGCGAAGATGTGGTGGGAGTCGAATTGCCGCCGGTATAGCTCCCAGGTCGCCAAAGCGCGACCGACGCGGCCGTTCCCGTCGCCGAAGGGGTGGATGAATTCAAACTGGTAATGCAGGATCGCGGAGCTGACCACGGCCGGCCAGGTCCGGCCTGGGCCGTTGATCCAAGCCAAAAGATCGGTCATAAGGCCAGGGACCTCCTTGGCTGGCGGGGGGAGATGGCCGCCCACCTTTACGGCGTAGGGACGCAACAGCCCTACTGGCTCCCGATCCAGAGCTCCCTTCTGGCCAATGATCGAGTGGAGTTTGAGAATGTCCCTGATGTGGATCTCTTTTACCTTCGCGTTCTTCTCGATGAATCGCAGGGCTGCGAAATAATTCAGTACTTCCTGAATGGCACGCGGCTTGGCATGGGGAAGGTTCCCGCCTTCCGCGAGAATCTTCACCTCCGCCAAGGTTAGAGGGTTGCCTTCAATGGCCGTAGACCCGTGGACCTGTCGAGCGGTCGCGTCCTTCTGAAGCGACGGAACCCAGCCGACCCCTATCGTGGCGCCTTGGATGCGGGCGTTGAGCGCCGTGATTTCCTCGAGGACCTTAAGAAGATGGGGTGTAGTTTGAAAAGACGGGTTGTAGGGCACGAACAGAGTCTATTAAATAAGTAAAGTGAAAGTAAAGTTATTCGTAAAGCTGGTCCTTTGGTGCCAGGCGGACCTACAAGACGATCACTTGATATCCCTGGTCCACCCATTTCTTGAGGCTGGGATGCCCTTCGAATTCGCCGACCAAGGCGGCGTCAGACATTCGCTTCAAGCCCGCCTTGACCTTGAACGCGCCGGCGCAAAAGTCGCATATCTCCTCGACCACGCCGAGCTTCTTAAGGTCTTCGTACTTAGCATGCAGCTTGTGTTTGGGGTCCCGCAGGGCTTGCGCCCAGCCGGTCCCGGCTCCGTCAAAGACGAGCGTAACGGGGTAGCCTCCTTCCTTCAACTCCTTGGCATAGAGAAGTGCGTGCAACGCCCTGGCCAAACCCTCGTGCCTGTCCGTATCGGCCTGCAAGATGATGAGGAATTTGGACGAGGGAGCTTGGGTCGCTGACTTTCCGCACCCAAGGGCGAGGACGGCTGTCAAAGCAAGGATCGGCAACAGTGTCTTCTTCATTGGGGCAACCGGCTATGGCTGCCGTCGCAGTAGGGTTTGTTGCCCGAATGCTTGCAGCCGCACCAGGCGATCTTCTTCGCCTCCTTGATTTCCACGCGGATGGGCTCGATGCCGGTATTGAGCCTCTTGTGGGAGCCGTCGCAGTAGGGCTGCTTCTGCGATTGTCCGCAGGCGCACCACCGCTTCTCGCCCGCCTGATCGTCTACGTCGAAAGTCTTTCTGTGCGCTATCTTCGGTTCCGCCACTTTATTCTCCTCCTCTCATGCTCTCTTTCAGGATAACCATGCGCCGCCATACGTTCCAACGCCTCGGCGGCGCTCGTCCCAACCCGCACCCAGCAATGGTTGTCTTTCAAGGATCGGATAAGCGGAACCGCCGCAGGGAGTTTTTGGCCCCATGCGCATCACCTCCTTTCTTTGATCTGAGTTGGAAGCGCTGACCTTGCATACCACCGCAAACCCAGACCACCCACAAACAAGGGAGGGAACAACGGTTGCCGAATTCGAGCAAAACTGGCGGGGTCGATCTAACGGTATTCAAAACTCTCTCCGCCCTAATAGAGCACTTAAAAGCAGTTTCCAGCCCAATAAGGCTCCTAGATTCGTTTTCTTTCGGACTTGTCCTGGGCCGGGATGGCCGGAAATGCCTCCTTTCCGAGGCCAAATACCGGGCCCGGCAGTTTCAGCACCACTCCGGTCCATACGGAATTCAAAACCACCTAAAACAGGCTTACCAACTCAAAGAACGCTTAGAAGCTACCCCCGGCCTGAGCCATGTGGCCCTTGCAAGAGAGCTGGGGGTCAGCCGGTTCGGTCTTATCCAGACCCTCAGCCTGGCCAAGCTGAGTCCCGAGATCCAGAGATTCATCCTGGCGCTTCCCCCCGGCATGGGGGAACGCAAGGTCGCCGGGATACTCTCAAAGGAAAAGCTCTGGCATCTGACGGGTATGTCCGATTTTCAGGAACAGAACGGGCAATTTGAGAAAAGTTTTTCCCCTCGAGATGCAACTTTTTACCCTCTATGGGAGAAGTTGTTGTGCGCTTCAGGTTTCCTGCGGGTCTAGAGCTGGGGGTGAAGTGCAAAAGGGGGGAGTTAGAGATGGATAAACATCGGTCAAAAAACGCACCAATCTATCAGCTAATCTCTCGGGGGAATCATGTTTGACCACTACTATGCCAGCATGAGCCTTTCTTTCGTGAAGCCATTGGTTATGAAGCCTTCTAAAGTGGCGTCTGTTGTGAGTAAGAAGGACGTATCCCTTGTAGGCGGCGTATTCCAGTTGTGCTAGGTCTGAAAGTCCGGGAGGATGAACCTGTAGAGTGTGAACGGCATCAATTTGGCGGGACTTTAGTAGTGTGACTAGGCGAACAGCAACATTCTCATTCAAATAAAGCTTGGCAGCGGAGATCACTCGTTTTCAATCTCCCGTTCCTCCTGGAGATATGAATCTATTTGCTTCGTATTCTCATCGTAGTATTCCAAGGCCCCGCGAATCTGTTCTGGGTTTAGGTGAGGGTACTCCTCATGAATATTTTTCAGGCCCCACCCTAAGTGATGGTGCAGCTCTACAATATTAGCCACAGATATGCGAGTTCCCAGAATAATTGGCTCGCCAGAGCAAATAGATTGATCACAACCGATCAGAAGCCGCCTCTCTGCTCTTTCATTGCCTAACGTGTCTCGTGGTCGGGTCACTTCATCCGAGAGTGCCAGGTCAAGGCTTGTCGTAGAAGTAGCGGTGGATGCTGGTGTCCGTTGCATTTCCTCAGCGACATTAATAGTGGATATGTACGTCATATTGTGCCCCCTGGTTTTTTGAGACTATATCGTTATTGTAGATTCTAAGTGTTCCCAAATTATTTCGTCAGCCCGACTCCAAACCCGTTCGATCTCCGAGGGATCCAGGGATTCGGCTAGTTGGCGGTTGTTTATATCCACTCGAATAGCCAAAGGGAAAGGATCGGTTAATTGCAGCTGATTAAATTTTACGGTCGTTTGTATGTTGAAAAATTTGTCACCATGTTTTACATATTTCGCATATGTGAGATTTAGTTCTCCTATGTCAGCCATATCGTACGAGATGAAACCTTGAAAGATTCTCTTTTTGTCATCGGGACTGAAGGAACCAAGGACTAATTCAAAAATCTTGCCCGCGCGCAGATAGCGCAATCCCTTTATTGTGTTCTGCACCTCAAAGAGAATCTGAACCATTCTCTTATTGAGGTCCTTTGTCTCGAGAGATTGATCTCTTGTGAAGATTTTTTTTCCAAGCTTAACTGGGTAGAGCAATGTTGCGCTATCGGTGGAAAATGCAAATGAAGGGACCGTGAGTGTGATGGCGTCAAAGTTATATTGTCTGGCCGCTTGAAACAGGTTGGGAGATTTTTGGGATGGCTCTTCTGAAAATAGTTGAAACAGCTCTTGTTTTTCATCCGTGCCTTTTAACGTGTTTTCCAGGGCCTTCCTCTCCGCAGCAGTCAGATCTTTGCGTGTAGGAGTGCGACAGGCGAACTGAACAACTAATTGCTCTATCTTGCTCGTATCTAACGGCATGGTCGATTTTGGCTGGAAGACTCAAGGGATAGTATAGCATGTCATTAGGTAGTACGCCAGATTCCGGAATCTGTGTTCCGGAATCTGTGTGTCGAATTGGATATCTTGGTGTTATTGATGAACGTGCTATTCTGGATCAACGGATGATTCCACCGGCCCTAAAACTTGCCAGCCAAAAACTCTCAAGACTTGATGAACCGGGTGAACAAGATTATTTCGCCGTTCCTCGCAACGGCGGCTCATCTTGAGCCGCAAAATATGTATCGCCAATAATTCGAACGCATCTATTGCGGGATCAAGGGGTGTACGAGGTGAGGCGTGCTCAAATCCAAAAATGACCACAGCTTTTCTCTCGCTTATATTGGGATTAAGAAGTTTCATGCAGTCACCAAGTGAGCTTGTGTTTCCTGGGTATGGATGGAGAATGTTTTCTGACCAATGCTCGGCAGGTTTTCCGTTGTCACCGAACGGTCTGGCGATCTTGAATTCTATTGCCCACTCGCTGGGAATGAGCAGATCCGGGAATTGTTTTGTGATAGCGTTCGCATAACGCCCCAGTGGAACTTCTTTCATTTGTTTGAGGGCTTCCTTTACTGCTATTGCCTCTCCAAACGGACCAATACCGGGCCGAAAGTCTTTATGGGCAATCCTCCGCCGGTCGATTGCTTTCAGTGCGTCTGCGAAATCCTTTAGCACGTGGGACAGTCTGAGGGCCATGACGAAATGGTACAAAAATGACCACTCGTCCGTCCCTCTCGACATTCCTTTCCAATCAAAGTTCAATCGTCTTCAAAAAGGAGGCGACCATGGACTTTAGACTGAAGGACCCCGAGGATATGACCCCGGAGGAACGGTTGCAAAGAATCGTGGAAATACTGTCGGATGGAGTCGTGCGGCTTATACGGAAAAAACAAGAGGAGAAGGCCTGCGCCGCGGCTGCGCAGCCGGCTATTGCTGATTCATCGACAAGCTCCTGCGTTGCAGTCGCCGCATCTGAACCCAAGAAACTTCCTGAATCCCTTCTCTTGAAACGAGGGAGGGTCCCATTCGGCCAACGCAAGCTGGGGGAAGACCGGACAGAGCATAAGAGTGAACAAGTCTGGGTTCAGCGCATTGGAGAGTTGGCCGCCAAGGGCTATTCGTCTGAGAAAATAGCCCAGCGTCTGAATAGGGAGGATCGCGAAAGCAAGCGCGCAGGGAAGTGGTCCCGGGTAGCGGTATGGAGGATACTTAAAGGGTTGGAACACCGGGGCGTTACAAAATGATTCTGTAACGCGGTGCGGAAAATAGACGAGACAGTGGATGTTGCGCGGGCTCGTTACAAAATTCGGGTCTCAACGAATTCCTTCTGATTTCTCGACGGAGTTTTGATTTCCGTTTGATCGGTCGTTACAAAAAACCCTGCAAAAGTTTACAGAAAAGCTGTGGCGGGCACGGCGCGAGCAGAAAACCACCGCCGAAGGCCACCTGCCTGTTCCGAGTGGCCTGGAAGTGCATTTTATCCCCGCATTTCGGCTGGTCCTGCCCGTGACCTGGACCGTGATCGCGAACGGGGAGAAGGTCATCGATGAGGTAGTGGCTTGCCCTGATGCCGGCCTCCCGCAGCCGGCCAAGTCGGGGGATGCCGAAAGTTCCAATCCCGTCGTTCCCTAAGACGGCGGGATCAGAAAACCACCCAACGGGCCCAACGGCGGTGTCGGGAGAAGGTCGTGGCCACGCGGAGTCCTTGCAAAATAGTAAATAACAGTCTAAAATACACACATGGTGCATCCCAGGATCGCCCAGGCCAGGCTTGAGTCTCTCCTGAAGCAGTTCCCGATCGTGACCCTTTTAGGCTTGCGTCAAGTTGGGAAATCGACATTCGCTCGTTGGGCCCTGCCCGGTTTCGACGCGTTCGATCTCGAAAACCCAGCCACGCTGCTGCGCCTGGAAAGCGACGGGCAGCTCGTCTTAGAGCAATCAAAGAGGATCATCATCGATGAGGCGCAGCGCCTGCCGGCCCTCTTCCCTCTTCTGCGCAGCCACATCGACAGCCATCCAAGTCACAAGATCGTCCTTCTGGGCTCCGCTTCACCGAGACTCGTCAAGAAGATCTCGGAGTCTCTGGCCGGACGAACCGGATTTCTGGAGTTGGGGGGCATGTCGATTCTGGAAGCCGACCCCGATCCATTGTGGATCAAGGGCGCATTTCCCCGGCTCCATTGGAGCCGGCCGCGGGCCTCCCCCGAAGATTGGCTTCCGGCGTTCCTGCGGACCTACCTGGAGCAGGACATTCCCCAGCTCGGGTTTCGGGTTTCCTCCTTGAAGATGATGCGGTTGCTTTCGATGCTGGCCCACTCCCAGGGCTCGATCAGCGACTTGAGCCAGCTTGGAGGCTCCCTTGGAATCGACTACCACTCCGTTTCCCATATCTTGGACATTTTCGAAGGAACCTTCCTGGCAAGAAGGCTCGCGCCCTATTTCGCCAACCTGGGCAAGAGGCTGGTCTAGAGCCCCAAGCTCTATATCCGCGTCACGGGAATCCTGCACCACCTCCTCGGCATTCCATTCAAGAAAAAGGCGCTGCTTTCCCATCCAAAGGTGGGGGCAAGCTTTGAGACATTCTGCATCGAGCAGATCATCAATATCGCCCGCCTCGAGGACCCCGCTGCCGAGGTGTTTTTCTTTAGGACTCAGGCCGGAGTCGAGATAGACCTGCTGCTTAAATTCCGAGGCGAGTTGATTCCCATCGAGATCAAGCTCAGCCTCGCGGCCCAGAGCATCCAAAGCCTTGAGCGTGGGATGGGTTACTTGGGTCTCAAGCGCGGATTCATCGTCCACATGAACGAGGGCTTCACTGAGGTTAGGCGAGGCATCTGGGCCGGTTCGCTGGCCCGTGTCGTCTCTCATCTCTTTCGGACCCGCGCTATCGACGACTTGCAAGAACAGAAGCGGAGGCTTCGCTAGCCATGAGCGACTTCCGAATCAAACTCCGAAGACGGAATATCCCAGAGGAGGACTTGCTGGCAGATTTGAAGCGCGTCGCCTCAGAGTTATCCAAGAACACCGTCACTACTGCCGAGTATGACGCCCGGGGGCAATTCGGCGTCAACACATTCCTCCGGAGATTCAAGCAATGGAACCTCGCTCTTCAACGAGCTGGACTCGAAGCTCCGAATCGACAGAACATCCCTGACGCGGAACTCTTCGAGAACCTTGCTAACGCCTGGACCTCTCTAGGTCGGCAGCCTTTTGGCCGCGATATGGACAAAGCACATGGCCATTCCAAGTTCTCCCTTGGAACCTATGAAGACCGATTCGGCTCATGGAACAAGGCCTTGCTTGCCTTTGAATCGTTCATCAGGGCTGGTCAAGCAGAGGCCGCACCTTCTTCACGCACTGGGACAACATCGCGACGGCGGACGGGCAGCAAAATCAACTGGCGACTTCGCGCGCAAGTTCTCATCCGAGACAGTTGTATCTGCCAGATGTGCGGCGCGAGCCCTGCGAAGAACCCAGACATCACCCTTCACGCGGACCACGTCGTTCCTTGGTCCAAGGGCGGCGAGACGATTCTTGATAACCTCCGAACGCTTTGCCTCAAATGCAACATTGGCAAAAGCGACATGCATATCGCATAGCTGCCTAGATTGCCTTAGCGGAATAGAACTCGACTCCCTCGGCGCTGCTTCGCAATTCCCCTTGATGTTCCGGGCGAGAGAAGGTACTCCTTCATGAGAGGAGAACTCGTGCTAAAGTTCGCGATCAAGATCAGCAGCCCCGTCGAGTTCAAGCGGATACGTAACGGCGAGAAGGTCATCTGGCAGACAGGGCCCGACAAGATTGAGGTCGAGGTCTCGGAGGAGCCCGAAAAGTTCCAATCCCAGGGTTCACAAACGGCGCTGGCAAAAAACCACTGGGCCGAGGCGCTGCGAGTGCTCGAGCACGGCATCAAATCGGCGAAGCGAACACGAACACGGAGTCGGCGCGAAAAAGACACCGACGGGAGCAAAAAACCACCGCTTTAATGCGTCAGCGGTGGTTTTGTTGCGTTTAAACGCGCCGAACAGGCGGTTTATGGTACGAACAAAGTGGCGGGGTCGACGGGATTTGAACCCGCGATCTTCGGCTTGACAGGCCGACGTGTTAGACCGGGCTACACCACGACCCCTATGCACTTCTCACAGGGGGTCGAGTGCTGCGGCGCTCCTGCGCCGACTGCGCCACGACCCCTTTCTGCTAGGAGCGCTTCGCGATTTTAGGATATAATGGCAGAAACAGGCAAGGTGACGTAGGTGAAGGAAGGTCTTGCATGCTGACTTTAATTGCTGAAGCCATCGAGGATTACGCGGCAACCCATAGCAGCCCGGAGTCCCCCCTGCTTCAAGAACTGACTCGAGAGACCCAAGCAAAAACCAAAATTCCCCAGATGCTGGTGGGACATCTGGAAGGAACCTTGCTCAAGGTCCTGGTGCGCCTCGTCCAAGCCAAGCATATTTTGGAAATCGGCACCTTTACCGGCTACAGCGCCCTGGCCATGGCGGAAGGTCTCCCTGGAGATGGGAAACTCATCACCTGCGACATCGACCCCGAAACGGCAGCCATCGCCAAACGCTACTGGAGCCAAAGCCCCCATGGCTCAAAGATCGAGATGCGGCTCGGACCAGCCCTGGAGACCCTCCAGACCCTCCCCGGTCCATTTGAGATGGTTTTTATTGACGCGGACAAAGAAAACTACGCTCGCTATTGGGAGCTTTGCGTGCCCAAGGTTAGGTCTGGAGGAATCTTAGTGGCAGACAACGTGCTTTGGAGCGGCAGGGTCCTCCACCCGACCGAGTCCAGCGACCACGCCATCGTTGCCTTCAATCGGCAGGTGCACAACGACCCACGCGTCGAAGCGGTGATTCTGACGGTCCGAGATGGGGTTTTGCTCGCCTTAAAACGCTGACCGGCAACTCCCCGAGCCGCATTCCCAAAGACAAGAAAGATTGGGCGGTAGAGGATTCGAACCTCTGACTTCCATCTTGTAAGGATGGCACTCTACCACTGAGTTAACCGCCCCACCATCTCTCCCGTCTTGAGTATTCTAATACAAAGCCCCATTATTGTAAACCAAGGGGAGTTATTGTAAACTCCCACCAGGTGAAGCTTTTTTATAAACTTTTCTGGATCATCCTCTCCCTGGCTATCCTGCCGCTCGTTCTGATAGCCGTCTGGCTCCATCACTACCAGGACATCGCAAAAAGCAACGCGCTGCAACTGCACAGCCAACTGACCGACAACGTGGCTTCTGCAATCGAGCAGCATTTCAGCCACTTGAACAAACGATTGGCCTTTGTCCGGGACCTGGAACGGGCCTCCTCCATTGGAGACGTGGAAATTCTGAAGGTGATTCAAACCACCCTCAATGCCAACTCCGATTTTCTCCTTATTTGTTACCTGGAGGCAGAGGGGAGGGAGAGGATCAAACTGGGAGATCAAAAGTTCTTCCCGGAAGCGGGGTTGACCTCTCGCGCTTCGGAACCCATCGTGCAGCAGGTCAAGAAGGAAAAAAGGCCCCATATGAGCGCCTTGGAATCCAGAGAAGGGATCCCCCTGGTGCGAATCGTCTATCCGTTAAAAAACGGCGACCTGGCATACCTGGCAGTCAGCCTCCAGGAACTTTGGAAAAGAGTCTCCACGCAAAAACCGGGAGCCTCGGGCCGGTTCGTGCTCATGGACCCGGAGGGACAGCTTCTTCCTATTTTCGCCCAGGACTTTCCAGGGTGGGAGCCTGCCCAGATACTAAAACTTCTGCGCTCTCCCTCGGGCACCTTCGAGAGTCTGGTGCAAGGGGATAAGAATTGGGCCGGCGCCTTCCGGACGCTGCCTTCCCCCCCTTGGGTTGCAATGACCCTGCAACCCCAAGAGGAAGCCTTCCTGGCCAGCCGCAAGCTCACCGCAGGACTTCTCTTCTGGATCAGCTTGGTGGCCCTGACCGCTTTAGGGGTCTCCTTCCTGATTGCCCAAAAGATCACGCGTCCGATCTCGAGCCTCCATCAAGCGGCATTTCGCATTGCGGAAAATAACTATGCACAACCTGTCTCGGAGGAAGGCTGGAGGGAATTTCGGTTCCTCTCCCGAAGTTTCAATGAGATGATGCGGCAACTAAAAACCTACTCCGAGCTTCAGGTGGACCGGCTGATCGAAGAAAAAACCAAGGTGGAAACCCTCATCTATACCATCCCGGAAGGAATCATCATGACCACGGTGAAGGGCGAGGTACTCTACATCAATGCCCCAGCCATGAATATGCTGGGCATTCGTCATAAGGAGGGCACCCAGCTCAAGGGCAAGGTCCAGGAGTTGACCAAAAACGAGGACCTACGCCAGAGCTTGCAACGCATCTTTAGTCGCCGAGCAAAGACCGAAGAGTTGGAACTCCAATTTGCGGATCCTTACGGAAGACGCATGAAGTACTTCAAAACAACCGCCACCCTGGTCTCCACCCCCGCGGCTCAGGAGGTGGCGGTGGTGCTGGTGATGCGTGACATCACCGCAGAAAAAGAAATTGACCGCATGAAAGAGGAGTTTTTCCAATCCATCACTCACGATCTGCGGGCCCCGCTTTTTGCCATTCAAGGATATGTCCGGCTCCTGCAAAAATCCTTGAGTCCCGGGGCTAAAGAAAAAGTCTATTTTCAATCCATTTACCGCTCTTGTGAAAAACTCACCCTGCTGATACAGGACATACTCGACTTGGCAAGATTGGAGGCGGGGAGGGTCAAGCCCAGCCCGACCAATATAGAGCCTGTGCCGTTTTTAGAAAAAATCGTGGAGCTCTTCTCATCTATCGCTCAGGAAAAAGAGATCCAACTGCAACTACAACTTCCCTCGCAAGATTCCGGGGTCCTGCAAGCAGACGAGCGACTCCTGGAACGGGTCTTCAGCAACCTGATCAGCAATGCCTTGAAGTTCACGCCCGCCAAAGGATTGGTCCGCGTCCACCTGCTCGAGGCCACCCTCGAGAACCTCCGCTTCGCGGTGGAGGATTCCGGGCCGGGCATTCCAAAGGACCAGCTGCAATCCGTATTCGAAAAATTCAAGCAGCTGGACGTCACACACCAAAAAACCGGATTTGGCCTGGGTTTGACCATATGCAAACGAATCATGGAACTTCACCATGGAAGAATCTGGGTGGAGTCAGAGCTGGGCCACGGAAGCCGTTTTATTTTCGAGCTTCCCAGAAAACAAACGGTTCTGGTGGAATAAGAGGAGGCCTCAGGCCTTCTGGCGCAGAATATTGATCTCAATCCTACGATTCTTTGCCCGCCCTTCCGGAGTATCGTTGCGAACAGCCGGCATATGCTCGCCATAGCCCAGCGCGGAGAGCCGCGCCGGCGGAATCCCCTGAAGAATAAAAAACCGCAACACGCTGAAGGCCCGCGCTGCGGAAAGCTCCCAGTTGGAAGGATACCGCGACCCGAAGGCCATGGGCAGATCATCGGTATGTCCTTCGATCTGAACCGCATTGGGAATCGCCTGAACGACCCCTGACAGCTTTTTTAAATGCGGAATGGAAGTGGCCTTCAGATCCGCGCTGCCCACACCAAACAGGACCGGCTCCAAAAAAGTGATGCGCATCCGGTTCTCATCCACATCCACATTGGCAATCTTTTGAATTCCATGCTGCGAGAAAATGACCTGCATGTCCGCCACATCTTCCTTGCCAAATTCCTGCTCCACGCTGTGCATGCTGAACTGCATCCGAAGGCTTCGGGAAGCCGTAAATACAAAGAGAATCAGGAAAAAGATCATAAGGTAGCTCATGAGGTCTCCGTAGACCACGGCCCATAAAGCCCCCCGATTGAGCTGACTCTCCAGATCTTCTTCCCTGTCCTGGTAAAGAGCCATCTATGCGCCTCCGGCCTGCGGCGCCGCCGCAGGAACCTGGAGAGTTTGCCGCTTCTCACTCGCATAGGAGCTCAGATGCAGTTCCACCAAATAAGGGGGTTTGGATTCCAAAATATCCAGAACCCCCTCCACAATGACCTCCAGGATCAGCCCCTCCTGCATGGCGCGCAGGCGAATCTTGCCGGCCACGGGAACGCAGATGAGGTTGGCAATCGCAATCCCATAGAATGCGGTGGTGATCGCCAACGCCATCGCCCCTCCGACCCGTGTAGGCTCGGACATGCTGCGCAGGACCTCGACGATGCCCAGCAAGGTTCCCAGCAAGCCGAACATGGGAGCCAAAACCCCCATCGTCCGGAAGAGATTGGCATCCTCCTGCGTCTGGAGACGCCGATGGCGAAGCTCTCCCTCCAGAATCCTGCGGGTTTCCTTGGCCTCCCCGGAGGTGATGGCCACGTTGAGCGCCCGCGACAGAAATCCGTTCATAAATGTTTGACCCTCGTTCTGAAGAGCCAAGAGCCCCTCCGCCCGTGACCTTTCGGCCAAACGAACCATCTCCACCACCGTTTCCTCCACGGAAGGCAGTTGTGAGGAAAGGAAGATCGAAAAAAACCTCCTCAGCCCGGACCAGAGCACGCGAAAGGGGGTATTGACCAGCGTAGCGCACAGCGTCCCCCCAAACACCAGAGCCAGACCATGGGCATTCACAAAAAGGGTACCCCCCCCCGCCTGCTGCACACCCCAGGCCAGCAGAAGCACGCCGGCAAGAAATCCGAACCAAGTAGCCAGATCCATTTAGGTGAAGGCTAAGCGGCCGGCAGGGTGAAGCGACCCTCCTTCTCCAGAGCCCTTGCCACCTGCAAGAATTGTTTCCTCACCCGATCCTGTTGCGCGGCAGCCGGAAGCGGCGCATTCATCTCATCACGCACCACCCGGCTTAAGCCCTCCGGCAGAATTTCCAGCGCTTTTTTCTGCAGATCTTTCGACAAGATTCTAAAAAATATCCCCAGGGCAACCCGCTGACGGTAGGCTTCCCACAACACCACCTGCAGGACGGTGGGCTCCAGTTGAAAAATTTTTTCTATGGTCAACATGCGCCGTTCAATCTCCTGCACCACCTCCGGCCGATCCCCCCGAAGCTCCTCCAAAAGGACCTGCTGCTGCTCCATGCTTTGCTCATCCATAATCTGCAAGAGTTGTTCGGCGCCCCCGACAATGTAATCCACCTGAGCCTTCAGCCGCTCATGCAGGGCCCGAATCGCGTTGGGATTTAAGGGTTTAGGAGAGGAGAGCATGAGCATGATCTGGCGCTGCCTGTCCGTGTCCAGTTGAGCGAGAAACTGCGAGGAAAGCTCCGGGGTTAGGTACGCCACAACCGCCGCCATCGCCTGCACATTATTCTCCTGCTTCAAAACCATCAAGACCTTGTTCAAGTTCTGCGCATGGATAAAGCCAAACGGCTTCCCATCCGCCTCCCCCTCCGGTTCTCCTCCCGGCAGGAGTCCACGTGGCGAAGCTCCCACCCCAATCTCCCGCTCCGCCTGAGCATTCAAGACGGGCATCTCCGGACGGTTGATCGAAACGGCAGAACGAGTTAAAAACTGCCCTTCCCCACGAATGCTGAGTGTTTCCATGGACCGGGCGATATGATTCAGGAAACGCCGCACAGGACCGAAAAGAAAAAGAGTCAAAACCGCCAGTCCCAAAATTCCAAAAACCAGGGGATTGAGATGATCCTTCCAGTAAAAAAAGGCCTCGATCGGATCCTGTCGAAAGTTGACGTTCTCCACCAAAAACTCATCCCCGCGATCAGGCAGCAACCCCACTAAGGGGGGAAGAATGCGCCGTAGGTCCGCGATGCGCTGGGATTCCAATCCTTGAGGCAACAGGAGCCGAATACGAATCTGCTTGATGATATTGGAGGGAATCTTTAGAGTTTGCGCCACCTGCTCGACAATGGGCGAGGCGGCATCGCCTTTTTGAGGCTTCAAAGAACTGGGGAGAAACTCCTGGGCAAACCCAGGCAGCTCCACCGAACCCCGCTCCACCTCCCGCCGAGTCGTTGGAGAACGCACATTTCTCGTTTCCTGGGACAGTTCCAGATCCGTCACAATGTCCACCCAAACGATAAAGTCGTTACTCCCCAAAATCTTCTCTGTCACCTCACTCACATTCTCCTTCACGACCTTTTCCAAAGCAATCCGTTCTTCAATGCCAAAGCCGGGAGCCGAAAGAGCGGCTCGCCCATCGCTCCATCCCAGAGGAACAAGAAGCAGAAGCGCCATCCTAAAACTGCATAAATTAAATGATTTTAGCACCAAATCCTCCTGAAGCCCACGAACCGCTATAATACTACCCCCAGTCCGGAAGAATGTCAACCCCGCGCTTTTTCCTCCGAACTCTTGAAATAGAGTGGAAAAACATGATATCTATTGAGGGCCGCCTGCCATGCCGACCAAGATTCTGATCGTGGATGATGACCGCGCCATTCTCAAGACCCTCAAGCGCTACCTGGAGGACCGCTCCTTAACGGCTATTACGACCGACAACGGTTCCGAGGCGCTGCTGTTGGCCAAAGAATCCAAGCCGGACTTGATACTAACCGATGCGGAGATGCCGGGCCTCGAAGGGTATGCCTTGTGTCGCGTACTGCGCAAACAACAGACGACCCAAACCATCCCCATCGTCATCATGTCTGGAAAAATGATCCAGGAAAAAGACGTCCTGGCCGGTTTCGATGGGGGCGCGGATGACTACATCACCAAACCCTTCTCTTACCCGGTACTCCTGGCCAGAATCCATGCGGTCTTAAAACGCTACCAAACCGCCGATCGAATGAGTGAAAAGCTAAAAAGACAGGGGCTGGAACTGGATCCCGCCTCTCGAACCGTGACCATCCGCAAAAAACCGGTTTCTCTCACCCGCAAAGAGTTTGACCTCTTAGCCACCCTCCTGAGCAAGCCCGGACGAGTCTTGGGCACCTCCTACCTCCTCGAAACGGTCTGGGGGTACGATCCCGCCGACTACAATGATCCGGGCACGGTCGAGGTCCACATCTCCCATCTGCGCAAAAAATTGGGTCCCAAGTTCGGCAAACAGATCGTTGCGGTCACCGGGCATGGCTACAAACTCAACGTCTGAGCACTGTCCTCAAGAAGCTTAAGCATTATTTAAGCCTCCCTTAAACATTTCTCAGGGTGTTTTCGCTATCCTTGGGGTATGCGAAAACAACTCCTGCTTCCACTTCTCCTGCTGCTGGCCTCCGAGCTCTCGGCATCCGAAAACAGCTATAGAAGGATGGCCGGCGAGTTTTCCAAAGCTGCCGACAGGCACCGGATCAAAAGGATCGCCGTTCTCCCCTTCATCGCAGACGGGGAGCTTTCCCAAGAGGGAAGAAACGTCACGCAAGCTCTGACCACGCAACTGGCCCGGTTGGGGAAGGTCGAGGTGGTAGAAAGGGAGATGCTCGACCAACTGCTTCAAGAACAGCGCTTGATGTATGCCGGAGTGACCCAGAGCCCTCAAAGTCCCCAGGACTCACATTCCTTGGAAGCCGCAGAGGCCATCCTGACCGGCTCGGTGGTCAGAACGCAAGAGCTCCTGAAAGTCTATGCTCGTTTAATTGAGCTGAAAACGGGAAAGCTGCTGGCCGCCGCCGACAGCCAGTCGGAATATGACTGGACCCAAGGCTTTGACCGCTCCTGGGGCCACCAGACTGCGGTTCCGGCTCTAGAGGTCGCCCCACCATCCCTGGAGAGTTTTTCTCCTTCCGCCCTTCGTGACGCCCTCGCCGACATCCGATGCTCACAACTTGAAGAGACCCTCAGCCGCTTCCACGTCTCCATCCTTGACCTCAAGGCCAGATACTGGGCGGCCAAAATGAAAGAACCTGATTTTTCTTATTCCAGCCTCACCCACAATCCGGGCTCCGAGATCCCCAACCGGGAAATCCGGATGCAGTTCTACGATCTTTTAAAATCCTGGTACTACCAGCCGCAGGTTCCGCGACTCACCCCCACAGAAACAAAGGCTCTATGGGACGCAGAAAGAGGGATGGAAAACCTGCGGCAGACCTGCGGGGAAGGAGGGGCCTAGATGCCGAAAAAGATTCTCATTGCGGACGATGAAAGAAGTATCCATCGTCTCATACAACGCACTCTGCAAGATGCCTCTTATGATCTAGTCAGCGCCTACGATGGTCTGCAAGCAATTCAGCTGGCCACGGAGGAAAAACCGGACCTCATTCTCCTGGATATTCACATGCCTCGCATGAGCGGAGGAGAGGTGATCCAAGCCCTTCACAAAGATATTCAGCTCCAGATGATTCCCGTCATCCTCATCAGCGTAGATGCAACCCCCATGGACAAATGCCTGGGGTTTGAATCAGGGGCGGATGACTATATCGCCAAGCCCTTCGAAATTCTGGAGCTGCGGGCGCGCATTAAAAGTATGTTAAACCGAACCCAAAGAAAACTCTTCGCCAACCCTTTGACCCTCCTGCCCGGCAATCCCTCCATTGAGGAGGAGGTCAACCACAGACTTCGGGAAAACATCCCCTTCGCCTTTCTCTATTCAGACATCGATCACTTCAAGGCCTATAACGATGCCTACGGTTACCTGGCGGGAGATCAGGTGATTAAAAAGACCTCAGAACTACTGATGGAAATCCTGAAAAACTCAAACGAGCCCGATGACTTCCTGGGGCACATCGGAGGGGATGATTTTGTGCTGCTGACAGATCCCGGTTCCTCAGAGAGAACGGCCCGGCAGATCGCCCAAACATTTGATCAACAATCTCCTTCTTTCTATCGTCCCGCAGACCAAATGAGAGGGTGTATTTCCACTTTCGATCGCCTAGGCCAAAAAAGAGAAATTCCACTGATGACTCTTTCCATGGCCATCGTAGACAGCCAACGCAGAAAACTCGGCCACTACGCTCAATGGGTAGATGTGGCCACGCAAGTCAAGCGGCATTTGAAATCCAGAGAGACCTTCGAAAGAAGCGTGTACATGCAGGACCGCAGAAGGGACCATTCCTGAAACAAGCTGCCCCCAAGGGGAATCGAACCCCTGTTTTGGCCTTGAAAGGGCCATGTCCTATCCGTTAGACGATGGGGGCCCTGAAAAATGCGCCCGGCAGGAATCGAACCTGCGACACCCCGCTTAAAAGGCGGGTGCTCTGCCCCTGAGCTACGGGCGCAGAAGAAACCGGACAAATTATATCACTCTGGCGTGCCGCGCACAATTCTCCGAATCCTGGCTTACGCCCATAGACGATTTTCTTTAAGCCATCTCCTCAATGGAAGATAATTAAACCTCTTCGCATATTTCCCCAGCTTACGGATGTCCAATTCCCAATTCTTGCCCCGCTTACGAGGCAATTCCAAAGGAGAGCGCGGTGTCAAGGCCAGATAGGCCAAATCTAAAAATGCTTTCTCCGGCTCCGCCATAAGATAGCTTCCCTGCCCCGACTTCCTCGTCTCATACCCCCAGATCAGACGTTCCGGCAGATGATGGATATGAAACTCTCCTACAGAGGTTTTGTACCTCTTGGGCAAAGCGGCCGATATCCCGTAAACGATCTGGGGTACTTCCTCAACGATGCCGTAGTCCGCCAAGGCACTATGGAGAGATACATAGGTCGTCCAAGGCAGTCTTAAATAGGAAACGACCTCATAGGAGTTGAAGTCTGAGACAAGCCTGTTCGCCCACAGGCCGCGCTTGATCCGCGAAAGCAAGCCCCTGACAGCCATGCGTTCTAGAGCGTGCGTAGCCGCCCAAGGACTCATCCCCGTCAACGTAATTAAATCCGTCGTAGAAATAACCCTCAACTTGTGTTTTTGAAGCAATTCCACCAATTCGGCGGCGGAGGTGCTCATCGGACAATCCCCAAGAGATCCTCTTCCACTTCTGCTTTAAGTTTCTCAAACATTCGAGGATCTCTATAAATATCCATTAGGTTGCCTGAAAGATAGGGCGACACCTGCTCCTTAAAATCCTGGTGGGTAAACCTTGAGGCTTTCTTTGCCGCCTGCTCCAGCTCCGATTGTTTCACTCTATCCCTCAAATGATCCGGCTTAACCAAGAGTGTTCGAAGCAGATGGCGCAGATCAAACAAATCCCGCACCGCATAGCGGGAGGAAGATGCCAAAGCGGATATCTTTTGCGCCGACATGGAAATCGCATCGTAGAATTGAACCGCAAAGGGGGGCATTTTATATCGGCCCAACAGCTCCGCATCGGGAATGCCCGTAGTGTAGGCAACCTTTTCGTTCCGCCGGCTGAACGCAATCTTGGTGGGCAACGAATCGCCCCCCTCAAGATAAAGAGAGACTTTCCACCGCTGGGTTGTCTCCGTCTGCTTGGGCTGCCTGAATGAAATCCGGCCGACCCCTTGGGAAGTCAAGGAGGCAACAAAAGCCCTGCTCTCCAGAATGGAATTCACCCCTTTCTTGAGCGTCGCCATCCTAACCTTGCTCACAATATCCAAATCCACGTCTTGAGACAACCGCGCGGAACGGTGGAAAAAACGCAGGCAGATACCCCCCTTCACCGCATAGGCTCTCCCAGAGAGCCGGAGACTCAGGTGGCGGAGAAAAACCAGATGGAAAAACTCCCTAAGCTCGAAGGAACGGAGTGGCATATCCTGATCCTTATTATAATACATAATTGCCATATTTGTCAATTTCTTAATATTTAATAAATAGTGCCGGAGAGAGAGAACCTCTTTGCAAATGCGGGAGAGCACACCTCGTCTCTGTAATTGACAAGGGGGCTTCCCCCAGGCTGGCCCCGGCAAAAACTTCACAAAGAATTCGCAAGGAATTCGTGAAATTTTCAAAAAGGTATGTTATCCTACCTCCTGTTTCCCGAACGCGTTGGCTAGGCGCGACATAGTTTACGAGGAGGGACCACATGGAAACGGGAGAATGG
>JACQJP010000046.1 GCA_016204975.1 Elusimicrobiota bacterium
AAGGTAGCGAAATTCCTTGTCGGGTGAGTTCCGACCTGCACGAATGGCATAACGACTTGGCGACTGTCTTGAGGAAAGACTCGGCGAAATTGAAATGGCTGTGAAGATGCGGCCAACTTCCACCAGGACAAAAAGACCCCGTGGAGCTTTACTGCATCTTGGCATTGAGCTGGGGTTACGCTTGTGTAGCATAGGTGGGAGACTTTGAAGCCGGCGCGCTAGCGTCGGTGGAGTCACCAGTGAAATACCACCCTTGCGTGACTTCGGTCCTAACGGCCGTCCGTGATCCGGTGGCCGGACCGTGCCAGGTGGGCAGTTTGACTGGGGCGGTCGCCTCCTAAAAGGTAACGGAGGCGCCCAAAGGTTCCCTCAGGACGAATAGCAATCGTCCATTGAGCGCAAGGGTAGAAGGGAGCTTGACTGCAAGGCCGACAGGCCGAGCAGGGACGAAAGTCGGGCCTAGTGATCCGGTGGTCCCTTGTGGACGGGCCATCGCTCAACGGATAAAAGCTACCCCGGGGATAACAGGCTGATCGGGCCCAAGAGTTCACATCGACGGCCCGGTTTGGCACCTCAATAAATGGGGTGGGTCCGCAGTAATGCGTGATCTCGCACCGGCTCATAACGGTGGAATCCTAACGTAAAGTCGAGGATAATACCGTGGGAAGTCTAACTGAGGAACAACAAGCCATCATCGAAGGATGCCTTCTGGGAGATGGAGCAATGCGTTGCAAAACAAACGCGCTCCTGGAAATCAACCATAGCCTGGAGCAAAGGTTCTATGTGGATTGGAAATACAAGAGGCTCCAGGATTTGGTGGGAACTGCTCCCAAGGCACGGAAAGGAAACGGAAACAGAGTGGCCTACCGCTTTACGACGCGGAGCCTTCCAGAATTGGTGGTCTTTTACAGGCGGTTCTATCTGGAAGGGCGGAAGGGGGTCCCCGGGGATCTCCGGCTGTCTCCGCTGAGTTTAGCGGTATGGTTCATGGATGATGGCTGCAGGAGCTATAGGGCTCTATATCTCAACACACAGCGGTTCACAGTCTTGGAGCAAAGAAGATTGGTTGAATTGCTGAAGGGGCGGTGGGGCATCTGCAGTGCTCTGAATCGGGATAAGCAATACTTCCGCATTCGGATTGCGGTGGAAAGTGTTTCCCGGTTTAGAAATATCACAGGGCCTCATATGCTTTCGGAGTTGATGTATAAGTTCCCAGGATGACCCCGTAACGACTGATCCCGAGAGGGAGAGATGACAGGTTATTTACCTGTCATCACACGCCGGCCCCTGTTCATAGAACAGGGTGAAGGTATAGTCTGGTCTCAGGTGAAAGCCTGAGGAACCCGCGATGTCGGCTCATCGCATCCTCCCGCTGTAGCCGGTGGGAAGGGTTGGGCTGTTCGCCCATTAAAGCGGTACGTGAGCTGGGTTCAGTACGTCGTGAGACAGTAGAGACCTGCTGTCTATAAATCTGGCTGTATGCGGGGAAGTCCCGGTGCCGTGCCGGGATTATCCGCAGGTAACCGGTGAAAGAGCTGAGAGTGCTGACGCCTGATTACATCTGTGGGCTTGTGGATGGGGAAGGGTGCTTCTATATCTTGGATGGTCAAAGGAAATGCTGTGAGTTTCAGGTTAGCCAAAAGCCTGTCGCAGTGCTTCTGGAACTCAAAGCTTACTTTGGTTGTGGATATGTGAAGCCGAAATATGACAGGTCGGGTACAAGCGTGTTTGTTGTCAAGAGCACGAAGGAACTGGCTTGTAAAATCATCCCTTTTTTCCGCAAGAACCCGCTGCTTGTAAAGGCAGATTCGTTCGAACGCTTCGCCAAGGCGGTGGAGATTATTGCTTGCGGCGCTCATCGAACGGCTCAGGGTCAGAAGAAGATTCGCAGTCTTAAATCGGGAACCTCAGAGACTATACGCCAGACCTCCGGCACTGTGTCGGAGTGAAGATATAGTCCGAACTGCATGGCAACATGCAGAGTCCGGCAGAAATGCCTGACCGCCTCTCGTTTTTAGAAAACAAGAGGTCATGAAAGTAACAGCATTGACGGTCCCTATCTACCGTGGGCGTAGGAAACTTGAGGGGATCTGGCCATAGTACGAGAGGACCTGGCTGGACGAACCTCCCGTGTTCCCAGTTATTCCGCCAGGAGTACAGCTGGGTAGCGGCGTTCGGAATGGATAAACGCTGAAAGCATCTAAGCGTGAAGCCGGCCCCAAGATGAGGTTTCCCTTTCCCTGGCGCAAGTCAGGGAGCTAAAGGCACGTCGAAGACTACGACGTCGATAGGCCGGGTGTGTAAGATCCGCAAGGATTTAAGCTTACCGGTACTAATCTGCCGTGAGGCTTGACCATATTTTTGGATTCCCCACCACTTCTTTTTCCAGAGAGCGGGTAACTCCCGCTCTTGGCAGAAAATTCCCATCCGCCTCCGGCGGGTTGGAAGAAGAGGTGGTGGGGCCAGTGGCTACTCCGATAGGAAAACACCCGTTCCCATTCCGAACACGGCAGTTAAGACTATCAGGGCCGATGGTATTGTGACCGTAGGGTCATGAGAGAGTAGGTCGCTGCTGGCCCATGATTCAACCATGAGACTTCTGAGCCGGCTTTCCGTTGGCATCTTTGGAGTGCTTGTGTTTTCGGCGGCTCTTGTGCAACGCGTGGGCGCTACGGAGTTGATGAGTTCCGCGCGGCAGATCGGAGAGGGTTCTCTCAGGCTTGTTTTTTATCATTCCCGGGTCTTTGACCAGGAGCTGGAGTGGGAGGTGACCGGGACCGACCAGATCCAGGGTCCTAACGGCACCAGTTTTTTTAGCGAAACCAACTCCGCTCTGCCTTTGGAGGGAGAGGGGGAAAACAGCGCCCTCAAGCTCATCGCTCAACCCTGGGAGAACCTGCAGTATTATGCGGTGGTCGGAGCAGGGAATTATTCCGTGGATGTTCCCTCCGTTGCGGTCACCAATACGTTGACCGGGCAGAGGGTGGGTTGGACCTGGGGATTCGGGAGCAAGGCGGTGGTAGTTCCGGAAACTCCGGTGACCCCTGCGGTGGCGGTGGATGCGAGCTTCTTGAGGTCCAGCTACCTGATGAATCGCCTGCGCCTGGGTGCCGGAGGGTCGGAGTCCGTCCATCAGAGGCTCACCCTGGATCAGTACCAGGTGTCCCTGCAGTTGTCCAGGCGTTTTGGGAGACTGGAGCCTTATGGAGGCGTGCAGTGGTCCCGGGTGCGGTCCACCCTCAAGGATTTAGACGATGGAGAGAGGGTTGGGGGCGGGCGCGACGGCGTCTCTCCCTTTTTGGGGCTGCGCCTCGGGCTTTATTCCCATGAGGCCTTTGTTTTGGAGGCTTCTTTCGTGGAGGCGACCAGGATTTCAGCGGGGTTGGAGTGGAGATTTAAATAAGCCGGATTGAGAGATGAGGCTGACCAGGGAGCAGAAAAAAGAGAGAGTGCGGCATCTGGCGCATGAGGTCAAGGCGGCGACCCACCTCGTCTTTGCCGATTATCAGGGGGTAAACTTTGCAGGTCTTTGTGAGTTGCGCAGGGGTTTAAGATCCCATCGCTGTGGACTGCGCATCGTAAAAAACACGCTGTTTCAAAAGGCTCTCAAGGAGGCGGAGGTTTCGGTGGAGTCTCCGGAGGTTTGGAACGGGCCGGTGGCCGTGCTGTTTAGCCAGGCAGAGGATCCTCTGCCTGGCTTGAAAGAGCTGGCTCGATTTGGAAAGGACTATCCCCAAATCAAGGTCAAGGGGGGCGTCGTTTTCCGCCGGTGGATCTCCCTGGAAGATTTTCAAAACCTGGCGCGGTTGCCTTCTAGGCAGGTTCTTTTGGGACGTCTGACGGCATCCGTCGCCGCGCCGCTTTCCCGGATGGTGAACGTGCTGGGCGTGCTTCACCGGGACCTGGTTTACGTTTTGCAGGCGATTCAAAAAGCAAAAGAACGCTGAGGGCGCGACAAAGAGGAGGAACCATGACGACAAAACCGGAAGGGAAGGATGCCATTTTGGAGGCCATCTCGAACTTGACGGTGATGGACTTGGCGGAGCTCGTGAAGGCTCTGGAGGAAAAGTTCGGAGTTCAGGCGCTGCCGCAGGCGTCCGGGGCCGCACCCGCCTCGGGGGTTTCTGCCGCAGATGCGCAAGCTCCGGCGGAGGAGAAGACGGACTTTGCGGTGCATCTGGCTGCTGCGGGAGAGAAGAAGATTCAGGTCATCAAGGTGGTTCGAGAGCTGACCGGCCTGGGCCTCAAGGAAGCGAAGGATCTTGTAGAGGGAGCTCCCAAGATGGTGAAGGACGGACTTCCTAAGCCCCAAGCGGAGGAATGGAAGAAAAAGCTGGCCGAGGTAGGGGCAGCGGTGGAACTCAAGTGAGGGAGGGGAACGTTGCGACCGCAAATTAACTTCTCAAAAATCAGCAATGTGGTAGGGCTTCCCAATCTCCTGGAGATGCAGAAGCGCTCCTTTCGGGAATTTCTGCAGCCGGAGATTCCTGAGGACAAGCGCAAGATCCAGGGATTGCAGGCCTCTTTCATGGACGTCTTTCCCATTACCAACAACGATGAAACCTTGGTTTTGGATTTCGTCCGCTACGAGACGGCGGAACCCCGCTATAGCGCAGAGGAGGCCCGCGCTCGGGATGCCACCTACTCTGCCCCGGTCAGGGCGGTGCTTCGGCTTTCCGCCAGGCAGCCCAACGGGAAGCTGAAGGAGATCGTGGAGCAGGAGATTTTTCTCTGCGATCTGCCGCTTATGACGGAGAATGCCTCCTTTATCATCAATGGCGCGGAACGGGTGGTGGTGAGCCAGCTGCACCGCTCTCCAGGGGTGATCTTTGAGGAGGATGAGGAGAAGAAGATTTCCTCCTCCGGAAAACCCCTGTATTTTGCTCGCCTCATCCCCTATCGGGGAGCGTGGGTGGAGTTCGAATTCGATTTAGCCAATGCCTTATATGTCCGAATTGACCGGAAACGCAAATTTCCCGTCACGACCTTCCTGAGGGCCTGTGGGTTGGAGAGCGACGGCAGTATCCTTCGCCTTTTTTATCCGGAGGAGGAGATTGCTTTCCAACCTTCTCGAGCACAGGATTTGGCGGGCCGTGTGGTTCTGGAGGATGTGGCCCATAAGTCCAGTGGGGAGGTTTTGGTCGAGGCGGGACAGGTCCTGACCCCGGAGTTGATTCGCAAGCTCTCCAACGCCAAGATTGGAAAGATCTCGGTCATTTCGGGGGATGCGGCGGTCAAGAATCCCACTCTGTTGGAGACCTTAAAGCGGGATTCGATGAAGACCCCTCAGGAGGCTCAGCAGGAAATCTATAAGCGGTTGCGGGCCCAGGAGTTTGTGGTTCCGGGACAGGCGGAGGTGTACCTGGACAACCTGATCTTTAAAAACCTCAGAAAATACGATCTGGGAAGGGTGGGGCGCTATAAGATCCTAAGGAAGCTGCGACCCCTCTTTGAAAAGCTGAGCAGGCTAAAGGGTTTTAAGTTTGAGACTCCTGCCGAGAGGCGGCGAACCTTGGCCCTGGAAGACCTGATCGTGACCATTCAGTATCTACTGGCGCTCAATGACGGCTTAGAACAGCTGGAGGGGTGCGCGGTGGAGGTGGATGACATTGATCACCTCGGCAACCGCCGAGTCCGGGCGGTGGGGGAGCTGTTGGAAAACCAGGTCCGGGTGGGGTTGGCTCAGATTGCGCGCATGGTGCGGGAAAAGATGAATGTCCAGGATAAGGGGATCCTTACCCCCCGCGCCCTGGTGAACACTGCTCCCGTGGTGGGGATCCTCCGAAAATTTTTCGGGACCTCGCAGCTCTCTCAATTTATGGACCAAACCAATCCCCTGGCGGAGCTGACCCATAAGAGGCGGCTTTCGGCCTTGGGGCCGGGAGGTTTGAACCGCAAGCGCGCGGGGTTTGAGGTGCGCGATGTCCATTACACGCATTACGGCCGCATCTGTCCCATTGAGACTCCGGAGGGACCCAATATCGGACTCATCACCTCGTTGGCATGTTACGCCCGGATCAACGAGTATGGTTTGATCGAATCCCCCTATCAGAAGGTGGTGCGGGGCAAGGTGACTCAGGAGGTCACCTACCTCACCTCGGATCAAGAGCATGATATGGTGGTGGCCCAGGCCAACGTGCCGATTAGCCAGAATGGACGCTTGGCCTCGGATCTGATTTCTTGCCGCTACCGGTCCGATTATCCCCGGGTGGAACCTTCCCGGGTGGACTTCATGGATGTTTCTCCCAAGCAGGTGGTTTCTGTTTCCGCGGCCCTCATTCCTTTCTTGGAGCATGACGATGCCAACCGGGCGCTCATGGGATCCAATATGCAACGGCAGGCCGTTCCTCTCTTGAGAACGGAGTCTCCGCTGGTGGCCACAGGGGTGGAGGCAAGGGTGGCTCAGGACTCCGGAGTGGTTGTTTTGGCCCGCAGGGGGGGTCGGGTGGTTTATGTGGTTGCCAATCGGATCGCGGTTTATTCGGAGGAGGGCGAGCCCGGGGTCGATATCTATGAGCTGAAAAAATTTAATCGGTCCAACCAAGATACCTGCGTCAATCAAATTCCGGTGGTGGAACATGGACAGAAGGTTTCCGCAGGGCAGGTTTTGGCGGATGGTCCGGCAGTCTCTCGGGGCCAGTTGGCTTTGGGAAAAAATCTTTTGGTGGCTTTCATGCCCTGGGAAGGCTTTAATTTTGAAGATGCAATCCTGGTTTCCGACCGCTTGGTGCATGAGGATGTCTTTACCTCCATTCATATCCAGGAGTTTGACGTGGAAGCCAGGGATACCAAGATGGGGCCGGAGGAGATCACCCGCGACATTCCTAATGTCGGATCGGAAAACTTGGAGCATCTGGATGAAAACGGCATTGTGGTGGCGGGGACGGTGGTTGTTCCGGGGGACATTTTGGCGGGCAAGGTGACCCCCAAGGGGGAGCAGCAGTTGACCCCGGAAGAGAGGCTGCTGAAAGTGATTTTCGGCAAGAAGGCGGAGGATGTGCAGGACGCCTCTTTGCGGGTTCCCCCGGGGGTGTCCGGGCAGGTCATTGACACCAGAATTTTTGTGCGCCCGGAGAGGCTCTCCCGTAAGGAGGAGAAAGAGCGGTTGGCGGAGGTGGAGCGTGAGTCGCAGGGAGACCTCGCCGGTTTGAGGGAGCAAAGGAAGCAGGCCTTTGCCGCTTTGGAGGAGCTGTCCCGGACGCAGCAGGATCTTCAGAAAAAGCATCTGGAGAGCTTTTTTAAGGTCATGGAGAAAAGAATCCGGGGAGGTTTTCAGAAGGAGCGGGAGAACATCAAGCGGGGAGATGAGCTGCCCGTCACGGTCAACAAGGTGGTGAAGGTCTATGTGGCCTGCAAGAGGCGTCTTCAGATCGGGGATAAGCTGGCGGGCCGACATGGCAATAAGGGGGTGGTGGCCAAGGTCATTTCCCAGCAGGATATGCCCCATCTTCCGGATGGTACGCCCGTGGATATGGTGTTGTCCCCCCTTTCGGTGCCTTCGCGGATGAATGTGGGGCAGCTTTTGGAGACCATGCTGGGTTGGGCGGCCCATGTGTTGGATGTGCAGATGGTTTGTCCTGTTTTCGATGGGGCCAAGGAGGAGGAGATTACCAATATGGCCCGTCAGGCCAAGGAACACCTAAGAAAACAGGGGGTTCCGGAGCATTATCTGCCGACCGACGATTGCCGGATTACGCTTTATGACGGCCGAACCGGGGAGCCGTTTATGGAAAAGGCCACTGTGGGTTACATGTATCTCATGAAACTGATCCATTTGGTGGAGGATAAGATCCATGCCCGCTCCACCGGCCCCTATTCTTTGATTACACGGCAACCGTTGGGAGGTAAGGCCCAGTTTGGCGGGCAGAGATTCGGAGAGATGGAGGTTTGGGCGGTGGAGGGCTACGGCGCAGCCTATCTCCTCCAGGAGTTTCTGACGGTGAAATCAGATGATGTGACCGGCCGGAACAAGATGTATGAGGCCATTATCAAAGGAGGGACTCCCCATCCGCCCGGTGTGCCGGAATCCTTTAAGGTCTTGGTCAAAGAACTGCAAGCGTTAGGGCTCCATGTGGAGTTGGTCAAGGGCCGGGACGGATCCAGCCCCAATGGCGCTAAGCCCGTGAAGGACCCGATCTTAATCAAGAAGAGGACCCAGCAATCATGAAGATGTCGCAGGCGGCCATAGAGGCTCGTCGGATTTTGGGGGGTGGGGGTGGGGCTCGAAAGCGCAAGAAGGTGCCCGCGCTGGATTTCCTGGATTTTGATCTGGTTAAGTTGGGGATCGCCAGCCCCGAACATATCCGCTCCTGGTCCTGCGGAGAGGTTCGCAAGCCCGAAACCATCAACTATCGTACCCTGCGTCCGGAGCGGGACGGGCTTTTCTGCGAGAGAATTTTCGGCCCGGTCCGCGATTATGAGTGCTCTTGCGGCAAGTATCGGTGGATCAAGTTCAAAGGCGTGGTCTGTGACCGTTGCGGGGTGGAGGTGACCGAGTCGAAGGTGCGTCGGGAACGGATGGGTCACATTGAGCTTGCGGTTCCTGTCGGGCACATCTGGTTTTTGCGCAAGACTCCTTCCCGGGTGGGAACGGTCTTGAACCTGAGGCTTTCGGATTTGGAGCGCGTCGTTTACTATGCCCGCTATGTCGTTTTGGAGGACTTGACGAATTCCTCAGGCAAAGTGATTTTCAAAGCCAAGGACCTTTTGACGGAGGAAGAGCACCAAAAGGCGAAAGCGGAATTTAAGTCGAAACTCAAGGTGGGTATCGGGGCCGGGGTGATTCGGAAGCTTCTGGAAAAGGTGGATTGTGAGAAGGAAGGAAAGGTTTTACGGGAAAAAATCAAGACGGTTCAGTCGGAGGGGGAAAGGAGCCGCCTCATCAAACGCTTGCGGGTTCTGGAGGGTTTTGTGGCCAGCGGCAATCGACCGGAGTGGATGATTTTGACCCTGTTGCCTGTTATTCCGCCGGATCTGCGACCCTTGGTGCCGTTGGAGGGGGGGCGATTTGCCACCTCGGATTTAAACGATTTGTACCGCAGAATTATCAACCGCAATAACCGCTTAAAGCATATTGAGGCCCTGAAAGCTCCGGAGGTGATGGTTTATAACGAGAAACGTCTGCTCCAGGAGGCGGTGGATGCTCTGTTGGAAAACGGAGCTCGGGGAAAGGTGGTGATCGGGGCGGGCAATCGGCCGCTGAAGTCTTTGTCTGATATCTTGAAGGGCAAGCAGGGGCGCTTCCGGCAGAATCTGTTGGGAAAGCGGGTGGACTATTCGGGAAGAAGCGTGATCGTGGTGGGCCCCGGCCTGAAACTAAACCAATGCGGGCTTCCCAAAGAGATGGCCTTGGAACTTTTTAAACCCTTCATTATTCGGGAGCTGATGAAAAAAGAGAACGTGACCTTGAAGGCGGCCAAGCGTATGCTGGAGAAGACTCGCCTGGAGGTGTGGGATATCCTGGAGCAGATCACCAAAAAACATCCTATTTTGCTCAACCGTGCACCGACGCTGCATCGCCTGGGCATTCAGGCTTTTGAACCGGTCTTGATTGAGGGGAAGGCCATCCAGCTTCATCCCTTGACCTGTGCGGCGTTTAACGCGGATTTCGACGGAGACCAGATGGCGGTTCATGTTCCGCTTTCTCCAGAGGCGCAACTGGAGGCGCGGGTTTTGATGTATGCCCCGAACAATATTTTGTCTCCCGCTTCCGGAAGGCCCATTACGGTTCCCAGCCAGGATATGGTGTTGGGGATTTGCTACCTGACCAAAGCCAAGTCTGGAGTGAAGGGGGAGGGGATGCTGTTCTCCACCCCGGGCGAGGTGGTGATGGCTTACCAGAACGGCAGGGTGGATCTGCATGCCAAGATCAAGCTCTCTGGAGTCAATACCCTCCTGGAGTCGGAGCTTTCGGAAAGGGAACGCGGGAACCCCGCGCTGTGGAAAGACTATACAACGGTGGGGCGGGTCCTCTTTAACCAATCTGTTCCGGAGAAACTGCGTTTTATCAACCAGCCCGTCGCCAAAAAGGAGCTTTCCCAATTGGTGGAGCGGTGCTATAAAGAGCTGGGCCACTACGATACGGTGGTGCTTTTGGATGACATGAAAAAGTTGGGATATCGGTACGCTACGCTTTCGGGTCTTTCCATCTCCATCTCGGACTTGAAGGTTCCCGCCATCAAGAAAGAATTGATTCAAAAGGCCCAGCAGCAGGTCAAGGAGATCGAAAGGCAGGCCCAGATCGGTGCCATTACGGAGAGTGAGCGCTACAACAAGGTCATCGACATCTGGACTCATGTGACCGATCAAATTGCGGATATTATGTTTGATGAGATGAAGAAAGAAGAGAGGGTCCCTTTTAAGCCTGCCCGTCCCCGCTTTAACTCCGTGTTTTTAATGGCGGATTCCGGGGCCCGGGGATCTCGGCAGCAGGTACGACAGCTGGCTGGGATGCGGGGACTGATGGCCAAGCCCCAAAAAAAACTGACCGGAGGCCTAGGGGAGATCATTGAGTCTCCGGTCATCGCCAATTTCCGCGAGGGATTGACGGTGCTGGAGTATTTCATCTCCACCCATGGCGGTCGAAAGGGCTTGGCCGATACGGCGCTCAAAACCGCCGATGCGGGTTATCTCACCCGGCGGCTGGTGGATGTTTGCCACGACATCGTCGTGACGGAGGAAGATTGCGGCACCTTAAACGGGGTGCGGGTGGGAATGCTTTCCAGCGGCGAGGATGTCATCGAGACATTGGAGGAGCGCATTCTGGGGCGGGTGGCTTTAGAGGATGTCGCCGCCGCCGTTGCCGATGAGAAGGGCAAGCTCAAAGAGAAGGTGATCGCGCAGGCGGCCCAGCCCATCTCCGCAGAGCTGGCCCGCGAGGTTCAGAAGGCCAGTGTGGAGACGGTTCGGGTACGCTCTGTTTTAACCTGCGAGAGCGAGCCCGGGATTTGTGCGAAGTGCTACGGCATGAATTTGGCCACCGGTAGAATGGTGGAACCGGGAGAGGCGGTGGGGATTATCGCCGCGCAGTCCATAGGCGAGCCGGGAACCCAACTGACCCTGCGGACCTTTCATATCGGGGGGACCGCCTCCCGCATTATTCAGAGATCCCAGGTGGTGGCCTTAAACGACGGGGTGGCGGCTTTTGAAAATGTCCGCAGCCTCGAGAACAAGGAGGGGCAGATTCTGTGCGTTTCCCGCCATGGGCTATTAAAGGTCTTAGATCCTGCGACCAAGAAGGAGAGAGAGTCCTATCAGATTCGGTATGGGGCCAGGCTCAAGGTCATCGCGGGGCGCAAGATCGCGGCGGGGGAGATCATGGCGGAGTGGGATCCTTACTCCCTACCGATCTTGACTGAGCATGCCGGCAAGATCAAACTGCTGGATGTGATGGAAGGCATCACGCTTCATGAGGAGAAAAATAAAATCACGGGGCTGATTGAACGCACCATCATTGCCCATCGCGCCGAGAAACTGCATCCGCAGGCGGTGGTGCTGGATAAGAAGGGAAAGAAGGTGGCCTCTTATCCCCTTCCCTTGGATACCGGGCTTCTGGTGGAAAACGGTCAGGAGGTGACGGTGGGGGATGTATTGGCCAAGATTCCCCAGGAAGTGACTAAGACCCGGGATATCACCGGGGGCTTACCAAGGGTCTCCGAGCTTTTTGAGGCCCGAAAGCCTCGCAATGCTGCAGTCATCTCGGAGATTGAAGGAGTGGTCAGCCTGGGGACGACCGCTCGAGGGGCGCTTCGGGTGGCGGTAAAAAATGAGGAAACCAACGTCATTCGGGAATACACCGTTCCGCAGGGAAAGCACCTGGTGGTTTATGAAGGGGATCGTGTCGGGGTGGGGGACCCCTTGACGGACGGCTCGATCAACCCCCATGACATCTTGCGCGTCAAGGGGGTCAAGGAGGTTCAGGAATATCTGGTCAATGCCGTTCAGGAGGTCTACCGCTTGCAGGGTGTCGTGATTAACGATCGGCATATCGAGGTGGTGGTCCGGCAGATGCTGGAGAATGTGAAGATCACCAAAAGCGGAGACACGCATTTTCTGGCTGGGGAGATCGTCGGCCGTTTTCGATTTGAGCGGGTCAATGGGCAGGTGCGGAAAAATGGAGGGGAAAGGGCTCAGGCTCAGCCGATTCTGCTGGGAATCACGCGGGCCTCGCTGGCGAGTGAATCTTTTATCTCTGCCGCAAGCTTTCAGGAGACCACGCGCGTTTTGACCGAGGCGGCCGCCTCCGGGCATTCGGATGGTTTGCAGGGACTCAAGGAGAATGTGATCATTGGACGCGTCGTCCCGGCCGGAACAGGCTTGGCTGTCAGGAAATTCCATGCCCACCATTAATCAACTCGTCCGCTATGGGAGGCAGCCTGCTCGAACCCGCACCAAGTCTCCGGCGCTGGCCGGGTGCCCCCAGAGGCGCGGGGTCTGCACCCGGGTATACACCACCACCCCCAAGAAACCCAACTCGGCTCTGCGGAAGGTGGCGCGCGTGAAGCTCACTTCCGGCTTTGAGGTGACCAGCTATATTCCCGGGGTCGGGCACAATCTACAGGAACACTCCATTGTGCTGATTCGGGGGGGGCGGGTCAAGGATCTTCCGGGGGTCCGCTACCATGTGATCCGTGGAGTGCTGGATACCGGGGGCGTGGAAGGCCGCAAACAGGGGCGCTCAAAGTATGGAGCCAAGCGACCTAAGGGTCCGTGACCCTAAAGGATAGATCCGATGCCTAGAAAAGGACTAAGACCCAGAGAGCGGCGTCCGGATCCGGCCCCGGACTTTCGTTACCATTCTGTTCTGCTGTCTCGGTTTATCAACAAGATAAACTTTTGTGGGAAAAAGACGACTGTGGAGAGAGTCGTGTATCGAGCCCTGGACCACATCCGAGAGAAGGGGGCGGCGGATCCCCTGGCTGTTTTTGATCAGGCGGTGGAAAATGTGCGTCCCGTGCTGGAGGTGCGTCCGCGTCGTGTGGGGGGGGCGACGTATCAGGTTCCGATGGAGGTGGCGGCCCGCCGGGGAGCGACTCTGGCCATGCGCTGGTTGATTCGGGCCGCTCGAGAGAAGAAAGGGCGGCCGCTTTTTGAGGGACTCTCGGAGGAGATCTCCTCAGCCAGCCGCAAGGAGGGCACAGCCTTTAAGAAGCGGGAGGATACGCATAGGATGGCGGAGTCCAACCGGGCCTTTGCCCATTACCGATGGTAATTTGCAAAAGCCCCATGGTAATATAAATGCCGAGACAGTTTCCGATGGAGAAGGTTCGCAATATCGGCATCATCGCGCACATTGATGCTGGGAAGACGACCACGACCGAGCGCATTCTGTTTTATACGGGCCGAATCCACAAGCTAGGAGAGGTGCACGAGGGAACGACGATCACGGACTGGATGCCCCAGGAAAGAGAGCGTGGCATTACGATCACCTCGGCCGCCACCTATTGTACTTGGAGGGACTGCCATATCAATATCATCGATACCCCGGGCCACGTGGATTTTACCGCGGAGGTGGAGCGTTCTCTGCGCGTCTTAGATGGGGCGGTCGTGGTTTTTGACGGCGTACAGGGGGTGGAGCCCCAGTCCGAGACGGTCTGGCGCCAGGCGGATCGATACCATGTTCCCCGCATGGCCTTCATCAATAAGATGGATCGGGTGGGGGCTGATTTTTATCTATCGGTTCAGTCCATCCATGAGAAGCTGGGGGGCAACGCCGTGCCCATACAGATTCCGATTGGGGCGGAGGATCGGTTTCAAGGGGTTGTGGATTTAATCGAGATGAAGGCGCGTATCTGGAAGGAGGACCTGGGGGTCCAGTTTGAGGTAGTGGAGATTCCGGAGTTCGTGCGGGGCGCGGCTCAGAAGTATCGCGAGGGGCTTTTGGAGAAGCTGGCGGAGCTGGAGGACAGTTTTTTGGAGAAATACCTGGAGGATGCGTCCTCCTTTTCGCCGGAGGAGATCCGCCGGACCTTGCGATCGGGCGTGGTGGCGGGAAAGATCTTTCCGGTTTTGTGCGGCGCTGCCTATAAGAATAAGGGGGTTCAGGCTTTGCTAGATGCCGTCTGTGATTTTTTGCCGTCTCCGCTGGACCTGCCTCCTGTGGAAGGCAAACACCCGGATACCTCACAGCAGACGTCGAGAGCCAGCCAAGACCAGGCTCCCTTCAGCGCCTTGCTGTTTAAGCTGCAGACAGATCCCTACGTGGGGAAGCTGGCGTTTTTTCGGGTCTATTCCGGAACCTTGGCGACGGGGGGGCAGGTCTATAACTCCAAGCGCGCCACCCGCGAGAGGGTGGGCCGAATTTTGAGGATGCATGCTAATAAAAGAGAAGAGATCCAGGAGGTCTATGCGGGGGATATTGCCGCCACGGTGGCTCTGAAAAACGCCGGCACGGGCGAGACCTTGTGTGATGAAGATCATCCGATTCTCTTGGAATCCATTAAGTTTCCAGACCCCGTGATTTCGGTGGCGATTGAACCCAAGTCCAAGGCGGATGAGGAGAAGATGGGCATTGCGTTGGGCCGCTTAGCCGAAGAGGACCCCACCTTCACCGTGCGCACCGATCACGAGGTTGGGCAGATCATCATTTCTGGAATGGGGGAGTTGCATCTAGAGATTATTACCGATCGCATGTTTCGAGAGTTTCATGTGCAGGCCAACATCGGACGTCCGCAGGTGGCTTACAAAGAAACCATCCGCAAAAAGGTCTCGGAGGAGGGAAAGTTTATCCGGCAAAGTGGAGGTCGGGGGCAGTACGGGCATGTATTTTTGGAGCTGGAGCCGTTGGAAACAGGGAAAGGTTTTGAATTTGTCAATAAAATTACTCAGGGTCGGATTCCGAAGGAGTATATCCCCGCGGTGGAGAAAGGGGTTCGTGAGGCTCTTCCGGGCGGGGCGCTGGCGGGATATCCCCTGGTGGATCTCCGGGTGATTTTGGTGGATGGTTCCTACCACGAAGTGGATTCCTCCGAGATAGCCTTTAAGATTGCCGGGGCCATGGCTTTGCGCAGCGGAGCCCGGAAGGCCGGCCCGGTTCTTTTAGAGCCCATCATGAAGGTTGAGGTGTTGACCCCCGAGGAGTATATGGGGGATATCATCGGGGATCTCAATGCCAGGCGAGCTAGGATTGCAGAGATGGGGACTCGCTCCAACGTCCGATTTATCCATGGTACCGTGCCCCTGGCGGAGATGTTTGGTTATGCTACCTCCGCCCGTTCTTTGTCTCAGGGGCGGGCTTCTTTTAACCTGGAGCCCAGCCATTACGAGGAGATCCCGAGACAGATTTCCGAGGGCATTGTCGCCAAGGCCAATGCGGCAACCGCCGAGAGTAAAAGATAAAAAGAGAGGAGGAATTTAGAGCTATGTCCAAAGAGAAATTTGACCGGACCAAGCCGCATGTGAACGTGGGGACGATCGGGCACGTAGACCACGGCAAGACGACGCTGACCAGCGCCATCAC